>DATKMF010000199.1:0-5117 GCA_035542015.1 Candidatus Cybelea sp.
AGCCGCGAACCCGCCGCAGTGGCCCGACGGAACCTACTCGGTCCAGGGCGCCGCGGCGGCCATCGGCATCACACCGCAGGTCATATTCGATTGGCTCCGAAAAGGGTGGCTGACGGGCAAGCAACTCGCCAAGGGCATGCCTTGGCAGATCTCACTATCCCCAGACCAAGCTGCCGTGCTCAGAGCGAGAGTCCGACGCACCAACCGGTCCAAGATAGAGGCATCATGAAAGCGTCGAGTCGCCGAACACGCTCGGCCATTCGCCGAAGGCGAGATTGGTGGTGACCAGGATCGATGTGCGTTCGTAGAGCCGGCTGACCAGGTGGAAGAGAAGCTGCCCGCCGGCTTGGGCGAAGGGCAGATAGCCGAGTTCGTCGAGGATGACGAAGTCGAGGCGCGTGAGGTAGTCAGCGAGTCGTCCCTGGCGGCCGGCGCGCGCTTGAGCCTCGAGCTGATTGACGAGATCGACGGTGGTGAAGAAGCGACCGCGCGATCCGGCGCGGATGCAGCTGCGCGCGATAGCGATGGCCAGATGCGTCTTGCCCGTGCCGGTCCCACCGACCAGAACGACATTGCGCTGTTGGGCGATGAACGCGCCGCCGGTCAAGTCGCGCACGAGAGCCTCGTTGATTGGCGTGCCCTTGAACGCGAAGTCGTCGACGTCCTTGGCGAGCGGCAGCTTGGCGACCGTGAGCTGGTATTTGATCGAGCGCGCCTGCTTCTCCGAGATCTCGGCGCGGAGGAGGTCGCCGACGAAGCGCTGCGGCTCATGCTTGCGCTTGAGCGCGGTCGCGAGTGTCTCGTCATAAGCGGCCTTCATGCCGTAGAGCTTCAGCTCGCCCATCATGTCGAGGACTTCGGTCCGCTCCATTGTCAGGCGCTCCTGAGCTGGTCGTATCGGGCGCAGTCGGCGACCGGCGCGTGATGCAGGCGCAGCGCGACCGGGGTGGATCGGCGGCGCCGGTCCGGGATCACGCCGCCGCGCCAGGATGTTGAGGACGACGTCGGCCGAATGAACATTCCCGGCGAGCGCCTGGGCGCAGGCGGCCTCGACCGCCGGCAATCCGTCGGTGAGCGCCGCGGCGAGAATCTTGACCATCTGCCGGTCGCCGTCGTTGGAACCCGAAAGCTTGCGCCGGATCCGGTCGAGCGCCCCCGGCAGCACCCAGTCCTTGAACGGCGCCCCGTTGCGCAAGGCGCCGGGCTTGCGGGCAAGAACCGGCACGTAATGCCACGGATCGTAGATCGTCTCGCCGCGGCCGAAACTGCGCCGATGCTCGGCGACGACACGCCCGTCCTGGCGGATGACGATCCGATTGGCGTAGGCATGAAGGTCGACCGGGCGGCCGACGGCGCTGGCGCTCACCGAGTACCTGTTGTTGTCGAAGCGTACGAGGCAGGTCTTCGACACCGAGGCCGGCAGCGCATGGAAGCCGTCGAACCGGCCGCGATACGGGATCAGCTTCGGCCGTTCCTCTTCGAAGACCTCCCAGATCGTCCGCTCGGGCCACTCCGGATGGGCGTGCGCCTCCGCCCAGGCCAGACATTTATCGAGGAGCCAGGCGTTCAACTCGTCATAGCTTTTGAAACCGCAACCGCGGCGTGAAGAAGCGCTCGCGCACCAGCCCGACCTGGTTCTCGACCTGGCCTTTCTCCCATCCGGCCGCCGGCGTGCAGGCGACCGGCTCGACCAGATGATGCGAGCACATCTGCAGGAAGCGGCGATTGTATTGGCGGTCCTTGCCGACGAAGACCGTCTCCACCGCCGTCTTCATGTTGTCATACAGGCCGCGTGCGCAGGCGCCCTTGAAAAAGGCGAACGCCCGCTCGTGGGCGTCGAACACCATCTCCTGCGTCTCGCGCGGGTAGGCGCGCACCAACATCATCCGACTGTGACAGAGCCGGACGTGCGCGACCTTCACCGTCGTCGTCACGCCGTTCATGACGACGATCTCGTGACTCCAGTCGAATTGGTAGGCCTCCCCCGGCGCAAACGTCAGCGGCACGTAGGCTTCCGCCGTCGTTCTTGCGCGCCTCTCGCGCCAGGCAATCGCGTAGCGTCTGACCGCGGCGTAGCTGCCGGCATAGCCCAGCCCAACAAGATCCTCGTAAATCCGAATGATCGTCAATCGCTGCCGAGGCGCCCGGCGATCGTTCTCTTCCAGGAACCCTTCCAGGCGTTCCCGCCAGGGCCCGATCCGCGGCAGCGGTTGATGGGAACGCTCGTAGCGGAACTCGGTCGCATCTGACCGGATCACCTTCCGAACCACTTTGCGCGAGACCCGCAGTTCACGGCAGATCTCCTTAATCGGCTTACCAAGCTTGAAATAGGCACGGCGTATCTTGGCGATCGTCTCCAAAACCAGCATTCCAATCCAGGCCTCCCAGCATCCGGGAGGCCAGTGTGGACCCGTCGCAACGGGGTCCCGATTGAATGCAAATCAGCCCCGTAGCGGGGTCCCTATTCCATGAAAAACGACAATTGCGGATCTTGTGCGCGTAAGCAGCGCTGGACGGGGATCTTGTCGTAGACCATCGGCAGGGCGGCCAGGAGGCCCGAGCCGCCGTCGACGCAGATCATGTCGAGGCCTTCGCCGGTGAGGCCGCGCCTTGTAGAGGTCGGCCAGAAAACGCTCCCATTCGGCGGCGCTTTCGCCGCCCGCCAGGGCGGTAGTCGATGACCTCCTTCTTGCCGTCTGGCCTGAGGCCCAGAGCCACCGGACCGGGGCGGCGCAGCGCTCCGGCCCCGGTTTTGCGGGCGAGCGCGACGCCGTCGAGCATCAGCGCCTGGCAGCGCCCGCCAAGCGGGCGGGCGTGGAAGGCGGCGACCGCCTTGTCGAGGCTTTGCGCCACCCGGCTGACCGTCGCCGGGCTGACCGGCCGGCCGAGCAGACAGAGCAAGACCTCGCCGAGCTTGCGCGGGTCGACAGCCCGAGGACGAAACCCGAAAGGATCGTCCGGTCGATCTCGGGCGAGCGACGGGCGTAGGCGCGCACCACTTCGGTCGGGCAGTAGCGGCGCGTGCGCGGCACGGAAAGCTCGATGTCGCCGAGCTCGGTCAAAAGCGAGCGCCGGTAACAGCCGTTGCGCCGATCGGCTTCGTCGTCGGCCTCGAGGCTTTCCAGATGGCGATCAACCGCCGCCGCCATCTCCGTCTCGATGATCTCGGCGAGCGCCTGCCGGCCAAGCGGACGATAGCCCTCGCCCCAATCCAGCCCCTCCGCTTGCATGGCCTTCACCACCTCGAAGGCAGCCGGCAAACTCTCTATCGTCGCAGCGCGCTGCGGCATGGGGTGCTCCTTTGCCGGGTCTTCCTCGACCGCAGGGAGCACCCCTTCACGCACCTGACACAGAATCTCTTCAGTCACCTGCTGGCGTCAAGCCGCAGTCGCAGACCTCTCCGCGATCAGTCGCGCGATATGCGCCCGCAAATCCGCGACGCCTTCGCCGTTCCGCGCTGAGGTGAAGTTCACCTCCGGGTAGGCGGCGGGATGCGCGCGAAGCGCCTCAAGCGCCGCCGCGATGCGTGCCGGCTGGTCGGCCGCCTTCACCTCGTCGCGTTTGGTGAGGACGACCAAATAAGAGACGGCGGCGGCGTCCAGGAGTCGCAGTGTCTCCTTGTCGTTCTCTTTCAGGCCGTGGCGTCCGTCCACCAGCACGAACACACGCAGGAGCGAGGGCCGCCCGCGCAGGTAGTCGCGGATGAGCTTTCCCCAGGCCGCCGATTTCGCCTTCGAGACGGCGGCGTAGCCGTAGCCGGGCATGTCGACCAGCGTCGCCTTGCCGCCAAGATCGAAGAAGTTGAGCTCCTGCGTCCGCCCCGGCGTGTGCGAAATGCGGGCGAGGCTTATGCGCCCGGTCAGCGCGTTGATGAGCGAAGACTTGCCGACGTTCGACCGTCCGGCGAAGGCGACTTCCGGAGCGCCTATGGGCGGCAGCCCTTCCGCCCGGGCCGCGCCAGCCATGAAGGCGCATGGGCCTGCGAACAATTTGCGGCCGGCCTCGATCCAGTCGATCCCGGCCGCGGCATCGCTCATGTGCTCGTGGTCTTGGCTGGGGTTCGGCCCAAAAGGCCGCGCAAATTGTCCCAGAGCTCCACCTTCACCCCCGCCTTCGTCATGATGTAGTACTGCTGGAGGATGGTGAGCGTATTGTTCCAGGTCCAGTAGATGACGAGGCCGGCCGGGAACGTGCCGAGCATGAAGGTGAAGATGACCGGCATCCAGGCGAACATGGATTTCTGGACCGGGTCGGCCGGCTCCGGGTTCATCTTCATCTGAAGGAACATCGAGACGCCCATGATGAGCGGCCAGATGCCGAGGGCCAGGAAATGGCCGACGACCGGCAGCGCCGTCGGGTCCCACGGGATGACGCCGAAGAGCGTGAACACGTTCGTCGGGTCGGGCGCGGAGAGGTCCCTGATCCAGCCGAAGAACGGCGCGTGGCGCATCTCGATGGTGATGAAGATCACCTTGTAGAGCGCGAAGAACACCGGGATCTGGATCACCATCGGCAGGCAGCCCGCGACAGGATTGACCCCCTCGCGCTTGAAGAGCTCCATCTGCTCCTGCTGCTGCTTCATCTTGTCGTCGGGATATTTCTCCTTCAGCGCCGCGATCTGCGGCTGGATCTTCTTCATCTTCGCCATCGACTGGTAGGAGCGGTTGGCGAGCGGAAAGAAGGCAAGCTTCACGAGGACGGTGACGGCGAGGATCGCGAGACCGAAATTGCCGACGAACTTGTAGATCGCGTCGATCAGCAGGAAGAGGGGTTTGGTGATGAAATAGAACCAGCCCCAGTCGATCATCAGATCGAACTTCTTGATGCCGAGCTGAGCCTGGTAATTGTCGATCGTGCTAACTTCTTTCGCCCCGGCGAAGACGCGGCTCGTGGACTCGAGGGTCGCGCCGGGCGCAACCTTGACCTCCGGCTTGAGGAAGTCGGCCTGGTAGTCTTCCGGCTGGGCGGTTCCGCTGGCTGTAAAGCGCGCCTCGATCGGCGTCGTCTGTTCGGGGATTATCGCCGAGCCCCAGTATTTGTCGGTGAAGCCGAGCCAGCCGCCGATCCCGCTGTAGGCGCGCGCCTTACTCGTCTCCTTGTCGATTGCGGCGTAAGTG
>DATKMF010000200.1:0-58310 GCA_035542015.1 Candidatus Cybelea sp.
CCCTGCCAGAGTCAAATCGCTGCCGCCGGTTCTTCCGAGATAGCGCAGCGGCACGCCGGCCGCCTTGGCCGCCGCCTCCAGCGCCTCGCCCTCATCCGCACGGACGGTAAGGACATAGCGCGCCTGGTCCTCGCCGAACCAGAAGGCATGGTCCGGACTCTCCTTGGGTCGCGCCTGGAGCGCGGCGCCGATGCCCGACGCCATCGCCATCTCCGCCACGGCGACCAGCGTGCCGCCGTCGGAGACGTCATGCACGGCGGTCGCCTTCTCCGCCTCGATCAGGCGGCGCACGAAATCGCCGTTGCGGCGCTCGGCGGCGAGATCGACCGGCGGCGGCGCGCCTTCCTCGCGCCCTTCGATCTCGCGCAGGAAGATCGAGCAGCCGAGCCAGCCGGCGGTCTCACCGATGAGGTAGATCGCCTCGCCGGCATTGCGGAAGGCGATCTTCGGCGACTTGCGCACATCGGCGATGACGCCGACCCCGCCGATGGTGGGCGTGGGGAGGATGCCCTTGCCGTTGGTCTCGTTGTAGAGCGAGACATTGCCGGAGACGACCGGATAGTCGAGCGCCAGACAGGCCTCGGCCATGCCGTCGATCGCCAGCGCGAATTGCCCCATGATCTCGGGCCGCTGCGGGTTGCCGAAGTTCATGTTGTCGGTGACGGCGAGTGGCCGCGCGCCGACGGCGGTCAAGTTGCGCCAGCTCTCCGCCACCGCCTGTGCGCCGCCGGTCTTCGGGTCCGCCTGGCAATAGCGCGGCGTGCAGTCCGAGGTCATGGCGAGCGCCTTCTGGCTGATCGGCCGACCATGCGGACCGGGCACCAGCACGACCGCGGCATCGCCGCCCGGCCGTTGCACGGTGTGACCCATGACCAGGTGATCGTACTGTTCATAGACCCAGCGCTTGGAGGCGAGGTCCGGGCAGCCGACCAGCTTTTTCAGCACCGCAATCAGGTCCTGTGGCGCCTTCACGTCCCGCGCGGTGATGATCGGCTGCGGCGGTGTGGGCGACCAGGGCCGGTGATAGAGCGGCGCCTTCTCCACCAGCGGCGCCACCGGCATGTCCGCTTCCACCTTGCCGTTCTTCTTCAGCACCAGACGGCCGGTATCGGTCAGCACGCCGATCTCGGCGAAATCGAGCTCCCATTTCTCGAAGATGGCGCGTGCCTTGTCCCGGCCCTCGGGCTTCAGCACCATCAGCATGCGCTCTTGGGACTCCGAGAGCATGATCTCGTAGGCCGTCATGCCGGTCTCGCGCACGGGCACCTTGTCGAGATCGAGCTCCAGCCCCAGCCCGCCCTTGGACGACATCTCGACCGAGGACGAGGTCAGGCCCGCGGCGCCCATGTCCTGGATGGCGACGATGGCATCGGTCGCCATCAGCTCGAGGCAGGCTTCCAGCAGCAGCTTCTCGGTGAAGGGATCGCCGACCTGCACGGTCGGGCGCTTCTCCTCGGAATCCTCGTTGAACTCGGCCGACGCCATGGTCGCGCCGTGGATGCCGTCGCGTCCGGTCTTGGCGCCGACATAGATCACCGGGTTCCCGACCCCCGCCGCCGCCGAATAGAAGATGTTGTCGGCATCAGCGAGGCCGACGGTCATGGCATTGACCAGGATGTTGCCGTTGTAGCTCGGATGGAAGTTGACCTCGCCGCCGACCGTCGGCACGCCCATGCAATTGCCATAGCCGCCGATGCCGGCGACCACGCCGGAAACGAGATGCCTGGTCTTCGGATCGTCGGGCGCGCCGAAGCGCAGCGCATTCAGATTGGCGATCGGCCGCGCGCCCATGGTGAAGACGTCGCGCATGATGCCGCCGACACCTGTCGCCGCACCCTGATAGGGCTCGATGAAGGAAGGATGGTTGTGGCTCTCCATCTTGAAGACGGCGGCCTGGCCGTCGCCGATGTCGATGACGCCGGCATTCTCACCCGGGCCCTGGATCACCCAGGGCGCCTTGGTCGGCAGCTTCTTCAGATGCACGCGGGAGGATTTGTAGGAGCAGTGCTCCGACCACATGACCGAGAAGATGCCGAGCTCGGTCAGCGAGGGCTCGCGCCCCATGATCTCGAGGATGAGATCGTATTCTTCCTTGGTGAGGCCGTGTTCCGCGATCAGGTTCGGCGTGATCTGCTGCCCGACGCGTGCGCTCATGCCGCGAGGGCCTCGGCCATCGCCTGGAAGAGGCCGCGACCGTCGGTCGAGCCCAGCAGCTCGCGGATCGCATTCTCCGGATGCGGCATCAGCCCCATCACGTTCTTGGTGCGGTTGAACACGCCGGCAATGGAGCGCGCCGACCCGTTCGGGTTCCAGAGCGGATCGCCATCGGAACCGCCGATGGTTCCATCCGGCCCGCAGTAACGGAACGCGATCTGGTCGCGGGATTCGAGCTCGTCCAAGGTCTTCTCGTCGGCGGTGTAGTTGCCGTCATGATGCGCGACCGGCACCGAGAGGATCTGGCCCTTCTCGTAACGGGAGGTGAACAGGGACTGCGAGGTCTCGACCCGCAGGTTCACGTTGCGGCAGACGAATTTCAGGCCTGCGTTCGGCATCAGCACGCCCGGCAGCAGCCCCGCTTCGCAGATGATCTGGAAGCCATTGCAGATGCCGAGCACCGCCATGCCCTTCTCCGACCGCGCCTTCACCTCGCGCAGGACCGGCGAATGCGCGGCGATGGCGCCGCAGCGCAGATAGTCGCCATAGGAGAAGCCACCCGGCACCACGACGAGATCGACCTTCGGCAGCTCGCTGTCCCGATGCCAGACCATGACCGGCGGCTTGCCCGTGATCTCGGTCAGCGCCGCCTCGGCATCCTTCTCGCGGTTGGAGCCGGGGAAAACGATGATGGCGGTCTTCATGCGGCCTCCGTCGCTTTGCACGACAGTGAATGCAAATTTGGATCGTCATGCCGGCACTTGGTGCCGGCATCCACGCCTTCCTTCAGCTGCAAAGGCGTGGATCCCGGGACCAAGTCCCGGGATGACGGCGGAAATTGGAGTGGCATCGAGCGCACTACTCCACCAGATCCACGGCGTAGTTCTCGATCACGGTGTTCGCCAGCAGCCTGGAGCACATCTGATCGACCGCCGACTTGGCCTTGGCCTTGTCGGTCTCCTTCAAGTCGATCTCGATGAACTTGCCCTGGCGCACGTCGCCGACGGAGGCGAAGCCGAGCGAGTGCAAGGCGTTGGCGATGGCGCGGCCCTGGGGATCGAGCACGCCGTTCTTGAGGGTGATATGGACGCGGGCTTTCATGGGGTCGCTGGCGCTCCAGATGTCAGATGACAGATGTCAGATGTCAGAAGCAAATTCACCTCTGACATCTGATATCTGACATCTGTTCTCTGACTACTGCATCGTCGAGGGGCCCTTCATGTCCCGCGGGCCGCCTTCCGGCAGGATCCCCAGGCGACGGGCGACTTCCTGATAGGCCTCCTCGACATTGCCGAGGTCGCGGCGAAAGCGGTCCTTGTCCAGCTTCTCTCCGGTCTTGGTGTCCCAGAGGCGGCAGTTGTCGGGGCTGATCTCGTCGGCGAGCACGAGGCGCATCTCCTCGTTCTCGTAGAGCCGGCCGTATTCCAGCTTGAAATCCACGAGACGCAGGCCGACGCCGAGGAAGAGGCCGAGCAGGAAATCGTTGATCCGCAGCGACATCGCCAGGATCTCGTCGATGTCCTGCGGCGTGGCCCAGCCGAAGGCGGTGATGTGCTCCTCGGAGACCATCGGGTCGCCGAGCTCGTCGGACTTGTAGTAATACTCGACGATCGAGCGCGGCAGCTGGGTCCCCTCCGGCATGCCGAAGCGCTTGGAGAGCGAGCCCGCGACCACGTTCCGCACCACGACCTCGAGCGGGATGATCTCCACCTCGCGCACCAGCTGCTCGCGCATGTTGAGGCGGCGCACGAAATGGGTGGGCACACCGATCTCGCCGAGCTTGACCATCAGGTATTCGGAGATGCGGTTGTTCAGCACCCCCTTCCCGGTGATCGTGCCCTTCTTTTGGTTGTTGAAGGCGGTGGCGTCGTCCTTGAAATACTGAACCAGGGTCCCGGGCTCCGGTCCCTCGAACAGGACCTTGGCCTTGCCCTCGTAAATGCGACGACGGCGCGTCATCCGATTTCTCCATCTGCCGGTCCCCCGGCGCGGGGCAGCGGCGGGAGTCGCAGTTTGCGACCCCTTCTAGCAGGTGCAGGCGGCGGAAACAATCGCGCCGCAGCGCAGCGGGGCGGATCGAGCCGGGCGGGATTGTCTTTAAATTGCGGCCGGTTACGACATGGACGGCAGCAGCAGCGCCCCGCTCAGCAGCACGGCGCCGATCAGCGTCACGAGAATCGGACCGGCAAGAATGAAGGCGCGGCTGGCGACGGCGCTCTGCGGCAGCCGCAGCACGATGTGGTGGCGGACCAGGATGCTGCCGACCCCCATGATCGAAAGGGTGATCGCCATGCCGACGGCGATCGCCAGGGTCATGGCGATGCCGGAGAGGATGATCCCGTTGGTCAGCGCGAAGACCAGGATCAGGATGGCGCCCGAGCAGGGGATGAAGCCGGCGGCGAAGCCGAGGATGCCCTGCTCCTTATGCGTCCCCGGCACATGGGCGCAATGCGCCCCGTGGGCATGATCGTGCCCGTGATGCGGATGGCGGTGATCATGACCCTGCGCATGGGCGCGCCCGCCGCGCATGGCCGAGACCAGCATACCGATCCCGATCAGCAGGATGGCGCCGTAGCTGAAGACCCTGAGGCCATCCACTTCGTCGACCGGCGACGCCAGGGCCTGGGTCAGGATCGTGTGGACGATCACCACGATGACGATCGCACCCACGACATGGCTCAGCGAAATCCAGCTCGCCATGGCGACGCCGCGCCAGGGATGGGCATGGCGGCCGAGGAAATAGCCGACGATGATGGTCTTGCCGTGTCCCGGCCCCAGCGCGTGGAAGACGCCATAGAGAAAGCCGATCAGCAGCCCGCCCCAGAGCGCCCAGGGCTTGTCGCCTGCCTTGATCGCCAACAGTTGCTCGTTGATCGCGCGATTGATCCGGGCCTGCAGCATCACGACCGAGCCACCGATCCGGCGCAGCATTGAGGGCCGGCTCGGAGTCGCCGACGCATCTGACGGCGCCGGCGCGGCCGCCGCATCGCTGCTGCCCGAATCGCTCCCACTGGGGCCGATACCGAAGGGCGAGGGGCTGTCCGCGCGCACCTGCGTCACCGGCAGCACGGCGAGAATTGCGATCAGACAGGCGAACAGCAGCCGCACCGTCAGTGACATGAGAGCGTGATCTCCTGAGGGTTCACGAAGCCGCCGTAGTAGGCGTTCTCGGTATCGTCGCGGATCTTGGGCTCGCAGCTGACGCCCTGGTTGCCGTGGAACAGGATCGGCTTGTCCTGGGCGAGGTCGACCTCGACATAGAACTCGCGGTCGTTGATCTCGACCTTGATCTTCTGGGTCCTGGGATCGACCGGTTTCGGCAGCTTCTCGGTGAAGACGAAGATCACCTTCTTGTCCTTGGCGCTGGCGGTGAAGTCGATCGGGTCGATCGAGCCCAGGTCCTTGCCGTCGACCCAGATGTAGTTGAAGTAGCGGAACTTCTTCATGTTGGGCAGGGTGCCCTTGGCGACCGCCTTGCTCTCTTCCGGACTGAACTTGCCGTCGCCATCGGCATCGAAGCCCTGCAGCAGCTGATCGCTGAACACCTCGTCGAACTTCCAGGATTCGGTGAGGGCGATGATCTTCGCCCCCGCGAACATGAAGACGACGCGATCCTCGATGAAGACATGCGGATGCGCGGATGCGGCGCGTTCCCCGAACATCAGCGATGCGGCGAAAGTCATGATGCCGAAGATCGCGCCAAGGAGACGGTGCACGGGATCAATGGCTGGCGTCGGCCGTGGCCACCGCCCGGCAGCCGCCGCTCATCAAGTGCCGTCTCGTCAGCATTCGCGGACTCCGACTCGCCGCGCCTCCAGCCCGCGCGAAGCTAACTTATTGGACTCCCTTGTCAATGCACAAGAAGCTTTCAGAGCCCGATCACTTGCCAGGGCGTGCGGTCCGGCCGGCCGGCGGTGAAACGCCAGATCGGCTTGCGATCCGCCCATTGCACGCCCGGCAGCGCGATGATCGAGGCGGAGCCGGTGCCGAAGCCGGTGTTGGAGACGATGTTCATCGCGTCGAATGTGTCGCCATCCGGCGCGTGCTCGCGCGAGGCCAAAAGCTCCTGCCATTCGGACCACTCGTCGCTGTCCGGATCCGGCGGCTCAGCCGCCTTCCAGAGCGGCAGGTAGTGGCGGATGCGCTTGCTGCTCGGATCGTTGCAGTCGAAGGCTGTGATCATCGAGACGCCCTCGGCCAGCGGCCAGGCCTCCACCTCCTCGCCGATGCTCCTGAGCCAATAGGCCTTGGTGTTGTCGGCGACGACCATGTTGAAGGGCCGGTAGGCTTGAGGATCGAGCTCGGTCAACATGCCGAGCGCATCTTCGGCATCGGCGAAATCCAGCGCATCGAGCACCAGCTCGCCGCGGCTGCGCTTGCCGGGCATCGGCCCCAGCGAATCCACCCGGTTGAGGATTCCGGCCACCACGCCGAAATCGTTGATGCCGAGCCAGGCGCCGCCGGCGAGCTCGTCGCGGCCCGCCGTCACTTCAGGCCGATCGGGCCAATGCCGCGCCGGCGGCGACCAGGGGCGGTCCAGCATCTCGTCGCGATTGCTCGCCCAGAGAATGGGCCAATCGTGACCGGGCCGGAACAGAACGATGACGCTGCACATCTCTCTTGATCCACCGGCGCTATCTGCAGGTGCAAAAGCCTCTCGCCAAAGCCGATTCTATAGACTTGACGCGGGGATAGGGTCCAACCATTTTACCGGCAAGTAGGGTTCAACTTCGACACGACAGGCGCGCCAATCGCGCCGCGGGAGAGGCACAAGATGACCGGCTTCGACGAGCGCGAGCAGTCCTTCGAGAACAAGTTCAAGCACGACAAGGAACTGGAGTTCAAGGCGATCTCCCGTCGTAACAAGCTGCTCGGCCTCTGGGCCGCGAACCTGCTCGGCATCCACGGCACCGAGGCGGAAACCTACGCCAAGGCGGTCATCACGGCGGACCTGAAGGTGCACGGCGACCAGCTTATGGTCGAGAAGCTGTTGGCGGACTTCAAGGAGCGCGGGGTCGATGTCTCCGAGCATCGGCTCAGGAAGCAGATGACCGAGTTCATGAGCAGCGCGGTCGCCCAGATCAAGGCGGAGGGTTAAAGAGAACGTCATGGGGGACGTCGCTGACCGGCTCAGGCGCGCAATGTCTTGGTCAGCACGTCCTGCTCGCGCAGGATCTCAAACCCGTGCCGATGATAGAGGTCGAGCGCCGGGCGGTTGCTGCTGACGACGTTCAACGAGAGTGCGCGTCCCGGGTTCTGCCGGCGCGCCTCATCCAGCACCAGCCGGCCGAAGCCGCGGCCCTTGACCGCGGGATCGCGCACGACCGAATGCAGGAAGCCCCGCTCCGGTGCGAAGCGCAGCGCGGCGAGGATATGCGCTCCATCGGAGAGCATCCGCACCCTCGCGCCGCCCTGCGTCACGACGCGACGCATCTCCGCGGCGTCGGGCGAGTAGGTGCCGGGCACGTCGGCGAAAGCCGCGGCTTGCAGCCGCAGATAGGCATCGACCCAGTCGGTGCCGAGATCGGACCAGGCGAGGCCATCCGCCAGTGCCAGGTCCCGCCCCCAGCTGGGATCCACGCAGCGCATGTCGAGGTCGCGATAGGAGAGCACGAAGCCGCGGGATTCCATCAGCCGCCGGTGCGGCGCCCAGCGCTCGGTGATCATGAGATCGAGCCCGGCGAGACCGAGCCGGCTGCCGATCTCCAGCGCCGCCGACAGCGCCGCCTCGGCCGCCTCGGCGGCGATCTCCTCGCCCGCGCAGCCGACCAGCTCCAGCGGCACCGCGCCGCTCACCGACATCAGCCGGTCGAGGATGACGCAGACGATGCCCTGCTCCCGGACGTCGATGATCGCCTCGGGGCCGCTGCAGAGATGGCGCAGATAGCGCTCCTGGTCGCAATCGGGGACCGGGTGGCGCGCGCAGAAATCTATGAGCGCGTCAATTTCCGAAGACGCGGCGGAAGATCTCGTCGACATGCTTGAAATGGTAGCCAAGATCGAAGCTCTCCGCGAGCGCGGCCGGCGAGATGCGCGCGCTGACCGCCGGATCGTTCTTCAGCTCGTTGAGGAAATCCTTGCCCTCCAGCCAGACCTTCATCGCATTGCGCTGCACCGCCTGATAGGCCTCCTCGCGAGTCATGCCGGCCTGGGTGAGTGCGAGCAGCACGCGCTGCGAATGCACCAGGCCGGAATAGCGGTCGAGATTGCGCTGCATCGCCTCGGGATAGACGATCAGCTTGTCGATGAGGCCGGTCAGGCGCGTGAGGGCGAAATCGAGCGCGATGGTGGCGTCCGGCGCGAACACGCGCTCGACCGAGGAATGCGAAATGTCGCGCTCATGCCAGAGCGCCACGTTCTCCAGCGCCGGGTTGACCGCCGCGCGCACGATCCGCGCGAGGCCGGTCAGGTTCTCCGACAGCACCGGGTTGCGCTTGTGCGGCATCGCCGACGAGCCCTTCTGCCCCGGCGAAAAATACTCCTCCGCCTCGCGCACTTCGGAGCGCTGCAGGTGCCGGATCTCGGTCGCCAGATTCTCGACCGAGCTCGCGATCACGCCGAGCACGGCGAAGAACATGGCGTGCCGGTCGCGCGGGATCACCTGGGTCGAGACCGGCTCGATATGCAGGCCGAGCTTCTTCGCCACATGCGCCTCGACCCTGGGATCGATGTTGGCGAAGGTGCCGACCGCGCCGGAGATGGCGCAGGTCGCGATCTCATCCTTGGCCGCGGCGAGCCGCCGCCTGGCGCGGTCGAAGGCGGCATAGTGGCCGGCGAGCTTCACGCCGAACGTCGTCGGCTCGGCATGGATGCCGTGGCTGCGGCCGATGGTCGGCGTCGTCTTATACTCGAGCGCGCGGCGCTTCAGCGCCGCCAGCAGCGCAACGAGATCGGCCTCGAGCAGCTCCGCCGCCTGTTTCAGCTGCACGGCAAGGCAGGTGTCGAGCACGTCCGACGAGGTCATGCCCTGATGCACGAACCGCGCCTCGGGACCTACATGCTCGGCGAGGTTGGTGAGGAAGGCGATCACGTCATGCTTGGTCTCGCGCTCGATCTCGTCGATCCGCGCGATCTCCCACTTGCCGCGTTCCCACACGGCTTTGGCAGCTTCCTTGGGAATCACGCCCAATTCGGCCTGGGCGTCGCAGGCATGGGCTTCGATCTCGAACCAGATGCGAAACCGGTTCTCCGGCTCCCAGATGCGCGCCATCTCCGGGCGCGAGTAACGCGGAATCATCAGGACCTCAGGGCTTGGACCGCCGCAGAAAAGGCGGCCCTGCGCCGAATGTCAACTAGATCAGCGGCGGCGTGCAAGCGCAGACCACAATGGCGGTCTGGCGGCCGACGTTGAACAGGCGATAGGGCTGCTTGCCGAAGAGCTGGAAGCCGCCGCCGGCATTGATGCGGTGGCGTTCGCCGTTGACCTCGAGCTCGACCGTGCCCTGCACGATGACGGCTGCGGTCTCGCCGTTGTGCACGATCATCTCCTCGCCGGTATCGGCACCCGGCGCATAGCGCTCGAAGAACAGCTGCAGCTTCTTGTCGCGGCGCTCGGAACCGAGCACGCGGAGATCGGCGCCGCCCCGGGTGACGACGACAAGATCCTCCTCGGCGTAGAAGAGCGCGTTCTGCCGCGAGACCGGCAGCGCGAAGAACTCCGCCATCGAGATCGGGATCGCATTGAGGATGCGATGCAGCGAGGCGAGCGACGGCGCGTGGCTGTCCTGCTCGATCAGGGAGATGGTGGCGTTGGTGACGCCGGCGCGCTTGGCGAGCTCGCGCTGCGACAGGCCCGCCTGCTCGCGCACCGAACGCAGCCGCGCGCCGACCGCGAGGACGCTGGTGTCACTCTCGGTCTTCGGCGACCGCTTCGCCCGCAACGCTTTCTTCACCACGCTCGCCGCTCCGAGTGATTTGGTGCGCCTTCGTAACACGCGCCTCCGTTTCGGCAACCGGCTATTTCGCCGCGCGGATCACGATCCCTGAATCCGCTTGCGCGATTAAAAAATCATGTCATAGTTAGAAAAATCTTTAACACACAAGAAACCACCATAGGGGAGGCTGCCTTGGCGGCTCTGGACGATTTCGCGCGTCTTTCCGGCAAACTGTTCATCGACGGCGCGCTCCTCGCGAGCCGCAGCACCGCGCGGCTCGACGTGATCGAGCCGGCGACGGAGGACCGGATCGGCGAGATCGCCGACGCGACCGATGCCGAGGTGGATCAAGCGGTCGAGATCGCCGACCGCGCGCGGCGCAAGTGGTGCGCGCAGGACACGCGGACACGCGCCACCATCCTGCATGAAGTGGCGGCGACCGTGCGGCGCAACAAGGAGACATACGCCGAATGCCTGACCCGCGAGGAAGGCAAGCCGTTCAAGGAATCGGTGGACGAGGTCTCCTGGTGCGCGACCGCGATCGACTACTACGCCGAGATCGCCCGGCATGAGACCGGGCGCGTCGCCGGAAACACCGTGCCGGGTCAGTTCCACTTCGCGGTCAAGGAGCCGCTGGGCACGATCGTCATCATCCTGCCCTTCAACTATCCGCTGGTGCTGTTGTGCTGGGAGGCCGCCGCCGCCCTCGCCGCGGGCAATGCGGTCATCGTCAAGCCGCATGAGCAGACCAGCCTCACCACGCTGAAGTTCATGGAGCTGTTCGCCGGCCTGCCCGCGGGTCTCATTCAAGTGGTCACCGGCGGAGGACGCGTCGGGCAACGTCTGGTCGCCAGCCCCAAGACCCATGGCGTCGCCTATACCGGGTCGGTCGCCGTGGGCCAGGCGGTGGCGCGGACCTGCGCCGAGACTTTCAAGCCGTGCCTGATCGAGGCTTCGGGCAACGATCCGATGATCGTGATGCCCTCGGCGCCGATGGAGATGGCGGTGCGCGGGGCCGCGTTTGCCGCTTATCTCAATTGCGGGCAAGTCTGCACCTCGTCCGAACGCTTCTACGTCCACGCCAAGATCCATGACGAGTTCGCCGAACGGCTGGCGGCGGAGGCGAGAAGGCTCCGGATCGGCAACGGGCTCGACAAGGTCGACCTCGGCCCGCTCGCGACCAGCAAGCAGCGCGACCGGTTCGAAGGCTTGTTGTCTCGCGCGCGCCAGGCCGGCGCCAAGGTGCTGACCGGCGGCGGGCGGCCCGCCAACCTCAATCGCGGCTGGTTCGTCGAGCCCACCGTGCTCACCGAGGTGACGCCGGAGATGGAGATCCTGAACGAGGAGCCGTTCGGTCCGGTGGCCCCGATCTGCCGGGTGGAAAGCTTCGACGAGGCGATCACGCTGGCCAATCGCTCGCGCTATGGCCTCGGCGCCAATCTCTACACGCTCGACATGGACGAGGCGTTTCGTGCGGTGAGCGAGATCGAGTCCGGCATCCTCTGGATCAACGCACCGCTGCTCGACAACGACGCGCTCCCCTTCGGCGGACGTAAGCTCTCGGGCACCGGCCGGCAACTCGGGCCCGAGGGTCTCAACCAGTTCCAGAACACGAAGTTCGTAATGATCGATCCGAAGGCGTCCAACCAGGACTTCTGGTGGTTCCCCTATCCCGAAAGCGAGATGTTCCGTGGGAACGCCGGTGGGGGTAAACGCAACGGAACGACGTGACGGCACGAAGCAAGGCGCAGCAAGCGTCGATCAACGACGCGACAAACGACTTGGGGGGTAACGATGGCGACTGAAGGCATTCCGGCTGAACTGGAGCGGCGCATCAGCCTGCTCGAGAACCCGGCCAACCAGGGCGAGGACTTCGACGGCGCCAGCTGGTTCTGGCTGATCGTTCTCGGCCTCGTTTTGCCGGTCGCGATCCTGATCGTCGGGTGGCTGTCGTGACCGCGACGGAAATGCAGATCGCGGCCGAGGCCGACAAGAGCGCCTGGCCCCTCCTCCCCGCCGAACGCAACTGGGGCTCCTGGAAGCTCGGCATCTCGCTCGCGACCGCCGCCGCGGCGACCTGGTGCTACATCATCGGCGAGTATGTCGGATACTATCTCGGTTTCGGCAAAGGCTTCGCGGCACTGACCGCAGGCAGCATGATCGGCATGCTGATCGTCGCCGTGGCGGCGGTGCCGGTCTGCATCCGCTTCGGCGTCGACTCGATCGCCTCCACCAAGCCGCAATTCGGCTCCAAGGGCTGGATCATCCCGGCCGCCCTGCAGCAGATCTCGATCGTCGGCTGGAACTCGCTGCTGCTGATCTTCTTCGCCAAGTCGACGACCCAGCTGCTGATCGCGCTCGGCATCACCGCTGAAGGCGAAACCGCCCTGCTGGTCCCGGTGACCATCTTCATCGCCTGCGGGCTGGTCTTCGTCTTCCTGCTGAAAGGCTCCGGCGGCCTCGATCGGATCGCCAAGATCCTGGTCGCCCATGTCCTCATCGGCTGCTGGATGCTGTACATCCTGCTGAGCCAGCGCTGGGACGATCTCGCGAAGGCGGTGCCCGCCTATGCTTCCGGCGATCCGGTCTGGGATTACACCACCGGCATCGAGATCGGCATCGTCTCCCTGCTCTCCTGGTGGCCCTATATCGGCGCCATGGTGCGCATGGCGCCGCGCGGCCGCACCGCGGCGGTGCCGATCATGGTCGGTATGGGGGCGCCGGTGCCTCTGCTCTCGCTGATCGGCGTCGCCGGCATCCTGGTGCTGCAGGTCTCCGATCCGGCGCAGTGGCTGCGCACGGTGGGCGGGCCGACTTACGGCATCATCGCACTGATCTTCGTGGCGGCGGCCAATCTCGGCACGGCGGTCGCGGGAGTCTATGCTTCGGCGATCGGTCTCCGGCATTTCCCGGTGCTCGACAAGTGCTCCTGGCCGGTCCTGTTGCTGCTGACCGTCGGGCCGGTCGTGCTGGTCGGATTCTTCATCCCGGAGCTCTTCTTCGCCAATTTCGGCTCGTTCCTGGCCTTCATCGGCGTCACTTTCGCCCCGCTCTGCGGCATCCAGATCGCCGACTACTACGTGCTCCGGAACCGGCGGATCGACGTGCGGGCGTTGTTCGTCGGCAAGCCGGGCAGCCCATACCGCTTCTGGGGCGGCTTCAACCCGGCCTCGTTGATCGCGATGGCCGTCGGCTGCGGCGTCTACATCTACCTGCTCAATCCGCTGACCTATGCCAGCCACGAGCCCTACGACTTCACCACCGCCTCGCTACCGACCATCGTGATCTCCGGCATCGTGCATGTGATCGCCACCAAGCTGCTGGTGGTGCCGGCCCGGAAAGGCGGTTATTGATCTCCGCAGCCGGCCGCCCGAGCGGGCGGCCGCCCTGCCGGGGAGTGCTTCATGAAAGTGCTGATGGTCTTGGCGCATCCGCGGCGCGGGTCGCTGACGGGTCAGGCGGCGAACGCCTTCGCCTCCGCGGCGGCGGCGCGAGGGCATGCGATAGAATGGGCGGACCTCGTCGCCGAGGGCTTCGACCCGGTGCTGCGCGAGGCGGACGAGCCGGACTGGAACGACGCCGGCAAGATCTACTCGGCGGAGGTGCGGCGCGAGATGCAGCGGGTCGAGCGCAACGATGCGACGGTCATGTTCTTTCCGGTCTGGTGGTGGTCGATGCCGGCGATCCTGAAGGGCTGGATCGACCGGGTCTGGAACAACGGCTGGGCCTATGGCGCGCGCAATTTCCCGCAGCATCGGGTCTGGATGGTCGGCATCGCCGGCGGCAATCTCGCCAGCTATCGGAAGCGCGGCTACGACACCGCCATGGCGACCCAGCTCGCGACCGGCGTCCTCGACTATTGCGGGATCGCGGAGCATCGGCTGGAGCTGCTCTACGGCGCGATCGAGGGCGAGCCCTATCCGGCGCAGATCCTGACGGCCGCGCGCGACCTCGGCGCGTCGTTCTAAGTATTTCGTCCCTGGGCGTTGCACCGGAACGACAATCCATCGCACAGTCTGGCCGTTTCGCCTTGGGAGGGGCAATTGTCCGGCACGTCCTTGAAGCATCTTTTCTCGCCGCTCACGATCCGCGGCAAGACCATCAAGAATCGCATCCTCTCGACCGGCCATGACACGACCATGCCGACCGACGCGCTGCCCAACGACCGGCTGGTCGCCTATCACCGGGCGCGGGCCGAGGGCGGGGCCGGGCTGATCATCGTGCAGGTGGCGGGCGTGCATGAATCGGCGCGCTACACCACCCATGTCCTGATGGCGACCACCGACGACTGCATTCCCGGCTACGCCAAGATCGCCGAGGTCTGCCACGCGCATGGCACCACGGTCTTCGGTCAGCTGTTCCATCCCGGCCGCGAGGTGATGGAGAGCCAGGACGGCACCGCGCCGGTGGCCTATGCACCCTCCGCGGTGCCCAACGAGCGGTTCCATGTGATGCCACGGCCGATGTCGAAGGCGATGATCCGCGAGGTGGTCGAAGGCTACGGCCAGGCGGCGAAGCGCCTCGCCGCCGCGGGGCTCGACGGCGTGGAGATCGTGGCGAGCCACGGTTATCTGCCGGCACAGTTCCTCAATCCGCGGGTCAATCTGCGCGACGACGAATACGGCGGCGCGTTCGAGAACCGGCTGCGGTTCCTGCGCGAGATTATCGCCGCCATCCGCCGCATTGCCGGCGAGGCGCTCATCGTCGGCATGCGGATCAGCGGCGACGAGAAGGATTTTGCCGGATTGCAGGACAGCGAAGCCTTGGAGGTGATGCAGGCGCTCGAAGGTTCGCTCGACTATTACAGCATCGTCGCCGGCTCCTCGGCGAGCTTCGGCGGCGCGGTGCATATCGCGGCACCGATGGCCTTCGAGCACGGCTATGTGGCGCCCTTCGCCGCAGCGGCCAAGGCGAAGGTGAAGACGCCGATCTTCGTTGCCGGGCGCATCAACCAGCCGCAGGATGCCGAGCGCATCCTCGCTTCGGGCCAGACCGACATGGTCGGCATGACCCGCGCTTTGATCTGCGATCCGGAGATGCCGCGCAAAGCGCAGGCTGGGAGGCTCGACGACGTGCGCGCCTGCATCGCCTGCAACCAGGCCTGCATCGGTCATTTCCATCTCGGCTACCCGATCTCCTGCATCCAGCATCCGGAGACCGGCCGCGAGCTCACCTATGGCAGGCGCAAGCCGATCGCGCGGAAGAAGCGCATCCTCGTTGCCGGCGGCGGGCCCGGCGGTATGAAGGCCGCGGCGGTCGCCGCCGAGCGCGGGCATGACGTGACGCTCTGCGAGGCCTCGGAGCGGATTGGCGGCCAGGCATTGCTCGCTCAATTGCTTCCCACGCGCGCCGAGTTCGGCGGCATCGTCGGCAATCTCTCGCGGGAGATGGAGCTCGGCGGCGTCGCTGTGAAGACCCGCACCAAGGTGACGCGCGCGCTGGTCGACGAGCTGAAGCCCGACGCGGTGATCGTCGCGACCGGTGCCAGGCCGCGCGCCGGCGAGATCGAAGGCGCCGGGACCGGCCATGTGGTCAACGCCTGGCAGGTGATCAAGAACGAGGTCAATATCGGCGCCTCGGTGGTGATCGCCGACTGGCGCTGCGACTGGATCGGCATGGGATTGGCCGAGAAGCTCGCGCGCGCCGGATGCCGTGTGCGGCTCGCGGTCGACGGCTACATGCCGGGCCAGCGCATCCACCAATATGTCCGCGATCACTGGTGGGGAGAGCTGCAGAAGTTGAATGTCGAGATCATCCCCTTGGCGCGCCTCTACGGCGTCGACGGCGAGACGGTCTACCTCCAGCACGCCACCAACAGCGAGCCGATCGTTCTCGAAGGCGTGGATACTTTGGTCGCGTCACTGGGGCATGAACGCGTTGCCGATCTCGAGAGCGAGCTCGAAGGCTGGGGCGGCGAGGTGTATCTAATCGGCGATTGCCTCACCCCGCGGACCGCGGAGGAAGCGGTGTTCGAGGGGTTGAAGGTGGCGGCGGAGATCTGAGGCAGTTTGCTGGTCCACTCATTTCTCTCATCATGGTCCGCGAAGGCGACCATCCACGCGTTTCTTTCGTGCGATGGATGCAAACTCGTCATCCTCCGCCTTCGCCGAGGATGACGAACCAGGAGGGGACCCCGATCGAGCACTACGCGCCAACTACTCTCTTGCGGCCGGCATTTCGGCATGGCCGGTGCGCGGTCCCCGCTGTGGTCTGATTCAGGATTCGCGGCTAGAAAGACAAGGATGAAATCCAAAGCCCACGGCTATCTCTTCGCCCTCGCCGCCACGACGATCTTCTCCTTCCAGGACGCAGTCTCGAAGCATCTCGGCGACCACTATCCGGCGATCTTCATCACGATGATCCGGTACTGGGCGTTCGGCGCCTTCTGCATCCTGGTGGCGTCACGGAAACGGGGCGGGCTCAAAGCGGCGGCCGCCACGACGCGGCCGGTGCTGCAGGTCGTGCGTGGCGTCCTGCTCGCCACCGAGGTCATGATCGTCATCACCGCCTTCGCCCATGCGGGCCTTGCGCATTCGACCGCCGTCCTGTCGGCGACGCCGCTCGTGGTCACCGTGCTCTCGATCCCGCTGCTCGGCGAGCATGTGGGATGGCGGCGCTGGTCGGCGATCATCGCGGGCCTCATCGGCGTGCTGCTGATATTGAAGCCCGATGCCAGCGGCTTTCTCGACCCCTGGCTGCTCCTGCCGGTCGTCTGCTGCTTCATGTATGCGATCTATCTTGTCGCGACGCGCCTCGTCAGCCGCACCGATTCGCCCGCGACCAGCTTCTTCTATACCGGCGTCGCAGGCGCGGTGACGGCGACCCTGATAGGGCCCTTCTTCTGGACCGATCTCCAAGGCTGGGACAAGGCCTGGATGGGCCTGCTCTGCATCACCGGAATGACCGGCCATTACCTTGTGATCCGCGCCTATGAGCTGCTCGACGCTTCAGCCGCGCAGCCCATCACCTATCTCAGCCTGGTCTATGCTTCGTTGTTCGGCGTCCTGCTCTATGGCGAGACGTTGACCTGGAACATCGTGGCCGGCTCCGCGATGATCGTCGGAGCCGGCATCTTCACTTTCTGGCGAGAATACGTGCTGCGTCATCGCGCTCCCGTTCAAGCCGCGCGATAGCGCTGTTTGCGGCCGCAGGCCGGGATGATGACGGATTTCGCGCCGATCTACTGCGCCGCCGTCTTCAGTGAATCGCCGATGAGGGCCTTGATCTCGGCTTCGGTCAGCGTCTCGTGCTCCAGCAGGGTGGTCGCCATCTTGTCGAGCAGGGTGCGCTTCTCGTTGAGCACCTGCGAGGCGCGCTTGAAGGCCTGGTCGACCTTGGCTTTGACCGCGAGGTCGACCTCGCGGGCGGTCTGCTCGCTGTATTTGCGCTCCAGCATCAGCGGCTGCTGCGGCGCGCCGAGGAAGTTCTGCGGCGATTCCTCGAGCGCCACCTGGCCGATCTCCGGCGCCATGCCGAACCGGGTCACGATGGCGCGGGCGATGTCGGTCGCCTTGGCGAGATCGTCGGCGGCGCCGGTCGAGATCTCGTTGAAGACCAGGGTCTCGGCGGCGCGGCCGCCGAGCAGCACGGCCATGCGGTTCTCCAGCTCCTGCTGGGTCATCAGGTAGCGGTCCTCCGTCGGGCGCTGGATGGTGTAACCCAAGGCACCGATGCCGCGCGGGATGATCGAGATCTTCTGCACCGTGTCGGCGCCGGGCAGCGTGAGCGCCACCAGCGCATGCCCGCTCTCGTGGAAGGCGACCACGCGCCGCTCGTGCGGATTCAAGAGCCGGTTGCGCTTCTCCAAGCCAGCCACCATGCGCTCGATTGCCGCGACGAAGTCCTCCTCGGTGACCGAGTCTGCGTTGCGCCGCGTCGCCAGCAGCGCTGCCTCGTTCACCAGGTTGGCGAGATCGGCGCCGCTGAAGCCGGCGGTCAGAGCGGCGATGGTCTCCGGGCTCACATCGCCGTCGATCTTCGCCTTCTTCAGATGCACTTTCAGGATCTGGACGCGGCCCGCCTTGTCCGGCCGGTCGACCAGGACCTGGCGGTCGAAGCGGCCGGCGCGCAGCAGCGCCGGGTCGAGGATCTCCGGCCGGTTGGTGGCCGCGAGCAGGACCAGGCCGGTCGAAGGATCGAAGCCGTCGAGCTCGGCCAGGAGCTGGTTCAGCGTCTGCTCCTTCTCGTCATGGCCGCCGCCGAACGGATAGGCACCCCGGGCCCGGCCGAGCGCGTCGAGCTCGTCGATGAAGATGATGGCGGGCGCACGCTTCCGCGCCTGTTCGAAGAGGTCGCGCACCCGCGCGGCGCCGACGCCGACGAACATCTCGACGAATTCCGAGCCGCTGATCGAGAAGAAGGGCACGCCGGCCTCGCCGGCGACCGCACGCGCGAGCAGGGTCTTGCCGGTGCCGGGCGGCCCCACCAGCAGCACGCCCTTCGGC
This sequence comes from Candidatus Cybelea sp., assembly GCA_035542015.1. Taxonomy (GTDB): domain Bacteria; phylum Pseudomonadota; class Alphaproteobacteria; order Dongiales; family Dongiaceae; genus Dongia. The sequence continues at coordinate 18,473 of DATKMF010000200.1, forward strand.
ACCCGCGCGCCGAGCCTGCCGTAGCGCTGCGGGTCCTTCAGGAAATTCACGATCTCGATCAGCTCGGCCTTGGCCTCATCGACGCCGGCCACGTCGGCGAAGGTGACCTTGGTGTCCTTCTCCACATAGACCTTGGCCTTGCTCTGGCCGACGGTCATGAACCCGCCACCGAGGCCGCCACCGCCCAGCCCCTTCTCGGCGAGGCGACGGATGACGAAGGCCCAGAGGGCGAAGAAGACGACCGCCGGGATCACCCAGGAGAGGATGGTCTTGAAGATCGTGTTCTCGGTGCCGCCGGTATAGGTGACACCGTACTTGTCGAGCTCCGCCGCGACGGAGGGATCGACCCGCGGGGTGATGAACCCCTTGCCGGTGCCGTCCTTCAGGTCGCCGCGGATCAGGGTCTCCGTGACCACGATGTTGTCGACCTTGTGGTCCTTCAGCAGCGACTGGAACTGGCTGTAGCTGATGGGCTCGGTCTGGCTCCAGACCGTGAGGAAATCCTGGAGCAGCAGGATGGCGAAGATCGCCGCAATGAAATACCAGATGTGAAACTGCTGCTTCTTGTCCATGCGCGGAACCCTTCTACCGGGCCGAAGTCATGCCGGATCGGCGTCCATGCGCCTGATCCAAGCAGGCGAGCGCGAACCGGGCCTTGATTTCGATCAACTCCGGGAGGTAGAAGACGGTACCTTTGGCGAACGAAGAGCTGCCGGTTTCAGCGATAACACAGCCAGGTCCGGCCGCGGCTGGAGTATCACCCCTTCGGTGCGCTCGCTTTGATCTGCGCGACGATGATCTTGGGAATCCTCCGTAGCAGCCTGGAGAGACCCGGCTCCTCGACCAGCGACGCCGCACGCTTGACCGTAAACCAGGAGGTTCGCCTCTCCGGGCGTTCGGGCCACCCCTTCTTCTGCTCGTAGACGGCCAGCACGAAGACCCGGACCCAAATGGCCCCAGGGAAGTCCTCGTCTTCCTTACGATACCAATAGCTGCCGATCGGCGTCCGGGACCAGAGTCGGCCCCTGAGGCCCGCCTCTTCGAAGGCCTCGCGCTCGGCGGTGGCGGCCGGCGCCGTTCTTCGCATCGGCCAGCCTTTCGGAATGACCCAGCGACCCGTCCCCCGGGAGGTCAGCAGGAGAACCTCGATCCCGGCCGGGGCAAACCGGACCGGTATGACTCCGTATTGCCGGTTCGGCGGCAGCGTTCGCCGCGGTGCTCGCCGCGACGCCTTTGACTTCGTCTTCCTCGGTTGCAGCTTCGGCATAAGGGGCTAGACCTGAACGACTCCTGCGGCGGCTCAGCTAAAGATAGCGCAGACCCGAGCGCGTGAGCAGTGCCGCATAAAAGTAAAGCTCGGCGTCCAGCGCCCGGCGGATGTTCTCCGCCTTCCGGAAGCCGTGTTGCTCGCCCTCGAACAGGAAATAGGCGACGGGCACGTTCCGGCCTCTCAGGCCATCGACCATCATCTGGGTCTGGTTCGGCGGGACCACCTCGTCCTCGGTCCCCTGGAAGAAGATGACGGGGACCGTGAGCTTATCGATGTGATTGATCGGAGATCGCTCGGCGTAGGTCTCTGCTTCCTGCGGATAAGGACCGATCAGCCAATCGAGATAGCGCGATTCGAACTTGTGGGTATCGCGCGCCAGGGCAGCCAGGTCGCTCACCCCATAGTAGCTGGCGCCGGCACGGAAGGTCTTTTCCGGCGCCGTCAAGGCCCGGAGCGTCGTATAGCCCCCGGCGCTGCCCCCACTGATCGCCAATCGCTCCGGATCCGCGTTGCGCTGCTCCACGAGATAGCGAGCGCCGCAAGCACAGTCCTCAACGTCGAGTATTCCCCACGCCTTCGCCAGGCGCAGTCGGTACGCACGCCCATATCCGGTGCTGCCGCGATAGTCGACGTCGAGAAAGCCAAAGCCACGGCTGGTCCAATACTGAACCGAGAGGCTGAGCGTGGCACTGGCGGCCCCGGTCGGCCCGCCATGGCTCTTCACGAGGACGGGGACCTTTTCGGCGGACGGCGCCGCGTAGGCGGGCGAGACCGGCGGATAGTAGAAAGCGTGCGCGACCTCTCCCCCGGTCGTTGGAAACTCGATCGCCTCGGGCGTGGAGATGTAAGGGCGCACCGCATCGCTCACGACCGCGGATGCGCGCAGGACGCGCTCGGCACCGGTCGCGAGATCGAGCTCGATCAGAGCCTGGGGTTCGGACCCGCTCCCGCCCAGAAAGACGACGCGGCCGGCGCCGGCGCGGACCTGCGAGATGTCGGTGAACCGCGTGGCGATCTCCCGAAACGCGCCGGAACGCGTGTCGATGATTCCGAGCCGCCATGCGCCGTCCTTGAGGAAGGAGCACACGAGCCCGCCTTCGGAAGCGAAGCCGTAGGTGGACATGTTGAAGCTCCACTGCGGCTCTCCGAACTCGGCTTCCATCTGCAGGACCGGTTCGACCCGACCGTCCCGCTCGCGATAGAGATTCCACCAGCCGCTGCCCCGGTCGGATACGAAGTAGAGTTCGCCGTCCGGAGACCATTGGGGTTGGAACAGCGCTTCCTCCGGCCCGCCCGCGACCCGCCTGGGGCTTTCGATGCCGCCGTCTTGCTTCACCTCGGCGACCCAGAGGTCCGTCGTGACCCACGGCATATTGGGATGATCCCAGGTGAGCCACGCGAGTTGCCGGCCGTCCGGGCTAAGCCGCGGCGCCGCGTAGAAATCGTGACCCGATGAGACGATGCGAAGCGACGCCGTTCCATCGAGGTCAACCCGCACCAGCGAATTCCGGACCGCGCCGGGCTCGGTATGATCCTCATGCACCGAGATTATGGAGTTCCGCCGGACATCGATCACGCCGTCGGCGTAGCGGAGCGCAGCGTCCTTCGCATTCGGCGGCAACGAAGTGACGGGGTTCGGCGCCTCGCCCTGGTCCTGACGATAGAGGCGCTGATCCGCATAGTTCGAGAAGTAGACTACCCCGCCTTGGACGGCAAAAGCGCCACCGCCGTATTCATGCACCCGGGTGCGGACGCTCCACGCATTGGCATCGTCGGTCGTCACGGCTTCGACCTTGCCGCCGGAGCGTTTCCGGTAGATCAGGTAACGGCCCTTCTTCTCCGGCTGGGATTCGGTCCAATAGATGTCGGGGCCATCCAGCACGACCTGGTCGAGCCGCACCGCATCGGCCGTCACGAGGTCGGATGTGATGGGAGAAGCCCAAGACCCGTAGGGACCGACTGTCATCGACCGTCCTCACCCAATGTTGCCTCACGATCCCGTTCATATCGCAAGCCGCCGGTACCCGCCATCGCCTCGACGGGATTAAGGTCGGCCGTGCCGAAGTCGACCGGTGGACGCTGCGCCTCGCACCGCCACGACGGCCGCGGGCGTTAGAGATTGTGGCGCTTGCGCCAATCGACCGGATAGAGCGTGTAGCAGACCGTCGCCTTGTCGCCCTCGTATGCGATCGGCGTGTTCTCCGGGATCCAGATCACGTCGCCGGGTACGGCCTCGATCGTGCCCTCCGGCGTCCTCAGCCGAAACCTGCCTTCGAGCACCACGATCATCTCGTCATAGAGCACGGTCCATTCGATCGAGCAGCCGTCGAAGGTGGCGATCCCGGCGCCCATGGTGTGGGAGACGTCTGGGCCGATCAGGCGGCTGATGCTCGCGGTGCCCGGCGGGCCGCCGTATTTCTCGAACTTCATCTCCGCCCGTTTGAAATGCAGCGTCTTCTTCATCACGCTCCCCTTTTTCCGACCCTCAGTCTCCGTACGTCGCCGATGCCGGCGGGTATTGGGCCGCCAGGCTTCATTGTATCCATGACAATATTTAAATGTACTCATTCTCGTTCTTGGAGTGGAGTGGCGTGAAGCAACCTTTCGCCAAGCGAGGAAATCATGCACATCAGCATCCTCACCTTCGAAGGCTTCAACGAGCTCGATTCGCTGATCGCGTTCAACATCCTCAACCGGGTCAAGCAGGCCGACTGGCGGGTATCGATCGCCAGTCCGGCGGCCAAGGTGCGTTCGATGAACGGCCTCGTGCTGGAGGCGCAAGCCTCGCTGAAGGATGCCTGCGAGGCCGACGCCGTGCTGGTCGGCAGCGGGATCTTGACCCGCAACATCGCCGCGGATGCGGCGGTCATGTCGCAGCTGCGGTTCGACCCGGCGCGCCAGCTTCTCGGTGCGCAATGCTCGGGCACGTTGATCCTCGCCAAGCTGGGCCTGCTGGATGGCGTTCCGGCCTGCACGGACTTGACCAGCAAGCCGTGGGTCGAGGAGGCCGGCATCGCCGTGCTCAACCAACCGTTCGTGGCCAAACGCAACGTCGCGACCGCGGGCGGCTGCCTGTCATCGCACTATCTTGCGGCCTGGTTCATCGCGCGCCTGGCCGGTATCGAGGCTGCGCGCAACGCCATTCACTACGTCGCGCCCGTGGGCGAAAAGGAGATCTATGTGGCGCGCGCGATGGCGAACATCTCGCCATTCCTTCCAGAGGAAGACGCTGCGGAACGGAAGGTCGATCGCCACGCCATTGCCCATTGACGATCGACCGAACGCGCCGGACTCGAGCTACAGCCCCGGCGCTTCGTCGATGCCTGCCGGTGCCACCGCCGGCTTGCGCAAGGTCGCCAGCTCCGCCCAGAGGATGCCGAGCACGACCATGGCGCCGCCGGCGATCTGCTGACGGTTGGGCGCGGTGCCGCCGAGCGCCAGGATCAGGATCGCGACGATCGGCGTCAAGTTGAGGTAGAGGCTGGCGGTGACGACGCCGCTGCGTTTCACGCCGAAATTCCACAGCAGCACGCCGAAGGCGACCAGCGCGATCACCAGCCAGACGAGGAGCAGCCAGTCGAAGCCGGTCACCGGCAAAGGCGGCGGAAAGGCGAGGCCGCCGAAGGCGGCGAGGATGAGATAGACGATGGTGAGCGCGATGCCTCCCACCGTCATGGTCACGCCGGAGATGCGGAGTTGCGACCAGCCTTCGAGCCAGCGTTGCGCGGCGGTCGAATACCAGGACCAGCAGGCGAAAGCGGTGAGGATCAGGATCTCGCCGCCGCGCAGGTCGAACGGGCTGCCGGCGCGGGTGACGTCGACGGTCGCCAGCACGCAGCCGCTCATCGCCAGCACCAGGCCGGGCACCATCCGGCGATCGAGCTTGCGGCCGAAGATCACGCGATCGGTCACGGTGGCGACCGCCGGGCTGGCGGCGCTCAAGATCGCGGCGGTCACCGGATTGGAATGCGCGACACCGAGCGTGTAGAGGCCGGCATAGCCGCCGATGCCGACGGTCCCCAGCAGCGCGATCCGCCAGGCGGGCACGTGCTTCGCGCTCCCTGCGCCGCGGCCCAGGATCCAGAGCGCCGGCAGCAACGCCGGGCCGCCGCCGAGATAGCGCAAGGCCGCCAGGAACAGGGGATCCCAGGTCTGCAGGAGATGGGTAATGGTCGGCACCATGGTGCCCCAGAGCATCGCCAGCAGCACCAGGCCGGCGGTTCCCGCGAGACGCGAACCGTCCCCACTCGCCCCGGCGGCGCTCATATGCGGGCGGCGATCTTGGTGGCGACCGCCCACCAATCGGGATGCGCGGCGAGGATCGCGGCGCGCGCCGCCTCGGCCGCCGCCGCGCTCTCATAGATGCCGAAGCAGGTGGCGCCGCTGCCGGAGAGGCGCGAGAGCAAGCAGCCGGGCGTCGCTTCGATCGCGCGCAGCACGTCGCGGATCACGGGTGCCACGGTCATCGCCGGCCCGGTCAAGTCGTTGCGGTAAAGCTTCAAACGCGCGACCAGCTCCGGCACGGATATGCGCGCCAGCGGGCTCCAGGGTGACGGTGCGGAGAACGGGCCGGTGCGCGCCTTGAAGACTTGCGGCGTCGGCGTCGCGACTCCGGGATTGACCAGCAGCAGATCGGCGGCGGGCAGGCGCCCCGCGTCCTCGGTCGTCTCGCCGATGCCGGAGACGACACTGCTGCGGCCATAGAGGCAGACCGGCACGTCGGCCCCGAGCTTCAGCGCGAATACGGCCAGCCGCTTCCGATCGACGTCCTCCATGCTCCAAAGCGGGAGCAAGGCCTCGATGGTCGCGGCGGCATCGGCGGAGCCGCCGCCGATGCCGGAAGCAATCGGCAGGTTCTTGGTGAGCTTGAGGGAAGCCGCTTTGCCGATTCCGAGCAGGCCGGCAAGACCGCGCGCGGCGCGCAGCACCAGATTGTCGTCACCAGCCGACAATCCGTGGGCGAACGGGCCATCGATCTGCAGCGAGAAATCGGCGGCGGACTCGGCAGTTATGACATCGCCACATTCGGCGAAGACGACCAGGCTCTCCAGCAGATGATATCCGTCCGGCCGCCGGCCGACGACATGCAGGTAGAGATTGATCTTGGCGGGGGCGGATTCAGAGAACAGAGGACAGATGTCAGATGTCAGATCGGAATGCGCGTCCTCTTCCGTCATCTTTCCTCAGACATCTGCTCTCTGACATCTGTCCTCTGACTACGACTGCAGGCCGTTCTTGATCTTGCCTTCGATGAGGCCGATCTGGTCGGGCTCGGGCTTGAAGTTGAGGGCGCGGTTCCATTGGAACCTCGCCTCGGCCTTGCGGCCGACGCGCCAATAGGCGTCGCCGAGGTGATCGTTGAGGACCGGGTCGTTCGGCTCGAGCTCGACCGCGCGTTCGAGATAGCCGACCGCCTTGTCGTAGTTGCCGAGCTGGTAATAGGCCCAGCCGAGGCTGTCGACGATGAAGCCTTCCTCCGGTCGCGCATCCACCGCCTTTTGCAGCATCTTCAGCGCCTCGTCGAGATGCTGGCGCTTCTCGACCCAGGTATAGGCGAGATAGTTGAGCACATAGGGCTGATCGGGCGAGAGCTCGAGCGCCTTCAGGAAGTCCGGCTCCGCTTTGTCCCACTGGTTGTTGCGCTCGTAGGCGGTGCCGCGGAAATAGAACACCGACCAATCGTGGGCGCCGGGCGTGCCGATCCGCTGCAGCGCGGTCGTGTAGGCCGTGGCGGCCTCCGCGTAGCGCTTCTCCTTGCGATAGAGATCGCCGAGCGCGATCGCCGCGTCGGCCCGCGCCGGCTGCGCGGCCACCAGATCGTTGAGCAGCTTCAACGCATCGTCGGTGCGGTCGAGATCGCGCAGGCAGTCGCTGACGGCGAGATGCGCGCTCCACCAATAGGGCGATCCGGGCTGGATCGACTGGAAGACCTCGATCGCGGATTCGAGATGCTGGCCATCCTGCAGCAAGTTGCCGACCAGCAGCTTGGCGACGTCGAGCTTGGGATCGAGATAGAGCGCCAAGCGGCTGAACAGGATCGCCTGGCCGTTGAGCTTGTCGGAGCGCAACAGACCGCCGATGTCGAACAGCACCTCGGCGACACCCTTGGCCGGCGTGTCGACCAGCGGCTGCTTCGGCGCCGGGTGCTTCAGCTGCTCGGCGAGCGCATCGGCCATGGCGCCGGTCACGTCCTCGGACATGCTGCGGAATTTCGCCAGCAGCTTCTGCGCCGCGTCGTCCTTGCCCTGGCGGTGCAGCAGGTCGAGATAGATCTCGATGAGATGCGAGGTGACGTGATCGGCATCGACCAGCGCCGAGAAGCGTTGCGCCGCCTGGTCGGGCTTGCCGGACATCTCCTCCATCATCGCCAGATGGGATTCGACCAGCGGCTTCAGCCCATCGACGGCGTTCACCGGCTTCATCGCCGCCTCGGCCTGGTCGAGCCCCTGCTCCTCGAGCGTCAGCCAGGCGAGGATCAGCGGCTGCGCGATCCGGCCCACGGCGTCCTCGCCCATGTCGTTGAGCAGGTTGCGCGCCTCCGCCGGCTTGTCGCGATGGATCGCATCGACCGCCAGCATGATGGTCGCGAGCGGCGCCTTCGGATCGTGTCGGACCGTGTCATGCGCCAGCGCGATCGCCTGGTCGAATCGGCCGTCGCTGATGAGGGCGATCAGCGCCTGCTCGGCCAGCGCGCCGTTCCCCGGATCCGCCTGAAGCGCCAGCGGCAGCAGGTCGGCCGCCGTCTTCATGTCGCCCGATTCGACGGCGTGCTGGCCGGCGAGATAGAGGCCGGACGCCGACCATTGCTTGGGATTGAGCGGGCCGACGCCGTCGGCGATCGCTGGATGCCCGGCCTGGCAGGCGGCGAGTGCCGCCGGCAGCAATGCGAGGATCAAGGGGCGAGCAATGGCTCGGTAGAGGCGGGTCAGCAGCAGCGGCTGGAAGCATCGAATGGGCAAGTTCCTACGTCCTTTTTGCAGCCACGGAATCCGCCCCCCGCCCGGCAGTTTCCCGGCGTCTTCCCCCGGGTCCTTTTCCTGGGGGCGGTTCTAGCAGGAAGCGGTCCCTCTGGATAGAACAGTGTTAACGCGCGGCGAGCGCCCAGGGCGCGGATTGCATCAAATCGGCGTGCCGGGACCCCAGCCGGAAGCCAAGTTCAGACAACGCTGCCAGGTTTCGACCGTTCCGCTGGTGGAGAGGCCCCGGAGCGAGGCCCCTGCCGTCGCATGGGCCAAGGCGAGACAATCGGCCGGTTTCCAGCCCTCGTGGAAGCCGTAGAGAAAGCCCGCCGCGAAGGCGTCGCCGGCGCCGTTCGCCGCGGCGATCTCCGCTTCGGGAATTTGGAGCGAGGGCTGTCGGATCGGCGCCGCATCGCGCGCGACCAGAACGGCGCCGCGGGGAAAATGTACGGCGACCATCTGCATCGCGCCGGCGGCCATCGCGCGCCGCGCCGCTTCGATGCAGGCTTCCACATCGGTCCCTTCAGGCGTGATCGTGGTCAAGCCCGCGACGGCGCCGATCTCATGGTCGTTGACCACCAGCAAGTCGAGATAAGGCAGGCAAGGCCGCGCCAGCGCCGCGATCTGCTCGGGCGCGATGCTGACCAGCTCGATGTTGGTGAGGAGGCCGACGGCCTTCGCCTTCTTCAAGACGGCGACCCAGCCGTTCGCCTCGCCCTGCCAGGGCGAATCCAGCACCTGGTGGATGCCCGGAAGACCGAGATGCGCAATGCTGGCGTTGGTCTGCGTGAAATCGAAATGATCGGGCGAAAGGAGGTTGGCCACGCCCTTGAAGGTCATGTGCGTGCGGCGGCCGCTGCGCTTCGAGCCGTAGCAGTCGGTGTATTGCGTCGGCGCCTCGTTGCTGATCGTCATCCCGCTTCGCCCGATTCCGTGGCGATCCGCAAGGCCGAGCAGGAAGCGGCCGTCATCGTCGTCGCCGACGATGCCGATGGTCTCGACCGGCATCTCGGGGTCGAGCTTCTTGATATCGACCGCGAGATTGCTCCCCGATCCGCCATGGCCGCGCTCCTCGCTGAGGATCTCCGAGATCGAGTCCTCCTGCGGCCAGAAATCGACCATCTTGTTGCGATCGACGCACCAGCTGCCGCCGGTGATGAAGCCCCGGCGGCCCGAAGCCGCGCTCACGCGGCGGCTTCCTCGAGGACGGATTCGGTCACCGCGGAATCCTCCTCCAGCGCACGCGCCGGCTTGATGCCGAGCTTCTTCAGCGTGGCGTGATAGGCCTTCACGGCCTCCTTCGGCTTGACGTCGCCGATCGCGACCCGGCGCAGCATGGCCACCATCTCCAGCGGCGATTCCGCAAGATTGATCTTGCGGCCGAAGAGTGCCACCCGCGCGCCGTAGCGCTCCGCCTGATGAATGAGCTCGAAGGCGTCGCGCGTGGTCCCCGCCCCGCCGCCGAGCACGCCGACCACGAGGCTCGGATCGAAGGAGGCGAGCTCCTCCAGCGCCTTCGGCCCGTTATAGGCGATCTTCAGGAATTGCGGGCGGTCTGCCTTCATGACGCCAGCGAGGGCGCGGAGGATCGCGTCGTTGATGTAGTGAGGCAGCACGTTGGGGTCGATCCGGGTGTCCACATTGGGATTGAAGACTTCGAGGAAGTAGCGGAAACCCAGCGCCGACGCCTCGGCGCGGAAGGCGGCGAAAGCCTCCAGGGAGCGGATGTCGGCTTCGATGTCGTTGTTGAAGGTCATCGAATAGAGGCCGAGATCGGTGCCCTTGATCCGGCGGCTGGCGGGTGAATTCCCGGGCGCCCTCGTCGCCCCGTACATGACGCGCGGCAGCGAGGCGCTGCGGAACGGGCGAGAGGGCGAATGGTGGTAGCCGGCGCCGCGCATGCGCCAGATGCAGGTCGTGTCATTGGCCCGGATCGCCGGTTGGACCGCGCTCTTCTGGAAGACCTTGCGCTCGTTCAGCAGCTCGAGGTTGGAGGCCGAGACCAGCATCACATCGACGATGTCCTGCTTCACGATGGCCGCGATCTCGTCCAGGAACTCGCCGCGGGTGCGGTAGCGAGTCCAGTTGCCGTCCTTGTCGCGCTTGGGGCCGCTGGAGGTGAGGCTCGGGCCCATGTCGCCGTCCTTGGCGTCGGCGATGATGAAGTCGGTCGGCTTGTACTTCCCGGCGCGGATGCGCGCGAGCTTCTGGTCGAGGCGTTTCATGCGTCGGTCCTTGGTGCGTTCGGTCCGTGAGAGGGCGGAAGACTTCCCCGATCAGGTTCCTTAGCAAATCCGCGCCGGGTTGGGAAATCGGCAGCGCGGGCCCGCGACGGCCCCTCGTCTCCGACAACGAAGTCTTCTCGTTTGAGATCATTCCCGAGCGGAGCGCGCCAGGTTGTCGCCCGGAGTTGCACGGAACTGGGGTCTCGGGCGTCCGTTGAATCGGAGAAGCCCATTGTCGGTGCCGATCCCGCGCGACCGCTTCGTCGCGCTGCCCGGATAAGGAAGACCGGCGCCGCGAAAGGAGATGCCATGAATCGATTCCAGCTCACCATCGGCGGCCTGGCGGGAAGCATGCTGCTCGCCACCGCCCTCGCGGCGCCGGGTGCTACGGCGCAGAACCTCACCTTCCCGCCGGGGACCAACTGCCAGAGCCTGCTCTATACCGAGCGGGCCGCCTGCATCGCGCAGGCGCGGCGCATGATCCAAGGCGGCGCGACGATCACTCCGGGCGTCGGCGCGGCCGGAAGTGCTGCCGGCGGCGTGACGACGCCGCAGACCATCCCGAACAGCACCTCTATTCCGAGCACGACGGTCGCGCCGAACACGACAACGACCATCCCGAACAGCACGAGCCCTGGCCAGACTGTCCTGCCCAACAGTACCGCGCCGGGCATGACCACCAGCCCGAACAGCACGAGCCCGAACGGCATGACGCCCAACAACTCCGGCTCGAACTCGGTCATCATCCCGATCACGCCGGGCATGGGAACCGGACCGATGGGCACCGGACCGGGCGGTCCTGCCGGGGGCATGGGCGCGCCATTGGGCGGCGGCACCGGCGGAGCTGTTGGCGGCGGTGGCGTCTCTGGGGGCGGCGGCGCTAGCGGGAACTGACGCGACGAGAATCGGCCCCCAACCTGGCCGGGCGCCGCTTGCGGTGGCGTTCGGCCGAGGCGTGGGTGAATTCCGCGCCATAGAGCAGGATCTGGGCCGAATAATAGACCCAAACCATCAGGGTGATGACGGACGCCGCCGCGCCATAGGTCGTGGCGATATTGCTGCGGCCGAGATAGAAGCCGATCACGAACTTGCCGAGCACGAAGAGGCCCGACGTGAGCAGTGCGCCGGGCACAATGTGGCGCAACGGAATCTGTGTGTTCGGCAGCACCTTGAAGATGAAGCCGAACAGCAGCGCCGAGAGCCCGACGCTGATCAAGAGGTTGATCGCGCCCAGCGCCAGCGCCTGACCCTCCATCGAGAAATACTGGCTGGCGGCCGAGGCGAGCGCATCGAAGGTCAGCGAAATCATCAGCAAGAAGGCTATCGCGGCGATCATCGCCAAGCTCAGCAGGCGCGACAGAAGGAAGGTCATCAATCCCGATGAGGGCGGCGCCTTCACCCGCCAGATGACGTTCAAATCCGCCTGCAGCTCGCCGAAGGCGCCGCTCGCCGTCACGATGAAGGTGACGATGCCGATGACCGTGCCCATGACGCCGGAGCCGAAGTTGCTGGCGCTCGTCAGGATCTTCGCCACCGAGGCAGCCCCGGACGAACCTATGAGGCCGCTGAATTGCTCCAGCACCGCGTTGCGCGCGGCATCGCTGCCGAAGGCGATCCCGCCGATCGCGATCACGATCAGCAGCACCGGGGCCAGGGAGAAGATCGCGTAGTAGGCAATCGCCGCTCCCATGCTGAGACAGCGATCGTTCCACCAGCCGACGGCAGCCTCGCGGAGAACCGATGCCCATCGCGACTGCGAGACGACGCGCAGGGTGCGCGTCCAGTCCTGCGAAAACTTGAGATCGCCCTGCATCCGACGCTCTGGGAACACACTCCCCGGGGTAAACCGGCGATGCGGGCGATCGTTCCTGTCCAGAGGGCGGGCTAAGGGCGGCGACGTTTCCAGTCGATCATGCAAAGGATGAGACAGAAGAACGTGCCGAACAGCGCGCCGCTGATAAGAGCCATCAGCGCGACGCCGGGGCTACCATCGATGACAAAAAACGCACTGCCTGCGAGTAATGCTAGGTTCAACAGCGCACGCGTCCACAGGCTGAAATAACTTTGGCTGCGAGCGGATCTGCGAACTGCCTCAGCGAGGTTCCAGCTCAAGCGCTCGTCGGAGATCGCATACCCCGCGGTCAGGCGTCGCTCATGGAACCACTTGCCGGCTCCGATAAACATGAGAATCGCGATCGGGCTGACGTGAAGAAACTTGACGGATACGATCGCCAGCGGGATGACAACGAAAATTAGGACCTTGTAGAAGCCGATCATCTTGGCCCGGACGGCGGCGGTACTTGCTGGGTCCGGCAGAATGAACCCCTTGCCCATTATCCCACGTGGGTAGAAGACGTCCCGCCCCCGCACGTCCTTCTTGAACATGGCGTCGACTAGTCCGTCGAAGTAACCCACCGCGCTCACCTGCAACCGGGGCATGCAAGGGTAGTCTATCCCAGCGTCGCGGGCCTCGCGAGCTACATGTTCGGATAATTGGGCCCGCCGCCGCCTTCGGGATTGACCCAGACGATGTTCTGGGTCGGGTCCTTGATGTCACAGGTTTTGCAGTGGACGCAGTTCTGGGCGTTGATCTGCAGCTTCGGATTGGAGCCGTCGCTCTCGCGCACGATCTCGTAGACCCCGGCCGGACAGTAGCGCTGCTCCGGCGCGTCGTAGATCGCGAGATTGGTGGCGATCGGCACCTTGGGGTCCTTCAAGGTCAGATGGACCGGCTGGTTCTCCTCGTGGTTGGTGTTGGACAGGAAGACCGAGGAGAGGCGGTCGAAGGAGAGCTTGCCGTCCGGCTTCGGATAGTCGATGCGCTTGCACTGCGCGGCCGGTTTGGTCTTTGCCGCGTCGGTCTTATGGGCGTGGAGCGTCCAGGGCGCGTTGCCGCCGAACAGCTTCTGGTCCATCCCCGCCATCAAGGTGCCGACCAGCAGGCCCTTGTTCATCCAGGGCTTGAAGTTGCGCGCGCGATAGAGCTCGTCGTGGAGCCAGGAGGACTCATACGCTTTGGGATAGGCGACAAGCTCGTCATGGCTGCGGCCTTCGCCGAGCGCGGCGAACGCAGCCTCGGCGCCGAGCATGCCGGTCTTGATCGCGGCATGGCTGCCCTTGATCTTCGGCACGTTGAGGAAGCCGGCGTCGTCGCCGATCAAGGCGCCGCCGGGGAAGACCAGCTTGGGCAACGCCTGCACGCCGCCGGTGACGATGGCGCGGGCGCCATAGGCCACGCGCCGCCCGCCTTCCAGGAACTGCGCCACTTGCGGGTGGTGCTTGTAGCGCTGGAACTCCTCGAATGGGTTGAGGAAGGGATTGGCATAGCCGAGCCCGACCACGAAGCCGACGGCGACCTGATTGTTCTCGGCGTGATAGAGGAAGGAGCCGCCGTAGACGTCGTTGGAGACCGGCCAGCCCGCGGTGTGCATGACGAGCCCGGCCTGGTGCTTCGCGGGATCGATGTCCCAGAGCTCCTTCAGGCCGATCGAGTAGCTCTGCGGGTCTCGGCCCTCGTTCAGCTTGTAATGCGCGATCAGGCGCTTGCCGAGATGGCCGCGGCAGCCTTCGGCAAAGAGCGTGTACTTGCCGGCGAGGATCATGCCCGGCTGGAAGTCCGACTTCTCGCTGCCGTCCTTGGCCCGGCCCTTGTCGTCGGTGATGACGCCCAAGACCTTCTGCTTCGCCTCGTCGAAATGGATCTCGGCGGCGGCGAAGCCCGGGAAGATCTCGACCCCCAGCGCCTCGGCTTGGCTTGCGAGCCAGCGGCAGACATTGCCGAGGCTGACGATGTAGTTGCCCTCGTTGTGCAGGGTCTTCGGCAGGAAGACGTTCGGCAGTCGGAAGGAGGCCTGTTCGTTGGTGAGGAAGAGGAACCGGTCCTCGGTGACCGGCTGGGTCAAGGGTGCGCCGAGCGCCTTCCAATCGGGGAAGAGCTCGGTGATGGCACGCGGGTCCATGACGGCGCCGGAGAGGATGTGGGCGCCGACCTCGGAGCCCTTCTCCAGCACGACGACGCTGACCTCGCGGCCCGCTTCGGCGGCGAGCTGCTTCAGCCGGATCGCGGCGCTGAGACCCGCGGGCCCGCCGCCGACGATCACCACGTCGTATTCCATCACCTCGCGATCCATCGACTCTCCTCCTTAACGCCTGCGTTGGGCGCTCGATTGTCCCCTGATCGTGCTCGATGCTAGCCTGGACGCATGGCCGGCGCAGCGCAATCCAACCGCGACTCCCTCGCCTTGTTGAAGCTCTATATCGAGTGGGGCGCCGACGAGGCTGTTGAGCCGACGCCGCAAAGCCGTCTCGGGACGACCGACCTGGGCGCGACGGACGTGGGGACGACGGGCCTTAGGGCGACGGCGCCATCGCCTGCGGCGCCGAAGGGCCTTGCCGAGGCACCCATTTCGCAAATCCAACCACTGCCGCGCGTTCCGACGCAGCCGCCTCCGGCGCGACCGGCGGCGGCGCCGACCGAGCAGAGACGGCTAGGGCCGGTCGATCAGGCGGCGATCGAAAGCGCGCGCGATGCGGCCCGCCGCGCCGTGAGCCTCGAAGAGTTGCGGGCGATCCTCGCCCGCTATGACGGAATCTCCCTCCGGAAGACGGCAACCAACCTGGTCTTCGCCGACGGCAACCCCAAGGCCGAGGTCATGCTGGTCGGCGAGGCGCCGGGGGCGGACGAAGACCGGCAGGGGCTCCCCTTCGTCGGGGTCTCCGGCCAGCTCCTCGACCGGATGATGGCGGCGATCGGCCTTAACCGCACCTCTTTCTATATTACCAATGTCTGCTTCTGGCGGCCGCCCGGGAACCGCAAGCCAACCGAGGCGGAATTGGCCGCCCAGGAGCCTTTCGTCATCCGCCATATCGAGCTGGTGAACCCGAAGGTGCTGGTGCTGGTCGGCGGGTCCTCGGCCCAGATGCTGCTCGGCACCAAAGAGGGGATCACCCGGCTGCGCGGGCGCTGGTTCGAGTTCAGCTCCGCCGGTTTCGGCGCGGCGATCCCGGCCCTGCCCATCTTCCACCCCGCCTATCTGCTGCGGCAGCCCGAGCTCAAACGCGAAGCCTGGCGCGATCTGCTGAAGCTCCGCGCCCGACTTGAGGCGCTCGGCGCAATCCTCCCCGCGGGGCGCGCTTAAGCCCCTTTAGTGCGCTGCGCCACCCAGGCGCCCGGGCACGAATCCGTGCGCTCCGCTGGATTGTTAACGAAAATCCTGTGGATAAAGCGCCGCGTGATCTAGCTCACAAATCAACATATAGTAGGTCGGCCGAGATTTGGCACCATGTCTGTTGATCGGACACGGCAAATTTTCTGGACATGCAAGACTTCATTGGCTAAAGCGGAAACCGAATTGGAAACCAAACGTTAAGAATAAGCGACCTCGGGATGGGCCCGGGGCGACCTTCAAGGGGGCGATACCTTGAATTTAGACCGTGCACAGCGCGGGGGGCGCTTCTTCTTGGCGTCCGCCGCGATGGTGGCGATCCTTGTGTCGACAGGTATCGCCGAAATCCGTCCGGCGCACGCCCAGGAGGCGACCGCGTCACTCCCCGGAGACGACAACCAGGATGTTGGCACCGCCAGTACCCTGCCCCAGCCGCTGGAGGCGATCGACGCCGACCGCTACCGGCAGATCTACCGACTGCAGGCGCAGGGCGACTACCGCGGCGCCGACGCGCTCATCGCCGACCTGACCGACCAGTCGCTGCTCGGCGACGTGCTGGCGGACCGCTATCTGTCGCGCGGCTACCGCAGCTCCCCCAAGGAGCTCAGCGACTGGCTGAAGCGCTATTCGGCGCTGCCGGATGCCGACCTCATCTACAGCCTGGGTCAGCGCAAAGGTGCCGTGGGCCTGGTCCATCCGAAGGCCTCGATCACCCGCACCGGCTCGCCGGACGAAGCTTCGGTGAACGACAACGGCTCTTGGGTGATGGGCCTCGCCAACTGGCGTTCGAAGCATTTCGGCGACGCGGCCACGGACTTCACCCGCGCCGCGGCGCAGACCAAGGACTCGCCCTGGGAATGCGCGGCTGCGTCGTTCTGGGCGGCGCGTGCCTATCTGCGCAACCAGCAGCCGGACCAGGTGAGCCACTGGCTGCGTGAGGCCAGCCGCTATCCCTATACCTTCTACGGCCAACTGGCGCAGCGCGCGCTCGGCATCGACCCGCAGCACGACTGGAACGTGAAGGATCTCAACCCGCGCGATGCGATGATGCTGATGCGCTCCAGCGCCGGCAAGCGCGCGCTGGCGCTGCTGCAGGTGGGCCAGATCGGTTCGGCCGAGAAGGAGCTGCTGATCCTCGCCGACGATCCGTCGGGCGTGATGGACCGCGCCTTGCTCGCCGTCTCCCAGGCGAGCGGTCTCCCCTCCCTCTCCGTCAAGGTCGGATCGAAGCGGCTCTTGAAGGGCGATCCCTTCATCGACGCCGCCATGTATCCGCTGCCGGCCTGGACGCCGAAGAACGGCTACATCGTGGACCGCGCGCTGGTCTTCGCCATCATGCGCCAGGAATCCGGCTTCAACCCGAACGCCGTCAGCGGTGCGGGTGCCGTCGGCCTGATGCAGCTGATGCCCGACACCGCGAAGCTGGTCAGCCGCAACGCCAGCGCGGATCTGCGCGATGCCCAGACCTCGATCGCGATCGGGCAGCAATACATCCAGAATCTCCTGCAGTCGGACGTGGTCGGCGGCGACCTCTTCCTGCTGGCGGCGGCTTACAACGCCGGGCCGGGCAGCCTGCAATATTGGAAGCAGACCATCCGCGCCGAGGACGACCCGCTGCTGTTCGTCGAGAGCCTGCCCTCGCGCGAGACCCGGCTCTTCGTCGAACGCATCATGGCGGGCTACTGGATCTATCAGGACCGGCTGAACCAGCCGTCGCCCAGCCTCGACGCCGTGGCCTCCGGCGCCTCGCCGCACTATGATCGGCAGGATGACAAGGTGAAGACGGCCGCCGCCAACTGACCGCGGTTCTCGCTCGCGCGCGATCCGGCGGCCGACTGAGGCAACCGGATCGAGAGAACATGCCCAAGATCGACGAGACGCGGCCGTTCAAGCCGGTCAACATCGCGGTGATGACGGTCTCGGATTCAAGGACCGCAGCCAACGACACGTCGGGCCAGGCATTGGTCGCCCTGATTGCGCGCGACGGCCATAGCTTGCGCGCGCGCACCATCGTGAAGGACGAGCGCGCGCTGATCGAGGCGCAGCTCAGGGCCTGGATCGCCGATCCGGAGATCGACGTCGTGATCTCGACCGGCGGCACGGGTGTGACCGGCCGCGACGTGACGCCGGAAGCCTTCGAGAGCCTCTACGAGAAGAAGATCGACGGCTTCGGCGAGCTGTTCCGCTGGCTCTCGTTCCAGAAGATCGGCACCTCGACCATCCAGTCGCGCGCGACCGGCGGCGTCGCCGGCGGCACCTATCTCTTCGCCCTCCCCGGCTCCCCCAGCGCCGCCCGCGACGGCTGGGAGGAGATCCTGAAGTGGCAGCTCGACAACCGGCTGCGGCCCTGCAACCTGGTCGAGCTCATGCCGCGGCTGAACGAGCATCTTCGATAGGGAGCCGGGAAGAGCGCGCCGGCTGCGTCGCGCGGCGCACCAGCACCCAGAACGTCAGCCAGAGGGCGACCGGGGCCACCGGCAGGCCCATGATTCCGTAGGCCACCATGGCGACCGGGAGGAGCCAGGCGATCGCATAGGCGATGCGCTCCCAGGGCTCGGGCTTCGGCGCCGTGTTCCAGGCGATGACCACGGCGGCGGTGGCGAGGCCCATGTCGTAGTTGAAGCAGTAGGGCGAGGCCAGGAGCGGGCCCATGATGAGGACCGGGAGCTTACGCTCGAGCGGCACCTTGGCGCGCGCCACCCAGCAGCAGAGCACGAGCGCCGCCAGCGCCATCGCGATCTGGACCCCGTAACCCACCTCGTTCGGAAGGCCGAGGAACCGTGCCGACATGAAGAAGGTCGGCACCATCACCACGAAGGGGCCGGTGCCGGTCTCCAGGAAGACACGCTGGAACGGCAGCGTATCGCCGAGATACTGCAACCAGGGTGCGGACCCCAGGATCGCGAGGCTTGCTGCTTGCAGCGCGATCGCGACGACTACCGCGGCGGCGAAGGCGCGGTACCAGCCGCCCGCCAGCAGGATGAACGGCAGCAGGATGCCGAGCTGGGGCTTGAAGGTCAGCAGGCCGAAAAGGAGTCCCGCCACCAGCGGCCGGCGCTCGACCAGAAGCAGGCCGCCGCAGAGCAGGGCTGCCGAGAGAAATCCGTTCTGGCCGTCGATGATGTTGACCAGGCTCGAGGGCGCCGCCATGAGGACCAGCGCGCAAGTCCCGGTCGAGGCGAAGAACCGCCGCAGCGACCAGGCGAAGAGCGCGAAGGTGCTGCCGAGCCAGAGTGCCAGCGAGGCACCATAGGGCAGCAGCGCCCAGGGCAAAGTGAACCAGAGCGCACTCGGCGGATAGGGAAAGGGCTGGAAGGCCGGCGGCCCGCCGATGAAGGCCTGCATCGCATGGCTGAACGGCCAGGGCTGGAACACGGTCGCGAGGTCGCCCTGGAGGATGAGCTTGGAGGCGAACCAGAAGGTCATGAAATCGACGGCGATCACGTCGTGATAGGGCCGCGTGCGCACCATCAAGTTCCATTTGAAGGCGAGCAGGAAGGCGACCGCGCTAAACGCGCCCAGAATCAGAAATAGCCGCAGTTGGCCTCGCGAGACCGCGCCGGCTTTGGCGCGATCCTCAGACCGCGCCATGCCGGCCGGTCGAAAGCGGCGCCTCCGCTTCGGACGGTTCGGTGCGGCGCACCTCGCCCACGATATAGAGCGGGCGATTCTTGGCGGCCATATAGAGGCGTCCCAGATACTCGCCGATGATGCCGAGCACGGTGAGCTGCGCCGTCCCGTAGAACACGACGATCATCATGGTGCTGGCCCAGCCGGCCACCGAGAATCCGAGCAGCCAGCTGCCGACGATGTAGAGGGCGAGCACCAGCGCCAGGGGCAGCGACACCAGCGCCATGGCGATCGCGAGGCGCAGCGGCCGGATCGAGAAGCTGGTCATCGCATCGACCGCCAATGCGGTCAGGCGGGTAAGCGAGTAGCGGGTCTTGCCGCTGGCCCGCGAGCCGCGATGAAACGGCAGCGGCCGCTGGTCGAAGCCGGTCCAGCTGATCATGCCACGCACGAAGCGGTGCTGCTCCGGCATGGCGTTCAGGACGTCGAGCACGCGGCGTTTCATCAGGCGGAAATCGCTGACATTGCGCGGGATCGAGCGGTCGGAGAGATATTCGAGCAGGGCATAGAACAGAGCGGCGCCCCAGCGCCGCAGCAGAGGCTCCTCGCCGCGCGAGATGCGCTGGCCGTAGACCACATCCGCCCCCGCCTCGATCACCTTCATCATCTCGGGCAGGAGCTCGGGCGGATCCTGCATGTCGGCGTCGATGATCAGCGTAAGCGCGCCGCGGCATTCGGCGAGGCCGGCGCTCAGCGCCAGTTGTTGGCCGAAGTTGCGCGAGAGACGAACGCCGACCACGCGGGGATCGGTCGCGTTGAGACTGGCGATGGCGCCCCAGGTCTCGTCGCGGGAACCGTCATCGACCAGCACCAGCTCATAGCTCTCGCCAACCGTGTCACGGCAGACCTTGGTCACCCGCCGATGGAGCTCGCCGAGCGCACCCGCCTCATTGTAGCAGGGCACGACGACGGAGAGCGCGCACTGCCCTCTCCTCTCCTCCGTGCCGTGCCGTCTCGCTTCCATGCGAATCGCCCGATGCCTTCCTCGTCGTCCGCATCCTGGCAGCGGCTTCTTAATGCTTCCATAGCGGGAACCGAAGGATGCCGCTCTCCCCGCTTCAGGCTTGCGTGGCCGAGTCGATTGTTCTAGTTTTGTTCTCATGAAATGGCCTCGCCCCCTCGCCAAGCCGACGCCGGAAGCGATTCCGGACAGCCCGATCAAGGGCCGGGGCGCCATCAGCAACCGCCCCGGCCGCTACGAGCCCGGCGATCGGCCACGCGAGGATGACGGCTGGAATTGGCTGGACGAGGCGGATGTGCCGAAGTTGAAGACGACGGTCGCGACCGACCGGGCGAAGACCATCATCTCCCGCAACGATTCCCCGGACATTCCGTTCGAGCAGTCGATCAACGCCTATCGCGGCTGCGAGCACGGCTGCATCTACTGCTTCGCGCGGCCGACCCATGTCTATCTCGGCCACTCCCCCGGACTCGACTTCGAGAGCCGACTCTATGTAAAGCCGATGGCGGCGCAGCTGCTGGAAGCCGAACTCCGGAAGCCGGGCTATCGGCCGAGTGTCATCGCCATGGGCACCAACACCGATCCCTATCAGCCGATCGAGCGGCGCTACCGCATCACGCGGCAGATCCTGGAAGTGCTCGACGCCTTCAACCATCCGGTCGGCATCACCACCAAGTCGGCCAATGTGCTGCGCGACGCCGAGCTGCTCGCCTCCATGGCCAAGCGCAGGCTCGCCAAGGTCTATGTCTCGGTCACCACGCTCGACGGCGAACTCGCCCGCGCCATGGAGCCGCGGGCCTCGACGCCGGAGCTGCGGCTGAAGGCGATCGCCGGGTTGAAGGCGGCCGGCGTGCCGGTGGGCGTCTCGGTGGCGCCGATCATCCCCGCCCTCACCGATGCCGAGATCGAGCGCATCATCGAGCGGGCGGCGGAAGCCGGCGCCGAGAGCGTCAACTGGACCATGCTGCGCCTGCCGCTGGAGATCAAAGACCTGTTCCAGGAATGGCTCCAGGCCCATGCGCCGCTAAAGGCGAAGCATGTGCTCGACCTCCTGCGCGAGGTCCATGGCGGCGAGATCTATCGCGCCGAGTTCGGCAAGCGCATGTCGGGTTCCGGCCCCTATGCCGAGCTGATCCGCCAGCGCGTGCTGGCCTGCACGCGCAAGTTCGACCTCAATCGCTACCGCTGGGACGTGGATTACACGCTGTTCAAGGTGCCGCCGCGTCCGAGCCCGCAGGGTGACCTGTTCGACCTTCCGAGCGCGTAAGCGATGCCCCGCGGTCGCCCGGGAGGCATCCCGTCAAGCCGGGTCGGTGCATCGGGCGACGGCATCCGAATCGATCCGCCCGATCGGCCCACTGGTCGGTCCACGGGCCGTTTGACAGGGGCCTGATCGCTGGCCAGGATCGGCCACCTAAATTGCGATTGGAGTCGATCAAGGTGAGGCGTCTCGGTTCGACTACGCTTCTCGTTGCCGCTGGCGCCGTCGTCTTTCTCTGGACTCCCGTCGCGGCTTCGGCGGGCGATGCGCGGGCGATGGCCCAAGGGTTCAAGGACGAGGAGGCCTGCAACGCGCCTTACGCCAAGTCGCTCGATGCCAAGGCCTTCGCCGCCTGCCTGAAAACCTTCGAGGCGAAAGCGCCGGGCGACGCGACTGCGAAGCAGAGCTACGCCGTCGGCCTCCGGTTCAACGCCTGGTCGCTGGCCAACTACATCGCCGGGGCGGTCGACAAGGACCTCTTCCCCGACATCCCGAGCCGCGCCAAGGCCAGCAAGCCGCGGCTGGCGGCGATCCAGCTCTTCGACCAGTTCCGCGCGGGCCAGAAGCAGCAGAAGATCGCCGATGCCGATCTCGCCAAGCTGGCCGGCGCCGACGTCAAGGAGCTGAAGCCAATGTTCGACTACTACGATGGGCTGCCGAAGAAATGACGGTCCAAGACGTGACGTCTAAAACATGACGGGCAGAATGTTGCAGCTTCAGGGGAATAGCCGGCGTGCCGCATTGGAAGCATGAGATCGAAGCCGGTCTCAACGACGGCATTGTGGTCTGTGGCGTCGACGAAGTCGGCCGGGGTCCGCTGGCCGGTCCGGTCATCGCCTGCGCCTGCATCCTCCCCCAGGACTTGAGCAAGCGGTTCCAGCGCCGGATCAAGGATTCAAAGCAGATCGATGCCGAGGAGCGGGAGGAGGTGGCGGCGATCCTCCGCGAGAAGTCGGCCTTTTGCGTCGGCCGCGCCGAGGTCCAGGAGATCGACAGCATCAACATCCTCCGGGCTTCGCATCTCGCCATGCTGCGCGCCTTCGAGGGTCTGCCGAGTCGCCCCACCCACGCGCTGGTCGACGGCAATCAGCCCCCCAACCTGCCCTGCCCCATCACCTGCATCATCGGCGGCGACGCGATCTCGCTCTCGATCGCCGCCGCGTCGATCATCGCCAAGGTCGAGCGCGACAAGATCATGCGTGAGCTCGCGGCAGAGCACCCTCTATATGGTTGGGACCACAATGTCGGCTACTCGACCAGGGAGCATCTGGCGGCGATCCGGCAGCACGGACCTACGCCCTATCATCGCAAATCGTTTCGACCAATTTATGAGCTTGAGCTCCCATTAGATTGATTCTTTAGCTTTTTTGTTGACTTCCTGAGTCGCCCGAATCAGGATCGGGCGCATGGGGAAAAAGCCGGGCACTGTCCTTCGCGCCGAAGCCAAATCGCTCGAGGCGCATCATCTCGATCGCATCATCGAAGGCGACTGCATCGCCGGCATGAAGGCGCTGCCGGAGCGGTCGGTGGACATGATCTTCGCCGACCCGCCCTACAATCTGCAGCTCCAGGGCGATCTGCATCGGCCCAACAACTCGAAGGTCGATGCGGTCGATGACGACTGGGACAAGTTCGACGATCTCGGCGCCTATGACCGGTTCACCCTGGAATGGCTCTCGGCCGCGCGCCGCGTCCTCAAGGACGACGGCACGATCTGGGTGATCGGCTCCTATCACAACATCTTCCGGGTCGGCGCCAAGCTGCAGGACCTCGGCTTCTGGGTCTTGAACGACGTCGTGTGGCGCAAGACCAACCCGATGCCGAACTTTCGCGGCCGCCGCTTCACCAACGCCCATGAGACGATGATCTGGTGCTCCAAGTCGAAGGACAGCCAGAACACCTTCAATTACGAGGCGATGAAGACGCTGAACGACGACCTGCAGATGCGGTCCGACTGGCTGATCCCGATCTGCTCGGGATCCGAACGAATCAAGGGCGACGATGGTCGAAAGGGTCATCCCACGCAGAAGCCGGAGGCATTGCTCCACCGGGTGATCGTGGCGGCCACCAGGCCAGGGGACGTCGTCCTTGACCCCTTCTTCGGCAGCGGCACGACGGGTGCCGTTGCCAAGAGGCTGGGTCGCCGCTGGATCGGCATCGAGCGCGATTCCGGTTACATCAAGCTCGCCCGGGAGCGCATCGCCAAGGTGCTGCCGGCCGAGAACGAGACACTGACCATCCAGGCCAAGCGCGAGGAGCCGCGCATCCCGTTCGGCTGGCTGATCGAGCGCGGCCTGCTGCCGCCGGGCGAGGTCTTGAAGAGCTTCAACGGCCGCTGGAGCGCCAAAGTGCGCGCCGACGGTACGCTGATCTCCGCGGAGCATCGCGGCTCGATCCATCAGGTCGGCGCCGCGGTCCAGGGGGCGCCCGCCTGCAACGGCTGGCAGTTCTGGTGCATCCAGAAGGACGGCACCCTGGTGCCGATCGACTATCTCCGCCAGCAGCTCCGCGCCGAGTTGAACTGAACCGCCCAGGATCGGGGATCGGGGGATTCCATGGCCGAACCGACTGCCGAAGCACCGACTTCTCCGGCGCCAGCCGCACTGCCGCCGCTGCCGGCCAAGCGCCATCGCAGGCGCGCCGTCCGCGGCTCCTACTCCTGGTGCTGGCGGAGGCCGCCGTCGCGCAAGCGCGTCGCCGTCACCACCGGCCGGTTCCAACCTGCGTCTGCGCCGGCGCCGGAGCCGATGCCGTTCGGCGAGAGCTGGCACTGATCAAGCTCCTCCTCTTTGGCGTCTCGAATCCCCATTTGCCTTCTTGGATGAGATCGAGGACTGGCGCCGCGAGCAGTCCTGAGCGGAACTACACTTCGCGTCCGTTCGTTATTCTCAGTTGACACCACGCGTGCCGGCTGGTTGCCGCTCTGCGCCGGGTTGGGTAGCATCCGCCGTTGAAACGCCGGCAGAAACGGCATCGGAATGCCGCGCCGCAATCCTTCCCCAACAATGACGACCCGAATGGCGGATCTCTTTCCACTCCCCCTGCTGACGATGCGCCGCTTCGGTGTGATCGGCCTGTGCCTCGGCCTGGCGTTGCTCCTGCCGACCTCCGCGGCGCTCGCCCAGTCCGCCAATCCGTTGATCAACGCCGCCACGGGCCAGGGGAGCAGCGGCAACACCGCGACCCCGGCGGCGACGCCGGACCAGATCGGGGATCTGATCAAGGCGCTCGACGATTCCGAAGCGCGGGCGAAGCTGAAGCAGCAGCTGCAGCTGCTGCTCGAGGCCCAGCGCGGCGCGGCGCAGGGCAAGCCCGCAACGGAAGCGACACCCGCCGAACAGGGAATCGGTGCGCATCTGCTGGCAACCGTGTCGCATTACGTCGAATCGGTCAGCAACGCGCTGGTCAACCTCATCACCGCGATCGCCGACATGCCGCAGCGGCTGCGCGCGGCGAGCCAGGCGCTCGCCGATCCGGTGCTGCGCGACTACTGGATCAACGTGGTCGTCGATCTCCTCGGCGTGCTGGCGACCGCCTTCGTCGCCGCCTGGGCCGCGCGACGGCTGCTGGCGCGACCGCGCCACCTCCTGGCGCAACGCCAGCCCATTCACTGGACCACGAAGCTGCTCTACCTGCCGCTGATCTTCGTGGTCGACGTGGCGCCCGCCGTCGCCTTCGCGGCGGCGAGCTCCATCGTCTTTCCGCTGTTCAATCCCAACGCCAGCGCGCGACTGATCATCTCGGCCATCATCGGCGCGCAGCTTGTGACCATGCTGACCACGGCCACGACCCAGGCGCTGCTGGCGCCACGCGCGCCCGGGCTGCGGCTCTTCCATCTGACGGACGAGACCGCGGCCTATCTCCAGGTCTGGGTGCGCCGACTCGCCGTGGTCGCCTTCTACGGCTACGCGGTCGGCGAGCTCGCCAGCGTCATCGGCGTCGATCCCGCGCTCTACGAGCTGTTCACCCGCGCCTGGGGCCTGCTCCTGGCGGCGATGACGGGGATCCTGGTCCTGCAGAACCGTGTTCCCGTCGCCCGCCGGATCGCCGGCGGGGAGATGCCGGCCCCCGTGCTGGCGCCGCAGGACGAGCCGCTGGCGACACCGCTCCCCGAGCCGGAGCCGGAAACCCGGGAATCGAGGCGCCAACTGAGGTTCCGGAGGTTCCGCGGCCAGCTCGCGCGCTTCTGGCACATCCTGGCGATCCTTTACGTCATCGCAAGCTATGCGGTCTGGAGCTTCCAGATCGAAGGCGGCTTCGCCTTCCTGTTCCGCGCGACGGTGCTGACCGGGATTCTCTTCGTCGTCATCCGGCTCGCCGACACCTTCCTGCGCCAGGCCTTCGACCGCAGCTTCGCCCTCCCCGAGGACGTGAAGCGCCTGCTCCCTGGGCTGGAGGCGCGGGCCAACCGCTACCTGCCGATCCTGAAGCAGGCGCTGCTGATGGCGCTCTATCTGGCGGCCTTCTTCGCCCTGCTTCAGGTCTGGGGCCTCGACGTGATCGGCTGGCTGTCCCAGGGCTCGGGCCGGCCGATGATGGCCGCGTTCATCAAGATCGTGATCATCGTGGCGCTCTCCGCGGCGCTCTCCGAGTTCGTCAACCTCGCGATCGAGCATTCGCTGCGCGAGCACGACCAGTACGGAAGGCGCATCTATCACAGCGCCCGGATGCGCACCCTGCTGCCGCTGCTCCGGAACGCCTTCCGCATCACGCTCGGCGTCATCCTCCTCCTGGTGATCCTCTCCGAGATCGGCCTCGACATCGGGCCGCTGCTGGCCGCGGCCGGGGTGGTGGGTCTCGCGGTCGGCTTCGGGGCGCAGACGCTGGTGAAGGACATCATCACCGGCATCTTCATCCTGCTCGAGGACACCATCGCGATCGGCGACGTGGTCGATTTCGGCGGCCATGCCGGCGTGGTCGAAGGCATGACCATCCGCACCATCCGGCTGCGCGACGGCTCGGGCACCGTGCACACCGTACCCTTCAGCTCGGTCACCATCGTGCAGAACCTGACCAAGGATTTCTCCTACGCGACCTTCGACATCAAGGTGGATTACCGCGAGAATGCGGACCAGGTGATCGAGGCGATGAAGGAGATCGGCACCGAGATCGCGAAGGACCCGCAATTCCGCTTCGGCGTGCTGGGCCCGATCGAGATCATCGGCCTCGACGCGTTCCTCGACACCGGCATGGTGGTCAAGGCACGGATGAAGACCCGCGCCAT
This sequence comes from Candidatus Cybelea sp., assembly GCA_035542015.1. Classification (GTDB taxonomy): domain Bacteria; phylum Pseudomonadota; class Alphaproteobacteria; order Dongiales; family Dongiaceae; genus Dongia. The sequence continues at coordinate 45,168 of DATKMF010000200.1, forward strand.
GAGCCAGTGGGACGTGATGCGCGCCTTCAACCTGCGCCTGAAGCGCCTGTTCGATCGGCGCGGCATCCGCTTCCCCGGCATGATGGCGGCCAATCCGGTGCCCTCTCCCGCGCCGGCCGAGGCGCCGAAGGACCAGCCCGCGCCGGCGCCGCTGGCCGAGCCGGCGGCGGCTATTCCGGCCGCCCGACCGGAGGGCCAGACGATCGTGCCGCCGCGCTGAAGGTGCGGCCAAGGAGGCGTGCCCGCGCAGGCTACTTCTGCAACGTGGTGTTCGATGCCGAGCGGGGCCTGCGATCTTCGTAGGCGCCGCCACATTCCTTTGCCGCCTGCTCCAAGAACGCGGCGGCCAGAGCGAGACGATGATTCTCCTCGGCACGCCGCGCCATCCGATGGAGCATCCGGAGGCGGACTGCCTTCTGCGCGATGCCGATCTCGGCAATCTCGCGCAGAAACCTTTCTCGCGTCGCCGCGTGAAGCGCGCCCCAGCGCGGCGCCGGCGGTCGAGAACCGCCCGGATCATAGGCGAAGACCTGCTGTCGGCTGACCTCGATGCCGAAATTCGCCTTTACGCCCTCGACCACTTCGGAGGGGGTGTCAAAGCATGCCAAGCCTTTGACGATGAACTCCTTTATCTCATCGGTGAGGGTCGACATCGATTCTTGATCCTGTCTGTGTCCGGTCTGCGTTAGCACCGTCTGGAGTCTGGATCGCGCGACAGTGGTCGCTTTGGCCTCTTGCCGAACGAGAACACGGCAACGCTGGTGCGGGGATGCGGCCGGGAGGCATCCGGCGCATTGCGGCAACCGGGAGCAGTATAGTTCATCTTTTGTTCTAAAACAACCCTGTGTCTTGGAATAGTCCGCGTTCGCCCAGCAGGCCGTTGAAGAAGTCACCAATTAGCCGGAGCAGTTATCTGCTGGCATCGGACCACCTCATATCGTCCTTTAAATCGGTGAAGCAGGTCTGGCAGACCCACTCGTAATAGGCACCTTTCGGGTAATCCTCGCAGGTGGCATATCCCTCGCGCTGGATCTCCGGGCCTTCAAATTCTGCAAACTTGGCCCAGCAGGCAGCACAGTGGTCGTGGTCCCAGCTTTCGCTCCACCGGGTATAGCGGCGGAACTGCAACTTGAATCCCTTGAGGTGACTGGCGTTATCAATCCGCCATTGCTTATCTGGGCTCGCGGTCATTGGCCTCCACCAGCTTAGGCAGCCGCACTAGGTTGTAGGCCGCAGCCGCAAACGCGAAGGCCCAGTCCACCTTGCTCAGGCCGCGCGACGGCCGCCCCATCCCCGAGTACAGCGCCGCGAAGTCGCCCGACAGCACCGCCAGCGCCGTGTCGGCCATCTCTCGGATCGGCCGCAGCGGATGGCCTTCTGCACCCGCTTCTCCAGATCAACGTAGGAGAACAAGTCCCCCGACCGCTTGTCCGTCCCGCGCATGGTCACCTCGGCCGCATTCCCTCGGTCGAGAGTGAATCACGCCGTAGCCTGCCAAGCCATGGGGTTCTTCAACAGGCTGCTAGAGGGACAGGCACGTCAAAGTTCGCGCCCGCTATCGCCGCGTCACCCGCCTCTCACGGCCGCGTTGACGATCTTGCGCATGACGCTTGGGAGCGCGTAGTCGCCGAGCTTGCCGAGCGGCGCCGCGACCATGCCGTCGGGCGTATTCTTCAGGCTGCCGGCGAGCAGCGTGAGACGCAGGTCGATGTGCGTGAAGACATGACGCACATTGCCGGGGAGATCGCGCCAATTCGCCGGGACCGGAGCCACGGCGCGCGCTTCATCGATCGTCCATGGCTCGATGCGCCACGTGTTGGTGGGAATCTCCATCATGCCGCCGAGCAGACCTTTCTCCGGCCGACGTCGCAGCACCACGCTGCCGTCGGGCACGGTCATCCAATAGGCGGTCGCATGCAGCACAGGGCGCACCGGCTTCGCGGTCTTCACCGGGAAGTCTTCGGCATCGCCGGCCGCAAACCCGGCGCAATGCTGGCGCCAGGGACAGAGGGCGCAGCGCGGCTTCCTCGGCGTGCAGATGGTGGCGCCGAGATCCATCACCGCTTGGGCGTAGTCTCCGGCGCGCCATTGCGGCGTCAATGCATCGGCGAGATCGCGCAGCACCGCTTTCGCCGCGGGCAGCGGCTGCGCCACGCGATGAAGTCGCGCCATCACGCGTTCGACATTGCCGTCCATCACGACCGCGCGGCGGTCGAAGGCGATCGCGGCGATCGCCGCGGCGGTGTAAGCGCCGATGCCGGGCAGCGCGCGTAAGCCGTCCTCGCCGTCCGGAAAGCGGCCGCCATGCTCGCGCACGACGGCTTGCGCGCATTTGTGCAGGTTGCGCGCCCGGGCGTAGTAGCCGAGCCCGGCCCATTCGGTCAGCACGTCGTCCAGGGGAGCCGCCGCCAGCGCGGCGACATCCGGCCAGCGCGCAAGAAAGGTCAAGAAGTAAGGACCAACCGCGGCTACCGTCGTCTGCTGCAGCATGATCTCGGAGAGCCAGACGTTGTACGGGTCCGGCCTCTCGCCCGGCCGCGCGCGCCAGGGCAGCACGCGGCGGTGCCGGTCATACCAGGCGAGGAGGAGCTCGGCCATGGATGGAGAAGTGGTGGCTGATGGCTTCACGCTTGATGGCGCGGGTCGCGGCATCGGATCGGGATTCCCGGTCGTGGTCGACGCCGCTATCTTAGCCGCAGGAGCACCCATGATTGAAGTCGCCAATGATCGAAGGCGCCGATGATTGAAGTCCGGGACCTCGTCAAGCACTACAACGTCGCCAAGCGCGAGGGCGGATTCGGCAACAGCGTGCGCGCCTTCTTCCGCCGCCAGCGCGAGACCGTGAAGGCGGTCGACGGCATCGGCTTCTCGATCGGGCCCGGCGAGATCGTGGGCTTCCTCGGCCCCAACGGCGCCGGCAAGACGACAACGCTGAAGATGCTGGCGGGCCTGCTCTATCCGACCAGCGGGAGCATCCGCGTCGCCGGCTTCCTGCCGCAGGAGCGCAAACGCGCGTTCCTCGGCACCATCGCCATGGTGCTGGGCCAGAAGCAGCAGCTGATCTGGGACCTGCCGCCGGCCGACACCTTCCTGCTCAACAAGGAGATCTACGGCGTCTCCGATGCCGACTATCGTGAACGTTTGGCCGAGTTGACGGCCATGCTGGATCTCGGCGACCTCGTCAACCGCCAGGCGCGGAAGCTCTCGCTCGGCGAGCGCATGAAATGCGAGCTGGCGGCCGCCCTGATTCACCGGCCGAAGGTGCTGTTTCTGGACGAGCCGACCATCGGCCTCGACGTCAATATGCAGCAGGCCTTGCGCGACTTCATCGCCGGCTACAACCGACGGACCGGCGCCACGATCCTGTTGACCTCGCACTACATGGCCGACGTCAGCGCGCTCTGCAAACGCGTCATCGTCATCAACCAGGGACGGCTGCTGTTCGACGGCGACCTCGCGGCCATCCTGCAGAAGATGGCGATCGAGAAGTCGGTGAAGCTGCATTTCTCCGAGGCCGTCCCCCGCGAGCGCCTCGAACCTTACGGGAAGGTCGCCAGCGCCGACGGGCTCGCGGCCGAACTGCATGTCCCGCGCGCCGTCGTAGCCGGCCTTGCCCAGCGCGTGCTGGCCGAGTTGCCCGTTGCCGATATCGCCATCGAGGACACGCCGATCGAGACGGTGATCGGCCGCTTCATGACCACCGGGGCGGCGTCCGCATGATCGCGCACATGGCCCGCTGCTGTCGCGCCCATTTCCGCACTTCTTTCGCAATCATGGTGGAGTACCGCGCGACGGTCTTCCTCTGGATCCTGGCCGGCGTCACGCCGCTGATCATGATGTTCGTCTGGCGCCATCTCGCGGCCGCCGGGCCCATCGGCGGCCGCGATCCCAAGGCCTTCGCCTTCTACTTCCTCATCGCCTTCCTCTCGACCCAGTGCTGCACGGTCTGGGTGGTGTGGAACGTCGACTACCAGATCCGGACCGGAACCTATGCCATCCAACTGCTCCGCCCGTTCGACCCCTGGCTGGGTGAGCTGATCGAGAACATCGCAGCCTATTCGCTGCGGCTGCCGTTCAATGTCCTGATCGTCGCCCTCGGTCTCGCGATCAGCGGCGCCTGGGAGATGATCGTGCCCGCGCGGCTGCCGGCCTTCGTGCTGGCGCTGATCCTCTCCTGGCAACTCATGTTCAACATGAACTACGCGCTGGCACTCCTCTGTCTCTGGAGCGAGCGCGTGAAGTCAGCGGACAGCTGGGTCTACCTGATGGTCTTCACTTTGGGCGGCGCGCTGTTCCCGCTCGACTTCCTGTCGCCCGCCTGGCGCACCGCGATCGGCTGGATGCCGTTCCCCTGGATGGTCAATTTCCCGGTCGAGCTCCTGGCCGGCAATGCGCCGCCTCTCCCGGGCTTCGCCATGCAGGCGGTCTGGCTGGCGATCATCGTCGCCTGCCACCGCGGTCTTTGGCGGCTGGGGCGCAAGCGGTTCGGGGCGGTCGGAGGATGAACCGGCTCTTGCACCTCGTCCGCGCCTTCTGGGCCAATTCGCTGGCGCTCGATCTGGAATACCGGATCGACTTCCTGATCAGCGCGGTAACCGCCCTCTGCTCGTTCGGCGCCGGCCTGCTCGTGCTCGACGTGATGTTCCGCTACACCCAGAGCCTGGGCGGCTGGGACTTCCACCAGGCGCTGGCGCTGTACGGCATCTACCTTCTGCTGGAGGAGTTCGCGACCGGCTTCCTCGCCTTCAACATCGGCGAGGTGCCGGAGCTGATCCGCCGCGGCGATCTCGACTTCATCCTGCTGAAGCCGGAGAACAGCCAGCTCCAGGTCTCGATCCGGCACTTCCGCATCGTCGGCCTGCCCGCTTACCTGCTCGCGCTCGGGATCCTGATCTACGCGATGGTCGAGATGCACTCGGTCACCGTACCGAACCTGGTGCTGCTGATCGCCTTCCTGATCTGCGCCATGGCCATCATCTACGCGATCTGGGCGCTGCTCCACACGCTCGCCTTCTGGCTGGTGCGGGTCGAGAACATCTCGCAGATCTTCTTCGGAGTCTTCAAGGTGGCCCGCTTCCCGATCGGCGCTTTCCCGGGGGCGATGCGGATCATCTTCACCGTGGTCATCCCCATCACCTTCATGACCACGGTCCCGGCCAGCGCCGCCGCCGGCATCCTCGACTGGCGGCTGGGCCTCGCTTCACCCGTCATCGCCGTCGTCGGATTGTGGCTCAGCCATCGCTTCTGGCAATTCGCCCTGCGTCACTACACCAGCGCCAGCAGCTAGAGTAGATTCGGCCCCGATGACCAAGAAGGACGAAGACGCGCCGCGCCGGCGCAATACACCGACGAGGCTTTCGGCGGAGCTGCCCGCCTTGACCCGCACCGCCTTCCGCAACTCGGTCGGCGGGCGCGGCTTCGCCGAGGCCGGGCTCATCACGGAATGGCCGGCGATCGTCGGTCGCACCGTGGCGGGAGTAAGCCAGCCGCTGCAGCTCGCCTTTCCACAAGGCGCGCGCAAGGGCGGCACCCTCACCATCGGCTGCGGGGGTGCGGCGGCACTGGAGTTGCAGCATCTGAAGCCGCAGATCCTGGAGCGCATCAACGCGCATTTCGGCTATGCCGCGGTGACCGAGATCCGGTTTCGCCAAGGCGCCAGCATGCCGACCGCCCGCAAGCCGCGCGGTGGGACGGCGAAAGTCCCCGACTCGGGGCCGCCGAGCCCGGCGGAAAGCGAAGCGCTGTCGGCCTCGCTTCAGGCCGTGCCCGAGGGTGCGGTGAAGGAGAGCCTGAAGCGGCTCGGTCTCGCGGTTCGCCGCCGACCGGCGCCGCGCTAGGCGCATAAAGGCGCTGATTCCCGCGGCATTTCGCAGCGCCGACGATCACAGAGATTTCATCCACAGGAGATGGCGACTCGGTGCGATCCGTTACCGGCCGCCATCTTGCACTCGCCCCTGAATCCTGCCAAAACCGCGGCTCGTATCAGGGCCGGCACCGCCGCATTGGGACTCGGGGCCGCACCCTTTTGCCGTTCATGCCGCGGAGGACCGTTTGCAGAAGTTGCTGATTGCGGGGGTGGTCGTCATCGTGGCCGGCGTCGCCGGTTTCCTCGGATGGCAGCACTTCGCGGGCCCCACCGCGCCGGCCGCCGCCGACGCCAGCAACGCGCCCGACACCTCCCACCCGATCGATTCTCCGCTCGCCAAACAGCAGCCGGACGATCTCGTTCTCGGCAGTGCCGACGCGCCGATCACCATGATCGAGTACTCGTCGCTCTCCTGTCCGCATTGCGCACGGTTCCAGAAGGACGTGCTGCCGCGGATCAAGACCGACTTCATCGACACCGGCAAGGTGAAGCTGATCTCCCGCGATTTCCCGCTGAACAAACCGGCGATCCAGGCCGCCCTGTTCGCGCATTGCGTCCCGTCGATGCGCTTCTATGCCATCGAGGACGTGCTGTTTCAGACCCAGGACCAGTGGCTGGTCGAGAATGCGACCGACGCCCTGGCGCAGATCGCGGCGACCGCCGGCATGGACCGCGCGACCTTCGACGCCTGCCAGGCCAACAAGGACGCGGAGACGAAGATCGTGAAGTCGCGCAAGGATGCCGAGGACACGTTCAAGGTGAACGCGACGCCGACCTTCATCATCAACGGGGTGAAGCTCGAGGGGGAGCAGAGCTACGACGACTTGAAAGCCCTGTTCGCCAAGCTGGCGCCCTCCGGCTCTTGATAGCGGTGGGGTTCCGCTAGCGTGGTCAATTTCGTCAAGCTCCGTCTCCACGGCTTCAAGTCCTTCGTCGAAACCACCGAGCTCGCCATCCAGCCGGGCATGACCGGCATCGTCGGCCCCAACGGCTGCGGCAAGTCGAACCTCGTGGAGGCGCTGCGCTGGGTGATGGGCGAGACCTCGGCCAAGCGCATGCGCGGCGGCGAGATGGACGACGTGATCTTCGGCGGCACCGGCAGCCGGCCGGCGCGCAACGTCGCCGAGGTCCAGCTGCTGCTCGACAACACCGACCGCAAGGTGCCGGCGCAGTTCAACCATGTGACCGAGATCGAGATCTCGCGCCGGATCGACCGCGGCATGGGCTCGACCTATCGGGTCAACGGCAGCGAAGCGCGGGCGCGCGACGTACAGATCCTGTTTGCCGACGTCTCGACCGGCGCGCATTCGACCGCGCTGGTGAGCCAGGGCCGCATCGGCGCCATCATCAACGCCAAGCCGGTCGATCGCCGCGCCCTGCTCGAAGAGGCGGCCGGCATCACCGGGCTTCATTCGCGGCGCCATGAGGCCGAGCTGCGTCTGAAGGCGGCCGAAGCGAACCTCTCGCGGCTCGACGACGTGATCGTGACCCTGGAGAGCCAGCTCGCCGCCTTGAAGAAGCAGGCGCGGCAGGCCAACCGCTATCGCAATCTGCAGGATCACATCCGCCGCGCCGAGGCGACGCTCTCGCATCTCCATTGGCTCGATGCGACCGCGCGCAAGGCGAGCGCCGATACCGCGCACCAGGAGGCGGAAGCCGCGGTCATCGCCCTGACCGAGGCCGCCGCCGTCGCCGCGACGCATCAGGCCGAGGCGGTCGCCGTGCTGCCGGGCCTGCGCCAGAGCGAGGCCGAGGCTTCGGCCGAGCTGCAGCACCTCACGATCAGCCATGCCAATCTCGGCCGCGAGGAGGAGCGCATCGCGGCCGAGCTCGCCGGCCGTCAGCAGCAGCTGCAGGACAACGACCGCGACACGGATCGGGCGACGCAATTGGCCGCCGATGCCGCCGACGCGGCGCAGCGTCTCGGTGGCGAGGCGGCTGAGCTCGAAGACGTGACGGCCCGCGAAAGCGTCGCCGCCGAGGAGGCGGATCGCGCGGTCACCCAGGCCAATGCGGCGCTCGAAGAATGCGAGACCGAGCTCGCGCAGCTGACCGGCGCGGTCGCCGAGGGCGAGGCCAAACTCTCGGCGCTCAACCGCCGCATGAACGAGGTTTCGGCCCGGATCGCCAACCTCGCACAGCGCCGCCAGGATGCCGAGGCCGAGCTCGAGCGGCTGCGCGCCGAGATCGCCAACGATGCCGAGATCCAATCCGCGCGCGCGACGCTGCAAGAGGCCGAAGCCCGGCTGGAGACCGCGCAGGCCGGCCTGACGGCTGCCGAGGCGGCGCGCACGCTCGCCGCCGGCCGGGACGCGAGTGCGCACGAGACGCATCAGTCGCTCGCGGCACAGCGGGCCAAGCTGCAGGCCGAGTCCGACGCCCTCGCCTCGCTCTTCGCCGGCAGCGATTCCGAGATGTGGCCGCCGCTGATCGACGCGCTCACCGTGGCGCCCGGCTATGAGCAAGCGCTCGGCGTCGCGCTCGGCGACGAGCTCCAGGCCTCGACCGATACCGGTGCGCCGGTGCATTGGCGCGATCTCGGCGCCGACCAAGCCGCGCTTGAATTGCCCGGCGGGCTGCCGCGTCTCTCCGATTTCGTGACCGGCTCCTCGGCGCTGCTGCGGCGGTTGAACCAGATCGCGGTCGCGCCGGATGAGGCGACCGGCCGATCACTCGCCCCGGCCCTGCGCCAGGGCCAGCGCATCGTAACCCGCGAGGGTGCGATGTGGCGCTGGGACGGCTTCACCGTCGCGACTGAAGCGGCGACCGCAGCCGCCACGCGCCTGAAGCAGCGCAATCGCCTGAACGAATTGACCGCAGAGCTCGCTGCCGGTCTCGCCGCCGTCGAGAGCGCCGCTTCCGATGCCACACGGGCGCGCGAGGAAATGGCGGCGCTGACCGAGCGCGAGCAGTCCGCCCGCCAGGCGCTGCAGGTGGCCTATGGCGCCGCCCGCCAGGCGCGCGAGGCGACGGCCGCCGCCGAGCAGCGCGCGGTCGAGAAGAGCACGCGCATGGCGGCCCTCGACCAGGTCGTGGCGGGCATCGCCGGCGACACTGCGGAAGCCGAGCAGCAGCTCGCCGCCAGCCGCGCCGAGCTCGAGGCGCTGCCGGATCTCCAGGCCGGGCGCGACCGCGTCGCCGAGCTGCGCCCGATCCTCGCCGAGCGCCGCGCGAGGTTGATCGAATGCCGGTCGGCCAGCGATCGCCTGGCGCGCGAGGCCGAGACCCGGTCGCGCCGACGCGCCGCGATCGAGCAGGAGCTCGCCTCCTGGCGCGACCGCGCCACCCAGGCCGAGCGCCACATCCAGGAGCTGGCGGAGCGCCGCGATGCGATTGCCGCGGAGATCGCGCGGCTCGAAGGCGAGCCGGCCCGCATTGCCGGCGAGCGCGCGCGCCTGTTCGATCTGATCGCCGCCGCCGAGGAGAAGCGTCGCCACGCCGCCGATGCCCTCGCCGAAGCGGAAGCGGCGCTCAGCGTCGCCGATCGCAGCCTCAAGGCGGAGGAAGCGCGGCTGCATGAGGCGCGCGAGAACCGGGTGCGCGCCGAAGCCCTGGTCGCCCAGGCGACCGAAGCCGCGGAGACCCTGGCCGCGCATATCCGCGAGAAGCTGGAATGCGCGCCGGAGCAGGTTCTGGAGCTGGCCGAGCTCGACCCCGGCGAGCCCCTGCCCGATCATGGCTCAACCGAGCAGCGTTTGCAGCGTCTCCTGCGCGAGCGCGAGAACATCGGTCCGGTGAACCTGCGCGCGGAAACCGAGGCCTCCGAGCTGGAGCAGCAGCTGGCCGGCATGCAGACCGAGCGTTCCGATCTGGTGAACGCGATCTCGCGCTTGCGCCAGGGTATCGCCAGCCTGAACCGCGAGGGCCGCGAGCGCCTGCTCGCCGCCTTCGAGCTGGTGAACGGCCATTTCGAGAACCTGTTCACGCGGCTGTTCGGCGGCGGCAAGGCGCATTTGAAGCTGACCGAATCCGAAGATCCGCTGGAGGCCGGGCTGGAGATCCTGGCCAGCCCGCCGGGCAAGAAGCTGCAGGTGATGTCGCTGCTTTCGGGCGGCGAGCAGGCCCTGACCGCGCTCGCCCTCCTCTTCGCCGTCTTCCTGGTCAATCCGGCACCGATCTGCGTGCTGGACGAGGTCGACGCGCCATTGGATGACGCCAATGTCGAGCGCTTCTGCGATCTCGTGGAGGAGCTGGCCCGGGAGACCGGCACGCGGTTCCTGGTGATCACCCATCACCGGCTCACCATGGCGCGCATGGACCGGCTGTTCGGCGTCACCATGGCGGAGCGCGGCGTCTCGCAACTGGTCTCGGTCGACCTCCAGGAAGCGGCCCGTCTGCGGGCCGCGTCCTGAGCCCGATTTTCGCGGCCTTTCTCAAGCCCGATCAGCCACTTAGTCGCACCCGAATCAAACTTGACGCGCGGTAGGCCATTACCTATGTTGCGCCCGCTCGTGGCGGGGCAACCCGGCGCGAGGCGTGGAGTTTGTTGCTGGATCGACGCTCGGGGGGTCAACCGAGGATCAAGGGATGTCCGACAACGACCCGGCGGACCTGCGTTCGCTCGACGCGCAGCTCAAGGCAGCGCGAGAGCGGAACCCGACGCCGGAGGCGCGGTCGGAGGGGGGCAACGACCGTTCCGGCATGGCCACCGGCCTGCGCTTGAGCGCGGAGGTGATTGCGGGGGTTCTGGTCGGGTTGGGTATCGGCTGGGCGTTGGACAAATGGCTCGGCACCGCGCCCTGGCTGCTCCTGGTCTTCATGCTCCTCGGAACGACAGCCGGCATCATGAACGTGATCCGCGACAGCAATCGCGCGGATCGTGAGGCGAAGAACAAATAACGCAAACCGCCCTCCCGGGAGTCGGACGGGAAACGTCTGACGGGATGGGGGCGGAACGACAGGATAGTGGACGTGGCGAGCGAAAATCCCCTCACGCAATTCACCGTCAAGAAGATCATCCCGCTCCATATCGGCGGGCTCGACGTCTCCTTCACCAACGCCTCGCTGTTCATGGTGATCGCCGCGGTGCTGACCACCGTGTTCATGGTGGTGGCGATGCGGCCGAAGGCGATCGTGCCCGGACGGTTCCAGGGTGCCGCGGAGCTGTTCTACGAATTCGTCGACAACATGCTGCTGGAGAATGTCGGCGTCGAAGGCCGCCGCTATTTCCCCTTCGTGTTCTCGATCTTCATGTTCGTCTTCTTCTGCAACTTCCTCGGCCTCATCCCGGTCGGGCTCGCGGAAGGCGGCTTCACCGTCACGAGCCAGATCATCGTCACCTTCGCGATGGCGATGACCGTCTTCATCATCGTGACCACGATCGGCTTCATGCGCCACGGCCTGCACTTCTTCCGCTTCTTCGTGCCGGCGGGCGTGCCCTGGCCGATCCTGCCGATCCTGGTGCCGATCGAGGTGATGTCGTACCTGATCCGGCCCGTCACCCTCTCGGTCCGACTGTTCGCCAACATGGTCGCGGGCCACGTGATGCTCGCCCTGTTCGGCGGGTTCGTCGTCAGCCTCGGCGGCATCTTCTTCCTGCTCGGCGGCATCCCCCTGCTCGCGATCATCGCGGTGCTGGCGCTGGAGCTGCTGATCGCCGCGCTGCAGGCCTACGTGTTCGCCATGCTGACCTGCATCTATCTCAACGATGCCGTTCACATGCACTGACCGCTCACCGCAAACTGATACCTCAAAAGTCGAGAAAGGATTTCGATCATGGAACCAGCAGCCGCTAGCCTTATCGGTGCGGGCATCGCCGCCGTCGCCCTGGGCGGCGCGGGCATCGGCCTCGGCATCTTCTTCGGCCATTACATGGATGCCGCCATGCGGAATCCCGAGGCCCAGAACAAGGTGAAGATCAACCCCTGGGTCGCCTTCGCTCTGATCGAGGCGCTCGGCCTCATGGGCTTCGTGCTCTCCTTCATCTTGATGAGCAAGGCCTGACGGGATCGCGCCTTCGGCCATCGCCCTGGTGGTGGCCGGTCGCGCGGACGAGGATGGATTGAACCGCAATGCCGCAGTTTGACGTCGCCCTGTTCGCACCCCAGCTGGTCTGGCTGGCGATCACCTTCGTGGTGCTGCTGCTTCTGATGTGGCGCCTCGCCTTGCCGAAGGTGGGTGAGGTGGTCGGCATGCGCGAGGAGCGGATCCAGGGCAATCTCGCCAAGGCCGAGGGCCTGAAGACCGAGGCCGAGGCGGCCCTGACCGCCTATCAGAAGGTCATCGCCGACGCGCGCACCGCGGCCCAAGCCGAGCACGGGCGCGCCGCCGCCGCGATCGCCGCGGAGACGGCGAAGCGCGAGGCGGCCTTCGCGAAGCGGCTGGGCGAGCAGGAAACGGCCGCGGAGAGCCGCATCGCCGCGAGCAAGGCCGAGGCGATGGCCGGCGTCCGCAGCATGTCGGCGGACCTGGCTCAGGCGATGGCGGAGAAGTTGATCGGCGCGCGGCTCGGCCGCGACGCCGCGACGACTGCCGTCGAGGCCACGATCCGGGAGCGCAGCTGATGGAACCCGAGAGCACCAGCCTGCTCGCCAACCCGCATTTCTGGGTCAATATCGGGCTCATCATCTTCCTGGTCCTGGCCGGGCCGAAGCTCTGGAAGGCCCTCAGCAGTGCGATCGACCAGCGCTCGATGCGGATCAAGGCGCAGCTCGACGAGGCGCAGAAACTCCGCGAAGAGGCGCAGGCGCTGCTGAGCGAGTACCAGCGCCGCCAGAAGGAGGCGGTGCAGGAGGCAGAGGGCATCGTCGCCGCCGCCAAGGAATTGGCCGAGCACCACACCAAGGACGCGATGGCGGCGCTCGAAGCCAGCATGGCGCGGCGCGAGAAGCTCGCTCTCGAGAAGGTGGCGCAGGCCGAGGTCCACGCCGTCGCCGAGGTCCGCCGCGAGGCGGTCGAGGTCGCAACCGCGGCGACCCGCAAGCTCCTCGCCCAGGCCCTGACCGACGAGCGCACGACCGCGCTGATCGACCAGTCGATCAAGGAGCTCGATCGCAAGCTGCACTGAGTTTCGCGGCGGATTGCTGCGGCCTGAAGATGAAACGGCGCCTTGACGGGCGCCGTTTTCGTTTTCGCTGTTGCCGATGGACGGCGCTGGATCCAGCGCGGGGTCTCGCCCGCCCTATTCCGCCTCGTTCTCGCTCAAGCCGCGCTGCCCTCCGCGCCCGCTTCCGCGTGGGAGACACGGCGGCGCGGGTGGACGTAGAGCTCGGCGCGCTCCTTGCTGAGCGGGGCGGCGGGCGCCGGCGGGCGGATCTGGTAGACGACCGGCTGCTGGT
>DATKMF010000201.1:0-5226 GCA_035542015.1 Candidatus Cybelea sp.
AGCAGCGCCTCGACGCGCGACGTGCCTTCCCGGCGAATCGCATCCGGATCCGGGACGATCAGCGCCACCAGGACGTTATCGTGCAGAAGAACCGCGATCTCCTTGATGAATGGGATTGCCGCGTAGCGTGCCTCGATATCTTCGGGAAAGAGCTTCTTGCCGCCGCTCAGCACCAGCGTCTCATTGGCGCGGCCCATCACGTGCAGGTAGCCGTCGCGATCCAGGAAACCGAGATCGCCCGTGCGAAACCATCCTGGCTCGGGAAAGGCCGACGCGTTGGCCATGGGATTGTCGAGATAACCCTCGAAGACACTCGGTCCGGCGGCAAGGATCTCGCCGTATGCCGTGTCCACCGCCGGCTCGACGCGCAGCCGGACACCGGGTATCGGGAGGCCTTCCGAGTCCAATCGAGCGCGCCGCGGCGGGTTGAATGTCAGGATCGGCGCCGTCTCGGTCAGGCCATAGCCGCTCAGCACCTCCCAGCCCAATCCCTCCAGCTTCCAGGCGATCTCTGAATCCAGCTTCGCACCTCCACAGCCGAGCACACGGAGCCGACCGCCGAACTCCGCGCGGAGGCGCGCAAACAGGATGCGTCCGATCCGCAATCCGAAGGCGCGCCGCACTGCAATCGACAGCGCCAGCAATCCACTAAATGCCAAACGCATGAACGCGCCGCGGCGGGCAATTCTGCCCTCAATGCCGGAAACAATCGCGCGATAGAGGCCAGGGACCCCAAGCAGCACTGCGACCTTCGCCGTACGCGCCGCGTGGAGCAGCTGCGGGCCGGTCACGCCACTTGGCATGACCAGAGTGGCGCCGCTGGCGAGGCTGGCCAGCATCCCGACGGTGAAGGGATAGGTATGATGCAGCGGCAAGGGAAGCAGCATGCTGTCGTCCTCGGCGATGATGTGTTCGGAAAGCAGCGCCGCGAGGTTGGCGGCGAAGTGCCGATGCCGAAGCGGCACGATCTTCGGCGTTCCGGTTGTCCCAGAGGTGAACAGAAGCGAGGCACGGGCGTCCGGCTCGACCTTGGGCAGCGGAGCTGCGGCTGTCGCCCTCGCCAGCAAGGCATCCCCGGCGGCTCCGCCCATCTGATAGATCTCGTGAGTGCCATCGCGCCACGAGGGCGGCAGGCGCGCCGATGCGGCTTCAATGGTGAAAAGCCGGCGGCAACCGCTGCGCGCCAGCATTTCTTGAAGATCAGCCGTGGTTGCACGGTAGTCGAGCGGCACGGCTGTCGCACCGGCGGCCACGACGCCGAAATAGGCGGCGATCCACGCCGCGCTGTTCGGCGCCAGGATCGCGATCGGCTCGCCGGCAGCGACACCGGCGGCAATCAACCCTTGCGCCAGCCGCGTTGTACAGTCCGCAAGCCAACGATAGGTCGCGGTTTCAAATCCGGTCTCGCGGTCCAGCATGATCGCGGGACGATCTCCCCGCTCACGGAATCCAGCCAGCAGGTCGACCAGCGTCCGGATAGGTTGCGTTGCGGGCGGAGTTTCCTTCGGGTCCATCACCTGCACTCCAAGCAAACCCCTTCTGATCGCTATCACCCCTTTATGCAGATGACCGGTTCCAGACGGGCGACCTTGCGCGCCAAGCCGAGCCGGTCGGCGCTGTCTACAACTGCGCTCGAGTCTTTGTAGGCGAGGGGCGCCTCTTCGGCGACGCCGCGCAGCGACGGGCTGCGCACGATGATGCCGCGCGCGGCAAGCTCATCGACCACCGCACGGCCGCGCCACTGGCGCATCGCGGCGTGCCGGCTCATCCGCCGGCCGGCACCATGGCAGGCACTGCTGAAGGCCAGTTCCTCGCTCGCGCGCGTACCCGCCAGCACGTACGAGCTGGAGCCCATGCTGCCGCCGATCAGCACCGGCTGACCGACCACGCTGAACTCCGGCGGCAAGGTCGGATTGCCGGCGCCGAAGGCGCGCGTCGCCCCCTTGCGATGGACGAATAGCTGCCGCGGCTTGCCATCGACGAGATGCGTCTCCTCCTTGCAGGTGTTATGCGACACGTCGAACAGCAGCGGCATCTCAATGGCTCCGAACACATGGGCGAAGGCGCCGCGCGTCAGATGCGTCAGGATCTGCCGGTTAGCGAGCGCACAGTTGATGCCCGCCCGCATCGCGCCGAGATAGCGCTGCCCCAGCGGCGAGCGGATCGGGCAGCAGGCGAGCTCGCGGTCCGGCAGCTCGATGCCGAAGCCCACCGCGGCCGTTACCATCTCGCCGAGGAAGTCGGTGCCGATCTGGTGACCGAGGCCCCGCGAGCCGCAATGGATGCTCACGATGACCTCCCCACGGCGCAAGCCAAAGGCCGCCGCCGCATCCTGATCGAAGATCTCCGCCACCTCCTGCACTTCGAGATAGTGATTGCCGGAGCCCAGCGTACCGATCTCGTCCTGTTGCCGCTGTTTGGCGTGCTCCGACACCGCCGCCGGCTCGGCGCCGGACATGCAGCCTGACTCCTCGATCCGGGCAAGGTCGGCGGCGTCGCCGTAGCCCTCGCCCACCGCCCAGCGCGCCCCACCCGCCAGCATGCGGTCAATCTCCGCGCGATCGAGATGGATGTGCCCTTTGCTGCCCAGGCCGGCCGGGATGGTTCCGAAGAGCCGCGTCGCGATCTCTTCCTTGGCGCGCTGGATGCGGTCCATGGACAAGCCCGTGAGCAGCGCGCGCACGCCGCAGGAAATGTCGAACCCGACCCCGCCCGCGGAGATGACGCCGCCCTCTTCCGGATCGAAGGCGGCGACGCCGCCGATCGGGAAGCCATAGCCCCAATGGGCGTCCGGCATCGCATAGGCGGCGCCGACGATGCCCGGTAGCATGGCGACGTTCGCCACCTGCTCGAAAACCTTGTCATCCATCTCCTGCATCAGCGCATCATCGGCATAGATGATCGCCGGCACGCGCATTCCGCCAACCGGCTCCGTGCGCCAGATCCCCGGCGCCTGCTTCGCGAAGGTGCTGCGATCCATCGGCTTCTCCAGATCCTCAGACGTCAACCACGCATTGCGCCATCCACCCGCCGGCATCCGGCGCGACCCGTAGCGCGGTCAGCGTGGCGCCCTTGGCCTCCGTTGCAGGGGCATGACGCTCGGCATCGATCGGCTCGCCCAGCGCGGAGGCCTCGAGGCGATCCCCGTCGATCCGCACGGCAAAGCGCGAGAACAGCATCTTGCGCGTCGCCATCTCGAAAATCAGGGCGTTCAGCCATTCGAAGAGCAGCAGATCGTCGCCCGCAGCGCTGCATTGGATCCTGACCGTCTCTAGAGGCCGGACCGCATCGAGATCCGCAACCGCGGCCGTCAAGGCGCAAGCGGCGTTCTCGAAGGCTTGGGCCTTCGTCCTGCCGAAGCCGCGCACCCCGACATCCGCCATGTGCTCGAAATGCTCCCATCCCTCGCGCCGCTTGGCCATGCTCCGCTCACCGCACCGCTCCGGTAGTAATTCTGCTCTCACCACCACACGGTATCTTGACGTGAATCAACGCGGGACGCGGCTCTTGATCGCAAGATTTTAACGAAGCATGTCAGGAGACCGCGTCGTGACCGCTCATGATGTTGAGATTCCGCCGCTCGGGCTCGCCGGCGCTCTGACCGTTCCGCAGGACGCAACCGGCCTCGTGGTTTTCGTCCATGGCAGCGGCTCAAGCCGCTTCAGCCCCCGCAACACGCATGTGGCCCAGGCACTGAACGCGCGGGGCATGGCGACCCTGCTGTTCGACCTGCTGCGCCCCGATGAAGAGGCCGACCGCGCCAACGTCTTCGATATTCCGCTTCTGGCCTGGCGCCTGCTGGACGTGATTGGGTGGCTGAATGCCGAGCCGTCAGCGAAAGCCCTGCCGCTCGGCCTGTTCGGTGCCAGTACCGGCGCCGGCGCCGCATTGCTCGCCGCGGCGGAACGGCCGGAGCGAATCCGCGCGATTGTCTCGCGCGGCGGCCGGCCGGATCTGGCCGGCGCGGCACTCGAACGGGTGCGCACGCCGACGCTGCTGATCGTCGGCGGCGCCGACTACGGTGTCATCGAGTTGAACCAGGCAGCTTTGGCTCGGCTGCACGGGCCGAGGTCGTTGAAGATCGTTCCCGGCGCCACGCATCTATTCTCGGAGCCCGGCGCTTTGGACGCGGTCATCGAACTCGCGGCGGGGTGGTTCGAGGACCATTTCCCAGGATCCGGTGGATCCGTGGGCCACTGAGGCCCACCCAAGTCCCTAGGCCAGCTGGTGCGTCCAAGTGCGACCGCCGCAATTGATCTCCAATGCCATCGTCGCGTCGAGCGCACGCCGTACGATGTCACCCGGTGCAAGGCTGCCGCCCAAGGCCAGCAAGGCATGCAGCGCGCCCATGCACACTTCCCGGCCGCTGCCTTCCGCCCAGGCAGCACCCGCGGCGATCGGTGTGATTGAGAAATCAGCCTCGATGACCCACGCGCCGTCAGATCTGGCAAGGATGAGCGCGCCGCCAAGCGTCAGCGGACCGGGCTCTTCTTCACTCCCGTGATAGCCGTCGGCCTTCATGACCTCGCGGACGCGCAGGGCAAACTCATAGGGATCGCTCAAGTCCCGGACCAGGGATCCGAGCTGGTGCTCCACCAGATTGACTGTCCTAAGGTGCCCGGCAATGCCGACGGCCCAACCTTCGTGGATCAGCCATTTGGGGCCGTATTCCTGCTTCAGATTCCCGCCGCTGACCTGGGTGTCACAGCCCAGCCAAGTACAACTTCCGTCTGGCGTTCTAAGGGCGACGATCACGCTCATCCTTGCACCGCTTCCCCTCTTCTTCTACGCCGGCCGGCGATAGCGATTCTCCGCCCGGCGACGTGCGCCGAGCTTTGAGTCAGGTCAAATCCAAACCGCTGGTGGTCAATCCGGCTTCAGAAACGGATAGCGCCGTATATCGTCGCGGCTCCAAACGGCCGTTCCGGCCCTTTCATCGACGGTCTCCAGATCGACGATGAAATCAGGATCTTCAAAGCGGATCATGCCATGCCCACCACCGCTTTCGAGAGCACCCATAAGCGCTTCGCCCAGGCGACGCTCTTCCAAAGGAGACGAGATCAAGCCCTTGAGACCGTGACGGTGAAGCCGAACGTGAAACGACCTTCCGTTCAATGCAGGCGCCAAGGTGAGAGCGACTGCACATGCCTTGGTCTCGAAGTCCTGCACACCCGTAAAGTTGAACGCCTGGGTGACGGGCGCGATCTTTGAGACGCAGGCGCGAAG
>DATKMF010000202.1:0-15112 GCA_035542015.1 Candidatus Cybelea sp.
GCCATGGCGTCTCTGACATTGATCCCCAGCGCCAAGCGAACGCCATGATGTGAAGGGCTCGACCCAATCACGAAGAGAACCATGGCCCCGGCAGTGACGGAGCGCAGGGTGTTGACAGCTCAGCCGCGATTAGAGAACCCCAAATAATGATGAATGTTGACCGGGTTGCGATCGTCAGGATCCTCCTCCCGATCTCGAGCTGATCGCGCTCAGGTCCGGCGAGAGCCGACACGGAACCTAGCGCATGTTCCGGCGCAGCCAGTCGATGACGGCGCGCACCTTGCGGGGGATGTAGGTGCGGCTGGGATAGAGCAGCCAGGCTGCGGTGTCGAAGGTGGTGGCGGTCGCCTGGTAGCCGGGGAAGAGATCCACCAGCCGGCCGGCCTTGAGATCGTCGGCGATCTGCCAATCGGCGAGCAGCGCCGGCCCCAGGCCATCGACGGCGGCAGTCCTGATCACCAAGGCGCTCGAGAAGATGAAGCTGCCCTGGACCGGGACCTCGGTCACGACCTTGCTCCGCTTGAACAGCCAGCGCGAGCGGAACTCCGGCAGCGCGTAGAGCAGACAGGCATGTCGCGAGAGCTCCTGCGGCGTCCGCGGCGCCGGCTCGCGTTTCAGGTAGCGCGGGCCGGCGACGACATGATAGCGGGTCGGGAACAGCTTCACGCCGATGAGGTCTGCCCGGTAGCTGGGCGCCAGGCGGATCGCCAGGTCGACGCGCTCGGCGATGAGATCGAGATTGTCGTCGGTGAACAGGAGCTCGAACTGCAGCCGCGGGAAGGCGGTGCGCAGCGCGGGGAGCAGCGGCGTCAGACGCACGGCCCCGAACGCCACGGAGGCGGTCAGGCGCAGCGGCCCGCTCGGTTCCAGCCGCGCTCCCACGACCTCGTCCTGGACGCGGTCCAATTCCTCGATCAGCGGAGAGACGCGCGCCAGGAACAGCGCGCCTGCCTCGGTCAGCACCATCCGGCGCGTGGTGCGCTGAAACAGCCGCACGCCGAGCTCCGCTTCGATCCCGGCGATGGCGCGGGAGACCGACGAGGGGTCGGCATTTTGCTCGCGTGCCACGGCGGCAAAGCTGCTCCGCCTTGCGACGGCGACGAAGGTGCGCAGATCTGCAGTTTCCATTCATGCTGATATTGCACGAGAATGCTGCCGGAAACACGCTGTTTCCGCCGGTATGCAGCGACTAGCTTCCCGGCTTCCGAACCTCGGGAGCTGCGGATGGCCGACATAGCGATATTGGGAACCGGCGCGATGGGTGCCCGGATTGCGACGAACCTCATCAAGGCCGGCCATCGCGTCACAATATGGAACCGGACCGCCGATAAGGTGACGCCGCTGCACGCGCTTGGCGGCACCGTCGCCGAGAATCCACGCGCCGCCGCTGCGGGGCGCGAATTTGTCATCGCGATGGTCCGCGACGATGATGCCTCGGGCGCGGTGTGGCTCGATCCGGCGTCGGGCGCGCTCGCGGCGATGCGGCCCGGAGCCATCGCGATCGAATGCTCGACTCTCACCCCCGGTCATGTCCGCCATCTGGCGGAACGCTGCGCCTCCGGTGGCGTGGGCTTCCTCGATGCGCCGGTCGTGGGCTCGCGGCCCCAGGCGGAGGCCGCGCGCCTGGTCACCCTGGTCGGCGGTGACGAGGCCGTCTTGCAGCGCGCACGCCCGGTCCTGATCGCGGCGGGCGATGCCGTGCACCACATCGGTCCCGCGGGTTCGGGCACGCTCCTCAAGCTGGCGGTCAATGCGTTGTTCGGGATCCAGGTGGCCGGCGCCGCGGAGCTGTTCGGCCTGCTGCAACGGGAGGCGATCGACCTGCCGACGGCGGTCCGGGTGATCGGATCGCTGGCGGTCTGCAGCCCGGCCACAAAGGCGGCCCTCGAGGCGATGCTGAGCCAGTCCTTTGCGCCGCTGTTTCCGGCCGAGCTCGCCAAGAAGGACCTCGACTATGCGCTGGCGGTCGGCGGGGATTCCGCCGGTTTGCCGCTCACCGCGGCGGGTCGCGACGTCTTCGCCGACGCGATCCAAAGCGGCTACGGCGCCGACAACCTCACGGGCGTGGTCCGGCTCTACACCCGTCCTTGAGCGTAAACCGCGCTACTCGATCTTGAGGATCGAGAGGTCGATGATGCCGTCTTCGGCGCTGGTGGGGCCTTCGGTCTCGCCGGTGACGGCGGGGACCTCGCCGTAGTCGATGACGATCTGGTTCGGCGCGATGGCAGTTTCGCCTTTGAGCTTGGCGACGAGCTCGGTCATGCCGGGATCGCCCGGCGAGAGCCGGAGGGCGCGTTCGGCGGCGGGGAGCGCTTCGTCCTTGAGCCCGTCCTTGGCGAGCTCGCGGGCCAGAACCTGCCAGGCGGCGAACGAGCGGGGGTCGATCGAGGTGGAGCGGCGGAGCCAGCGGAGCGCCGCTTCGCGGTCGCCGACCTTCAGGAGCAGCAGGCCGTAGTTGAGTGCCGCCAGGAACTGGTCGGGCTTCTTCTCCAGGCTGCGCTTGAAGACGTCGCGCGCCTCCCGGTCGTTGCCCTGCTCCACCAGGATCCAGCCGAGCAATGACAGGATCGCGTGATCCTCGGGCTGGGCTTCGAGCGCCTTCCGCGCCTCGACCTCGGCCTCGGCGAAGCGCCTCTCGGTCGAGAGACTCTCGGCCCAGCTCGCCAGCGATTCCGGCGACAGCGATTCGAGTCTCGCCGCGCGCTCGAAGGCGTCGATCGCACCGGCGTGGTCCTTGAGATCGCGCAGGCCGAAGGCGATGTTCTGCCAGGCCATGGCGTAGCCCGGCGTGATGTTGGCCGCCTTGCGCGCCGCCTCCACGGCCTCGGCCGAACGCTCGACCGAGAGATAGGCGGCGGCGAGGTTGTTCCAGTAGAGCGATTCCCCGGGTCGCGCCTCGACCGCCTCGTTGAGCAGCTTCAACCCGGCCTCGGTGCGGCCGGTGCGGACATAGACCATGCCGAGCTGATGCTTCGCCTCGACATCCTCGTCATCGGCCCTGAGCGCCTGGTCGAGCAAGGGCTCGGCGAGCTCGAAGGCGCCGACCTTGGCATGCTCGATCGCCGCCGCGACCTTGGCGGAGACGCCCTGGGTCCTGACCTTGCCGCCGCGCGCCTGGCTCGCCGCGGCGCGGCGCTCCTTCCGGTTCATCGTCATCATCATGCGTCCCTTTGAGAATGCGCGAGCAGGCGGTCGGCCAGCCGCAGCGACTCTGCCACGATGCGCGCCGCCTCGCCACCCGATGCCGGCGCCACGACCGAATGAAGGTCGGGGAACCAGGGCGTCGCCGCCCCCTCCTCGCCCCACCACCAGTGATCGACCGGCTTGCGAATCTTGATCACGCGGCGGCCGAGCGCCGCGGCCAGGGTCGCGGTCAGGTCCTCGACCGCTATCACCAGATCGCAGGCCTCGATCTGCGCCGCATAATCGGCGAGATCGGCGCTGCAGTCGACGCGCCGGTCGAACACC
Source organism: Candidatus Cybelea sp. (assembly GCA_035542015.1). Taxonomy (GTDB): domain Bacteria; phylum Pseudomonadota; class Alphaproteobacteria; order Dongiales; family Dongiaceae; genus Dongia. Next base: position 3,469 of record DATKMF010000202.1, read on the forward strand.
AGATCGCGCCCCGATTCCGCGGCGAATTGCGAAAGCTCCGCCTCCGCGGGCGAGAGACAGAGCGCCACGACCGCGAGATCGGCGCGGTCGAGCAGCGGGATCCAGTCGGCAATCTCGGTCACGCGTTTCGCCTCGCCCTTCTTCGCGCCGCGCCAGGACAGGCCGACCAGCTTGCGGTCCGGGAAGCTGGCGAGGTATTCGGCGCGCAAGGCAGCGACCTTCGCCGGATCGCCGGCGAGCCACGGCTTGCGGCGCTTCGGGAACTGCTCGGCAGCGCCGCGGAAGCGCGCGGCGAGATCGCCCAAGGTGCTGACGGTCTGGATCTGGCGCTCGTCGAGGAAGGCCTCATTGAGCTTGCCGATCGCGACGGCCTCGGCCGCCGGGAAGCTGCGCGCGACCAGCGGCAACAGACGGGGATCGCATTCCAGCGACACGCGGCGGCTTTCCTTGACGACCTCGCCCAGGAACTGCAGCAGCACGGTCTGCTCGATCAGATTGCGCTCGGCGGTCAGCAGCAGGCGCGGTTTGCGGAGGCTGCCCTCGGACCAGCGTTTCGGCTGCTTCTCGGCGGGGAGCTCGGCGAGGCTCTTCGGCAGCACGCCGGGGCGCACGCCGTAGCGCCAGCGGAAATTCTTCCAGCCTTCGGCCCAACGGCGCTGACGGAGATCGATCTCGGCCAAGGCAGTGTGCGCACTGGCATTGGCCGGCGCCTCCTCGAGCACGCGGCCGAAATTGGTGCGGGCGAGGCTCCACTCGGCCTGCGCCGCCTGGAGAGTCGCCAGCGAGATCCGGCTCTCCACATTGGCGGGATCGCGCCTGAGCACGCGAGCAAAGAAGTCGGTCGCCTCGTCGTAGCGGCCGAGATCGGAGAGGATGCGGCCGCAGGCGGTCGAGGCGTCGTCATGCTTCGGAAAGCGGCGGGTCACCTCGCGGGCGAAGACGAGGCCCTGCTCGCTCTCGCCGGCCTTCGCCATCGCCAGCGCGAGATCGGCCTGGATCGCGGGATCGGCGGGATCGAGCTCCATGGCGCGGTGCAGGATGCCGACCGCGTCCTGAGCCTGGCCCGCACTCAGGGCCGAACGCGCGATCGCCCGCAGCGCCTCCGGCTTGTGCTCGCCGCGGGTCAACAGCATGCGGCCATAGGCCTCCGCATCGGAGAGCCGGCCGGCCTTCATCATGGTCTGGAGCGAGCGGATGAGATAGGCGGTCTCGGCTTCCTCCAGCATCCGGTCATCGACCGTCGCCAGCCGGCGCGCCACTTCCTGGACGAGCCCGTCCCAGCCGGATTCCTTCTCCGGGCGAAACAGCTCGAGCGTGTCGTACCAGACCGTGTCCTTACGCTCGATCTGCCAGCGCCAGTCGGAGTTCAACGGCAGCATGGCCCAGCAGGGCTTGCCGAGGCCGCCCGCGAAATGGATCGTGCTGTTATCGACCGAGATCACCAGGTCCATGGCGGAGACCTGGGCGGTGAAGGGATCCATCTCGCCGACCGGATTGACCTCGTGGTCGTAGTAGACGCGATCACCGAGCTGGGCCTTGAGCTCATCGAGGTCGCGCGTGACGTTGCCGTATTGCAGCGAGATGAAGGCGCAGTCGGGGAGATCGAAGATCGGCTTCCAATAGGGCAGGTCGAGCGAGCGCATGGCGGCGCTGTCGCGGTTGCCCGAGCGCCAGGAGATGCCGATCAGGCGCTTGCCCGGGAACAGCTCCTCATAACGCTTCCGGAGCTTCAGCTTCCATTCCGGATCGGCGATCAGCACGCCGGACTTGCCGGGCAGGTGCTCGATGTCGCCGCCGAGAAGCTGCGGCAGATCGGCGGCCGTCGTCTTGGCGGCGATCGATTCGACCGGAATGTCCGGCGGCAGAGTCGTCTCAGGAATCGCCTGCATGTCGGGGAAGCTGCGCTGGAACAGGCGGTTCATGCGCAGCATGGTCTTCAGGACGACGTCGCGGGCGACGGCGCGCAGACCGGGAAAGCAGACCGCGAACATCACGTAGTCGCCGACACCCTGCTCGCATTGCACCACGAGCTTGCCGTGCTTGATCGGCGTGCCGTCCCATTCCGGCACCGGCAGATCCCATTTCGCCTCGGCGCCGTCGCGATTCCAGCGGGTATGGTGGAAGCGGTAGAAGTTCTCGAGGTCGTTCAGGCGGAAGGCGTTGAGGCAGTAGACCATCTGCAGGTTCGGCCGGTCCTTGACCGTCGCCAGGATCTGCTCGAACACCTGCTGGCCGCCGACGAAGTCGCCATCCTGCATCAGCGTGACGGCCAGATAGCGGTTGGCCGAGGCCTCGTCGGGATGCTGCTCCAGATAGCGCCGCACGATGGTGGCGGCCCGCGGCGCGCGGTCGATCGCGATGTAGGTGTCGGCGGCGAGATTGGCCGACGGCCAATCGTCCTGCAGCAGCTCCGCGAGGCGGTCATCGAGCCTGCGCGCCGTCTCGCGATCGCCGCGGCGGTCGGCCAGGGTTTCCCGGAGCGCCAGGGCGGAGACCGAATCCGGCCGCGCCTCGCGCACCCTGTCGAGCAGCCGCTCGACCTCGTCGAGGTCGCCCTTGCCGCGCATCAGCGCCCAGGCGAGATCGTTGAGCGCGGTCTCGTGGCAATCGTCGATGTTGAGGATGCGCCGCGCCACCGCCTCGACGCGATGCGGGCTCCTGAGGGTGAAGCACGACCTGAGCAGCGCGTTCAGCAGCGGCAGCCGGGTCGGGACCCGCGCCAGGCCCTTCTCGTAGATCTCGATCGCCGAGAGCAGGTGGCGGTTCTGATAGAAGATGTCGCCCAGCGACTGATAGGCGTCGATGTAGTCGGGATCGGCGTCGATGGCGCGGCGCAGGAAGCGCTCGGCGCGCGACTTCTCGTCCTGCTTATGGGCGAGGACGCCGAGATTGTAGAGCGCCTGGCCGTCCTTGGGATCGATCTCGAGCAGCTGCTCGAGAGTCTTCTCGAGCTCCTCGGTGCGGCCGGCCTTGTTCAGCATCGCCGCCTGATGCGAGAGCTCGATCTTGCGCTGGCGTTGGCGCTGCAGCGTCAGCTCCGGCGCCGCGGCCTCGGCCTTCGGCTTGCCGTCGGCGCCGAGCGGCGGCAGCTCGATGATCAGGTCCCCGGATGGCGCCTCGGGTGCCGCCTCGGGTGCCACCTCAGATGCCGTCTCTTTGGCGGCTGTCCCGCCGCCAAAGCCGGTGCTCAGATAGATCAGTTCACCCGTCGGTCGCGCCGCCATGAGCCTCTGCCTCGATGAGCCTGCCTCGTTCTCAAAAGCAGGATGCACGAGTCACACCATAACCGGCGGTCGTTAACAGAAAATAAACTGTAACCCCCTGATCCCGCGTCGAATCCTCGCGGCACATTCTGCCGGGCGCAGGAGCGCGGCCCGGCAATTCTTGCTGCGAACCGGCAGTTCTTGCCGATCCCGTGCAGTCTCCGGCCCCAGGTTCGTTAACAAGCGCGGGGCGGAAGCCCCCGCGGAACGGCGGCGAACGGCCAAATTTGCCCGTCCGCCCGGTAACTTATGCCGCTTGGCAGGGCAATTGCTTCCCTCTTCCGGCCGGTCCCGCGTCCGGGGCCGGTGTGTGGACAAAGGTCCACGCCAACCTGTCTCCAAAAGGGAGCACTTCTCTATGACCAACCAGGTCCAACTCTCTGCGAGTATTCGCAGCAACCTCCTGCTTCTGCAGACCACCCAGACGAGCCTGAACCAGACCCAGACTCGGCTCTCCACCGGCAACAAGGTCAACTCGGCGATCGACGGCCCGACGGCGTTCTTCGCCGCCCAGTCGTTGAACCAGCGCGCCGGCGACCTCAACAACCTGAAAGACGGCATCGGTCAGGCGATCAGCACGATCAATGCCGGCGACCAGGGCATCACGGCGATCCAGAGCTATCTGCAGAACGCTCAGGCGCTCACCACCTCGGCCCTCAGCAACCTCGGCACCGACGCGACGTCGGTGGCGACCCGCAAGAGCCTCGCCGAGCAGTACAACACGATCCTCCGCCAGATCGACAAGCTGGCGGGCGACTCGGGTTATGCCGGCAAGAACCTGCTGGTCGGCAGCGGCCTGACGCTCGGCGTCACCGCCTCGTCCCAGCAGTCGACCAACGCGATCACCGGCGTGAGTGGCGCCAACGTCACCAACGTCACCTCGAGCGACAAGTACACGGTCAGCGTGACCGGCGACGGCGCCATCTCCGGCAACTCCGGCGATATCGCCCAGGCCGAGCAGGACCGCGGCATCACCAACCTGCAGATCAACGGCTTCGCTTCGACCTCGCAGAACACGCTCTCCGACATCACCATCAAGCTGTCGGGCGGCACTGGCAAGGACAAGACCTTCACGGTCGCGGAAGGCACCGAGTCCTTCACCCAGACGTTCACCCAGGCGCAGTGGGACCAGGCGAAGATCAACGGCACGGTCCTGAAGTTCTCGCACAGCTTCAAGAGCGGCAGCCAGGTCAGCTTCGACATCGACTTCGACTCGATCGAGAACACCCCCGACACCGCCGGCGTCGGCACCTCGACCATCCAGAAGAACATCAATCTTCAGATCGCGGTGACCAACACGTCGGGCGAGACCGTCACCCGTGACGGCTTGCAGTCGGTCGGCAACGGCAAGGTGGCGGACGGCGAGAATGCCTTCTCGTTCGGCTCCGGCACCGCGCGCGTGACGGTCGACGAGCGGTCGATCCTCAAGGCCTCGAGCTACACGCAGTCCGCCTCGACCGGCTTCGGCACTGGCGGCGCGGCCATCGTCGGCACCCCGACCATCGGGTCTGCCTCCGGTGTCAGCGTGGACGAGACCTACACGCTGAAGGCCATCGCGGCCGACAGCTTCAACTACGCGACCGGCAACTTCGCCAGCTACACCGTCACGCTCGACGGCTCGGGCTCGGCGGGTGCGGCGAGTGCGACCGTCTCGGCTTCCAACGCCAGCTCGGTCCAGTTCGCTGCGACCGGTGCGGCGAACACCTCCAGCTTCCTGGTCGATCTCAACTTCTCGGAGCTGAAGTATATCGCCTCGGCCACTGCGGCCAGCGCGGGCGAGATCCAGACCACGGTCAAGGTCCAGCCGGGCACGACCGGGGTCCTCTCCGCCGCGCCGTTCTCGGTAGCCAGCGCCGCGGGTTGGGCAACCAACCAGGTGACGGCCCTCAGCGTCGACGTCGCGACGTCGAGCAAGGGCTCCGCGGTCATCCGCGTCACGGATGACTACGGCGGAGTCTACAGCGTGCACCAGACGAGCTTCAACGGCGTCTCGGTGAACGTGCAGATCACCGGCGGCGTCAACAGCGGTGCGACACTGCTGCTGAGCGTCACCGACAACGACGTCTCGGTGACGGGCTCAGTCGGCACGGCGTCGAGCCATGCCTCCTACCAGGTCCAGGTGCGCGGCGCCTACAACGCCCCGCGTCAGGCCCTGTTCGAGGTGCGCGGCTCCAACACCGGCGAGACCGGCGAGCTCGACACCAAGCAGCTGGTGGACGGCTCGGATCAGAACAACCTCACGGTGCAGCTGAACGAGACCAACACCAGCGTCGTGCAGGTGGTGAGCCAGAACGTCCAGACCAACGGACAAGGTCTGCAATTGGATCTTGCCCAGAACAGCTGGAACGACCGATCCGACATCCAAAACGCGATCGATCAGCTGGCCAAGGCCACGAGTATCCTACGAACGGCCTCGTCCAACCTCGGTACCAACTTGAACATCATCCAGACGCGCGAGGACTTCACCAGTGCCTTCGCCAACGTCTTGACGGAGGGTGCGACCAAGTTGACGGCCGCGGACCAGAACGAGGAGAGTGCCAACATGCTGACGCTGCAGACCAGGCAGCAGCTCGGCACGATCGCACTCAGTTTGGCCAACCAGGCACAGCAAGCCATCCTGCGGTTGTTCTAACCTCCAGGGGTTGGGTAGACTTGGGCGGCGGGGCAACCCGCCGCCCGGTCCTCCCCGGTTGGATATGATGCTCATAAATGATCATAGTTCAGGGCGAGGGGACCGGTCCGATCGGGTTCGGGTTGGGAGATCGCGTTTTGCCCCTCAAATTCACGCTGAAGCCCGGCGAGAAGGTGATCGTCAACGGCGCCGTCATCGGCCGTGGCGAGGAGCCGGGCAGTTTTTACCTATACAACAAGGTGAAGTTCCTGCGCGGCCGCGAGGTCATGAAGGAAGAGCAGGCCGACACCTTGGCCAAGAAGCTCTATTTAATCATTCAGCTGATATACCTCTTCCCGGAGAACGCCGCGGAGAACATCGTGAAGTTCGAGGCGATCCTTGGGGAAGTCACGCGGCAGCGGCCCGGCGACCGGGAAAGGTTCGCGGACGTGGCACGACTCGTGCAGTCCGAGGACTATTACCGTGCGCTGAAACTGACCGCGAAGCTCTTTTGAACTGCGGCTCCCCCCTGCGCCAGAATAGGCGCGCCGGCCGGGCCGCACGGCATTGGCGGACCAGTTGGAGCGACGGAGTGGGATTATGAGACAAGGTGCCAGACAAGCCGGCTATGTGAGCCAGCCTGCGGCGGCGGACCCGCGCAGCACGGAGGCTTGGGCGCTTTCCGAGGCGTCGCGGCGCCTGGTGGTGGCCGCGAAGACCGAAGACGGCGGCAAGTCGCTGCGCGACGCCTTGATCCTCAACCAGCGGCTCTGGACCATCTTCCAGACCGCGATGACCGAGCCCGACTGCCCCCTGCCGCGCGAGATTCGCGACAACGTGCTGGCGCTCTCCATCATGATGGACCGGCAGATCCTGCAGCGCCTGGGCGATCTCGACGGCTCGAAGCTGCAGCCGCTGCTCGACATCAACCGCTGCGTCGCCGAGGGCCTGGCGCAAAAGCCGCAGGCCCCCGGTGCGCCCATGGGCACTGCAATGGCACAGGGAGTGCAAACTCCAGAGGTGCAGCCGGTTGACGCACCGGCGATGCCGGCCGGCTCGAACCAGGTTCGCGCGGTCGTCAACGTCTCGGCCTAAGGCGGCCGGGAACAGAGGGAGGGAGATCATGTCGACCGTCAGCGCGCTTTCGAGCGGCCTCACCTCCGGCACCGCGGCGAGTGCTCTCAGCGGCACCAGCACGACCACGCCCAGCACCAACCTTGCCAACACGCTGGCCGGCACCTCCTCCACGGTCCCGACAACGACCTCGTCGGCCAGTGCGATCGGCGACTCGACCAGCGCCGCCCTGCAAGCGATCTCCGACCAGATCGCGGCGATCAGCGCCCAGGCCGCGAGCAACGTGCAGGAATTCACCAAGACCTCCGCGGACGTCCTCTACGACAACAACGCGACGGCGCGCTCGATCGGCCAGCTGCGGCTGAACACGACCCGGCTCAACGTGATCAGCGCGCTCTCGCCCAAGGATGCCGCCGACGTCTTCACCTTCACGGCGAGTACCTCGGGCCAGACCAAGCTCGGGCTGCTGGTCAACGACCCGACCGTCACCGACCCGACCAAGGACTCGAGCGGCGACGTGCGCGTCCAGGTCTTCGGCCAGGGCAAGGGCCTGGTCGCCGACAGCGACCCCAATTCCGGCGCCGCCTACAAGAACTACCAGGCGCTGAAGGCCGGCACCTTCAACCTCTCCGCCGGCCATTACTCGATCCGCATGTCGCGGGCCGACGGGATCGATCCGCAGAACAAGAACACCTACAATTATGCGGTCCAGCTGACCCAGGGCACGACCTACAGCCAGGACTACACGGTGACCGAGCAGGGATACAATCCGAACTCCGGGGATCCCTTCGGGCTGGGCAACCAGTCGAACAGCCCGAGCCAGATTCTGAGCGACGGCTTGTCGGACGCCTACAGCTTCGTCTCGTCCTTGCCGGCGATCGGCACTTCGGGGACCAGCAAGCTGCTGGGGCTCATCTATACCGGCGTTATCTGATCTATCTGATCCAAGGAGAGACGGCCATGACCGGCCAGACCTACGAACAACCGCTGCGCATCTTCATCGGCTACGATCACCGGCAGGCGATCTCCTACAACGTGCTGCAGTTCAGCATCTTCCGCCGCTGCTCGAAGCCGGTGGCGATCACGCCGCTGTTCCTCCCCACGCTGCCGATGACGCGCCAGGGCCTGACGCCGTTCACCTTCAGCCGGTTCCTGGTGCCCTGGCTCTCGGGCTTCCAGGGCTGGGGCATGTTCCTCGACATCGACTATCTCTGCCGCGCCGACCTGGCCGAACTCTTCGCCCTGACCGACGACCGCTATGCCGTCATGGTCTCGAAGAACCCGAAGAAGTTCGAATGGGCTTCGATGATCCTCTTCAATTGCAGCCATCCGGCCAACCGCATCCTGACCCCGCAATATGTCGAGGATCCGGCGCAGTGCCGCGCCCCGCACACCATCGACTGGCTGTCGCCCGAGCTGATCGGCGACCTGCCGCGGGAATGGAACCATCTGGTCGGCTATGACGCGCCGCGCGCGGACGCCAAACTGGTGCACTACACCCAGGGCATGCCGATCTTCGAGGAGACCAAGGGCAGCGAATACGCCGAGGAGTGGAAGAAGGAGCACATCAAGGCCAACCAGACCATGGGCTGGCAGGACCTGATGGGCCGCTCCGTGCACGCCGGCAAGACCGCCGACGGAAGGCGGGTCGCCAGGCTGCATCCGGAAGCCTTGCCGTCGTAATCGAGGCGAGCCGGGATGGCGGTCGAGCAGATCGTATTCGACGAGCTCAAGCGGTTCGCCCCGGCGAAGATCCTCTGCCTCGGCTATCCCGACCTGCTGTTGACCGAGACCGTGACCCCCGCAGCCGGTGACGACGCGGCGCGCATCGCCAGCTATCACGGCTGGAAAGGGCCGATCGCGGAAACCACGGCGACCTTCGCGGCGATCGGGCTCGATCCGGTCTACATCGACGTCCACGCCTCGCGCCATGTCGAGCGCATCGTCGATCTCAATCGGCCCGTGCCGGAGGACCTGCATGGCGCCTTCGACCTGGTGCTCGACCCCGGCACGCTGGAGCATTGCTTCAACATCGGCCAGGCCTTCGAGAACATCGTGACCTGCCTGAAGCCGAAGGGGACGGTGATCCATGCCAATCCGGTCACGATGACCAATCACGGCTTCTGGAACATCAGCCCGACCGCCTATCACGACTGGTATCAGAGCCGCGGCTTCGATCGCGTCGAGGTCCGGGTCTATTGGGGCCCGACCAACCAGCGCAATGTGGTGGCGGTCGATCCGGTGAAGCGCTACAAGCTGCCGCCCGAGGCGATCTGCTTCGTCACCGCCTCACGCTCGCATGCACCGGCCGCGGTCGAAGAACAGTGGCCGACCCAGACCAAGTACAAGCGCAATCCATCGCTGATGGCCGCCGCCGGCGGGCACTAACGCTTGATCAGGATGCCCTGGCCGGTGGGGCTCTCGAAGATCACCTGGCCCATGCTCTCGGCGAGCTTCTTCTGGCTGGCGTAAGACTCGTGGTAACGCTTGAAGCCGTAGTCGTCGAGCACGATCATGCCGCCGGGCGTCATCCGCTCCAGCACGATCTTCAGGCAGTCGATCTCGACCGCGGCGGAGTTGAGATCGATCTGGGCGAAGGCGATCAGATCCGGCAGCGTGCCGGTCATGCTCTGCGGCAGGAAGCCTTTCACCACCTTGATCCGCGGCGTGTCGGCGAACATCGCGCAGACCTTGCCGTAGAGCTCGGGACCGTGAAACTGCTTGGAGCGCTCGGTCGGATGATAGTCGAAGAGGTCGTAGAGAACCCAGTCCTTCTCCAGCTTCTCGTAGCGGATGAAGCGGCGCATGACGTCGATGGTCTTGCCGTCGTAGCAGCCGATATCGACGAAATGGCCCGGCAGATTCATGGCGGACTTCGCCGCCCAGCAGAGGGCGTAGACCCGCCAGATCCGCGCCCGCAGGACCTTGTCTTCCAGATAGGGCTCCATCGCGCGACAGAAGTCGGGGTCCTCGGTGAAGCCGAGGTTGCGGAACCAGACCAGGAGATCGTCGGCCAGGTGCGCTCCGCTCCCCTTGGCGTTGACCCCGAGCACCTGGGCTATGATCTGGAGGGCGCTCTGGAAGGCGACCCGAATGGTCGGGTTGGTGAACGGCGCTTCCTGGTAGCTGGCGTTGAACAGCGCCGAATGCGGCGGAATGAAGTCCATGGAGCGGAGACTCGCGCGGTGGAGAGGGTTGAGCGATCTTACCTCATTGCGAATTGAATGCCAGAATGGCCGGCACGGGTGGACTGGAAGCCGGCAGAATCTGCCGGCATCGCAATTGGCACCGCTCATGCTTCATGAATCCCGGCAGCGGGTGTTGAGGATCGATCGATGTGCGGCATCGCCGGATTGTTGAACCTCTCGGGGGGAGTCCCGGAGGCGGAGCTGAAGCAGCGCGTCGACTTGATGACGCGGCAGATGGCGCATCGCGGCCCAGACGCCGATGGGCATTGGCGCGACGGCAAGAACCGCTGCCATCTCGGCCACCGGCGCCTCAGCATCCTCGACCTCTCCGATGCCGGCCGCCAACCAATGCTGGATGCGAGCGGCCGCTACGCCATCACCTTCAACGGCGAGATCTATAATTTCCTGGAGCTCAGGCGAGCGCTCGAGCAGCAGGGCCATCGGTTCAAGACCCGCTGCGACACCGAGGTGCTGCTCGCCGGCTATGCGCAATGGGGCGACAAGCTCTTCGCCCAGCTGGACGGCATGTTCGCGCTCGGCCTCTACGACATGGAGACCGGACGCCTGACGCTGGCGCGCGACCGCGCCGGCGAGAAGCCGCTCTACTATCGCCGGCACAATGGCCTCTTCGGCTTCGCCTCCGAGCTTTCGGCGATCGAGGTCGGGATGCCGGAGGATCTGGCGCTCTCGGAAGAGGGCCTGGCACAGTATTTCATGCTGCGCTATGTGCCGGCGCCCGCGACGATCTATGCCGGCGTTGAGAAGCTCGAGCCCGGAATGTTGATGCTGGTGGAGGCGGACGGCTCGACCAGCCTGAAGCGCTTCTTCACCTACGAGCTCGACCCGGATGCCGGCGCCGACGACGCGCGCTTCGCCTCGCTCTGCGACGAGGTCGAGCAGCAGCTGACCGTGGCGCTCAAGGGCCGGCTCAACAGCGACGTGCCCCTCGGCGTGTTCCTCTCGGCCGGCATCGATTCGACGCTCTCGGCGGCGCTGCTGACCAAGCGACTCAAGGTGCCGGTCAAGAGCTTCACCATCGGCTTCGAGGGCGACAACAAGAGCGAGCACCTGGATGCCCGCAAGTTCGCCCAGGTGCTCGGCACCGAGCATCGGGAATACGTGTTCGCGGCCTCCGACTTCGAGGCGATCGGGCGCAAGGTCGGGACTTGGCAGGACGAGCCCAACGGCGACCGTTCCTGCGTGCCGACCTATCTGCTCTCGCAGTTCACGCGGGAATCGGTGACGGTCGCGATCTCCGGCGACGGCGGCGACGAGCTGTTCTGCGGCTATTCCCGGTATTTCGGCTATGCCGACAAGATCAAGGGCGAGCTGCACCAGGCGCCGCAACAGGCGATCGAGCTCTATTTCAAGCATTTCCTGCCGGTCTATGACGGCGCGGCGGTCCAGCAGGCGCTGCCCCAGGGCTTCGCCGCCTTCAAACGCATGCTGGAGCGCTTCATCCCACTGTTCCAATATCCCGGCCGCTCGGCGGTGCAGGCCCTCCGGCA
>DATKMF010000203.1:0-3215 GCA_035542015.1 Candidatus Cybelea sp.
TCCCATCGAGGAGTTCAAGGGCGAGTATCGCTGCATCTCCGCCGATCTCCGCAACGCCATCGGCGGGCAGTCCACCGGGCCGCTCGAGCCCGACCGCCCCTGGGATGCCTATACCGACGACCACATCGGCCTCATGGATCATCTCGGGATCGACAAGTTCCTGGTGATGGGCTTCTGCATCGGCGGCCCCTTCATCTGGAACCTGCTGAAGCGGGCCCCCAACCGGGTCGTCGCGGCCGTGCTCGCCCAGCCCAGCGGCTGGCGGCCCGAACTGCCGGACCTGTCCTACGACACCAACATGAAAGGCTGGGGGCCGGACATCGTCAAAGCCCGGCCGGAGATCACCATGGAGGTGGTCGAGAAGTTCTTGACGCGGATGTACCACACCCATCCCGATTTCGTTTACACGGTCACCCGCGATTTCGTGCGCCAGTGCCAGACGCCGGTGCTGATCCTGCCGGACGACATCCCGCCGCATCCTTACGCCGTCGCCATGGAGGCGGCGATGCTGGCCCCCAAAGCCGAAGTCAGCATGTTCCCGTGGAAGCAGCCGAAGGAGCGCATCCCGCTCGCCGTGCGGCAGATCCGCTCGTTCCTGCGCGCGCATCGGATGGAGCAGGCGTAGCCCTCGACAACGATTGGCGACCTAGACTAGTGACCGGGCACGCGAATGCCAGCGACAAAATCGGCGGCGTCCTTTTGAAATTGAGGATCAGCCGTGTTGCCACGGTGGGAATAGATCGCGGCGAAGCCCATGTCGCGTAGCAAGACATCCTGGCAGTATAGGCCGACCATCTCGAACACGAGGGGTCGCCTATCGCCCGTCCTCGTCTTGGCCTGTGTATCCTCGGCCGTCGCCTGATAATGAACACATGGATACGAGAGCTCTACGGTAGAACGCACGTCCTTAAAGCGGTCCGGGTTCGAGTCCCGCTCCGCGTTTCTTCTGACCAGCGCGACGAAATCGTCGCGACTGATCGCGGCAGGAAGGTCGAACGTTGCCACCGAGGCAATATAGGTTTCGTCCGGCTCGCTTCCATTTCTGGCAAAGGCCCAGAGGTCTGGCTTCTCCGACACTAAGCGCCAGCCAGCGGAATTCGGAGCTGTTATGTCCAGATAGCGACCCGCGAACAGATAGCCCGGCGGGACCGCGCGCCCGGGACCGGTACTTGGCGCCGTGCACGCCGACAGAATCACCGCCCAGGTCAGCGCCATCGCCAGACACGCAGCACGGGCAGAGGTTTCGCTCCGCCGAACGGACCGAAATCGATTCACGTCCCGCTCCCGCTGATCCGATCGATGTCCCCCGCTCAAAAACGGCCGGCGAAGGATGCTTCGCCGGCCGTGGATTACTCGCACTCAATCCATGTCAGGTGTCGAGGAAGCTCCGCAGCTTGCGGGAGCGCGACGGGTGCTTGAGCTTGCGCAGTGCCTTCGCCTCGATCTGGCGGATGCGCTCGCGGGTGACCGAGAATTGCTGGCCCACCTCTTCGAGCGTGTGGTCGGTGTTCATGCCGATGCCGAAGCGCATGCGCAGCACGCGCTCCTCGCGCGGCGTCAGGGTCGCCAGCACGCGCGTGGTCGTCTCGCGCAGGTTCGACTGGATCGCCGCCTCGACCGGGAGGACCGCGTTCTTGTCCTCGATGAAGTCGCCGAGATGGCTGTCCTCCTCGTCGCCGATCGGCGTCTCGAGGCTGATCGGCTCCTTGGCGATCTTCAGCACCTTGCGCACCTTCTCGAGCGGCATGCCGAGGCGCTCGGCGAGCTCCTCGGGCATCGGCTCGCGGCCGATCTCGTGCAGGATCTGGCGCGAGGTGCGCACGAGCTTGTTGATCGTCTCGATCATGTGCACCGGGATGCGGATGGTGCGCGCCTGGTCGGCGATCGAGCGCGTGATCGCCTGCCGGATCCACCACGTGGCATAGGTCGAGAACTTGTAGCCGCGCCGGTACTCGAACTTGTCGACCGCCTTCATCAGGCCGATGTTGCCTTCCTGGATCAGGTCCAGGAACTGCAGGCCGCGGTTCGTGTACTTCTTCGCGATCGAGATGACGAGGCGCAGATTGGCCTCGACCATTTCCTTCTTGGCGCGCGCCGCTTCGCGCTCGCCCTGCTGCACCTGGCTCACCGTCTTCTTGAACTCGGCGATCGGCAGGCCGGCGCGCTCGGAGATCTCGGCGATCTCCTTGCGCAGGATCGTGATCTCGTTCTTGTAGCGGGTCGAGAACTTCGCCCAGCCCTTGCCGGACAGGCGCGCGATGCGCGACAGCCAGCGCGGGTCGACCTCGCGGCTCTGGTACTTGCTGAGGAACTCCTCGCGCTTGACGCCCGCACCCTCGGCCAGGCGCAGGAGCTTGCCTTCGCCCTGCGTCAGCTTGCGATTCAGCTCGTAGAGCTGGCCGACCAGCTGCTCGATGCGCTGGTTATTGAGCCGCACGCCCTCGAGGAGCTGCACGAGCTCGGCCTTGAGCTTCTGGTAGTGCCGCTCGGAGACCGGGCTGAACGACTTGCCGGTGTGCAGCGCCTCCTGGCGCTTCTCCTGCATGCGATGCATGCGGCGATAGATCGCAGCGATCTTGTCGAACGTCTCGAGGACCTGCGGCTTGAGCTGGCTTTCCATCGCGGCGAGCGAGAGGTTGTTCTCATCGCCGTCGTCGCCGCCGCCGTCGGCGTCGCCCTGCCCCTCGCGCGCCTCGCCATCGGCGCCTTCAGCCTTCTCGCCCTCGGCCTCATCCTCGGCCGGCTCGGCGGCGGCACCGTTGCCCTCGCCCGCCGCCGACGGCACGCCGCCGATGGTCGCGTCCAGGTCGATGATGTCGCGCAGCAGCATCTTGCCTTCGACCAGGGAGTCGCGCCAATGCACCACCGCGCGCATGGTCAGCGGGCTCTCGCACAAGGCGCCGATCATCTTGTCGCGGCCGGCCTCGATGCGCTTGGCGATCGCGATTTCGCCCTCGCGCGACAGGAGCTCGATCGAGCCCATCTCGCGCAGGTACATGCGCACCGGATCGTCGGTGCGGCCGATGGAATCGGCGTCGATGTTGCCGCCGCCCGACTCTTCCTCTTCTTCGTCCTCGTCCTCCTCCTCGCTGTCGGAGGAGGCGGTCTTGGCGGCCGCGGGCTTCTCGGTCGGCTCGTCGGCCTCCTCGCTTTCGACCACGTTGATGCCCTGCTCGGAGAGCATGGCGAGCGTGTCCTCGATCTGCTCGGAGGAG
>DATKMF010000204.1:0-7098 GCA_035542015.1 Candidatus Cybelea sp.
CCGACCCTAAGGCGCCGCTCTGGGTGCGGCTGGAGTTTCCCGAATGGACGACGGAGCGCCTCGAGCGCGCCTTCGGCCGGAACCTCGAGAAAGAGATGCGCGCGGCGCTCGACGAAGCCGCGACCGACATCCGGGTCAACACGCTGAAGACCACGCGCGAGGCAGCGATCAAGGCCCTGCGCTACGCCGAGATCGCGGCGCTCCACGTTATGCGCACCGGCACGGCGCAGCCTTGTGGCCGAGCGCTCGATCCGGCCCTTGAGGACATCGGTCGCGACCAGCTTGCCCTTGTTCTGCATCATCGCCGCCAAGGCCAGCGTCTTGCCGCCGGCGCCGGCGCAGAAATCGACCACGCGCTCGCCGGGCTTGGCGTCGGTCATCAGCGCCACCAGTTGCGAGCCCTCGTCCTGTACCTCGATGAGGCCGCGCTTGAAGACCTCGAGGGTCGCCAGCGGATGCCGTCCCTCGACCCGCAGCCCCCAGGGCGACAGCTTCGTCGGCACGGCATCGATGCCCGCATCGCGCAGCGCCCGCACCGCTTCCGCGCGCGTGCCCTTGAGCGTGTTGACGCGCAGATCGGTCGCGGCCTCGTCGAGCGCCGCCGTCATCTCCACTTCCAGCCGGCCGCCGAAGGCGCGCTCGAGGCGCTCCGTCGTCCATTCGGGAAACTCCAGCCGCACCCAGAGCGGCGCCTTAGGGTCGGCGAGGGCATCGCCCTGCAACGCCTTGGCGATCCGCTTCTCGGCCTGGTCGAGGGTCGCCGGGCGATACTGGCCGCCGTCGAAGGCGCCGGCGATGCGATCCGCCGACCAGCCGTCGATCAAGGCGAGCCGCGCGATCAGCCGCGCCCGCTCGACCTCCGGCAGCTTCACGTCGCCCCGCGCCCGGTTGAGCTTCCAGTCCAGGGCCGCGCGCCGGCGCAGCACGCTGTAGGTATGGTCCAGCACGGCGCGCCGGTCCTGCCCGCCGATATAGCGCCGCGTCCGGAAATAGGCGGCCGAAGTCCGATCCGCCGGCGCGCTCCCCTGATGGATCGCGCGGAGCAGCTCGATCGCTGCTTGGATGCGCGCGCCGGGGGTCATGACCCGCGCTCCACGCGCTTCAGATGACAGATGTCAGATGTCAGCGAACAGATCTCAGTCGTCCTCGTCTTCACTTCTGACATCCGACATCTGTCATCTGACATCTGCCTACATGTTCTGCCGGTAATTCGGCGCCTCGCGCGTGATCTGCACGTCGTGGACGTGGCTCTCGGCGAGGCCGGCATTGGTGATGCGCAGGAAGCGGCAGTTCTTCTGCATCTCGGGGATCGTCGCGTTGCCGGTATAGCCCATCGCGGCCTTCAAGCCGCCGACCAGCTGGTGGATCACCGTGCCCGCCGGCCCTTTATAGGGCACGCGGCCTTCGATCCCTTCCGGTACCAGCTTCAGATTGTCCGCCACCTCCTGCTGGAAGTAACGGTCGGCCGAGCCGCGGGCCATGGCGCCGAGAGAGCCCATGCCGCGATAGGACTTGTAGGAGCGGCCGTTGTAGAGGAAGACCTCGCCCGGGCTCTCGTCGGTGCCGGCGAGCAGCGAGCCCACCATGGCGCAATCGGCGCCGCCGGCGATCGCCTTGGCAAGATCGCCGGAATACTTGATGCCGCCGTCGGCGATCACCGGCACGCCGGCCTTGTGCGCGCGCGCCGCCGCGTCGGTGATCGCGGTCAGCTGCGGCACGCCGACGCCGGCGACGATCCGCGTGGTGCAGATCGAGCCCGGGCCGATGCCGACCTTCACCGCATCGGCGCCCTGGTCGATCAGCGCCTGGGCGCCGTCCGCCGTCGCCACATTGCCGGCGACCACCTGGCAGTCGTTGGAGAGCCGCTTCACCGCACCGACCGCGGAGAGCACGCCCTCAGAATGGCCGTGCGCCGTGTCGATCACCAGCACATCGACCCCGGCATCGAGCAAGGCTTCTGCGCGCCGGAGCCCGTCCTCGCCGACGCCGACCGCCGCGGCGACGCGCAGTCGGCCCCGCTCGTCCTTGCAGGCATGGGGATAGGCCTGGGCCTTCTCCATGTCCTTGACCGTGATGAGGCCGATGCAGTGATAGGCGTCATCGACCACCAGCAGCTTCTCGATCCGGTACTGGTGCAGCAGGTGCCGCGCTTCGTCATGGCCGACGCCCGGCTTCACCGTGATGAGCTTCTCCTTGGTCATCAGGTTCTTCACCGGCTCGTTCAAATCGTTGGCGAAGCGCACGTCCCGATTGGTGAGGATGCCGACCAGCCTTCCCGTGGTCGTACCCGCGGCGGCGCCGTTGCCGCCCTCGACCACCGGGATGCCGGAGATGTTGTGCGCCTTCATGAGAGCGAGGGCCTCGGCGAGGCTGGCTTGCGGGTGGATGGTGAGCGGGTTCACCACCATGCCGCTCTCGAAGCGCTTCACCTTTTTGACTTCCTCGGCCTGGCGCGCGATGTCGAGGTTCTTGTGGATGACGCCCATGCCGCCGTTCTGCGCCATGACGATGGCCATCTGCGCCTCGGTCACCGTGTCCATGGCGGAGGAGAGCAGGGGGATCGAGAGCTGGATGCGCTTGGTCAAGTGCGTCGCCGTGTCGGCGGTCGCCGGCAGCACGGAGCTCGCCGCCGGCTCGAGGAGCACGTCGTCGAAAGTCAAAGCGTCGCGGATTTCCATCGCCAAACCCCGCTGGCGGTTCGCGGGTGGCAAGCCGGACCGCCGCTTGAGAAAATTCCTGCCCCGGAATCGGGTTGGCGCGGCATCATACACAGCGAAGGCGCCCCGTCCAGGCAAAGGGGCCGGAATCCGCGGTTTCCCGCCGCAGGGCAGGCATGCCCCCACGGCTATGGCGCCAAGAGGCGCGACTCGCTATATCTGGGAGTCGGGGCCGATGGTTGGCGAGCCCACATCACTTGTCGATCCGATACCCGTGATGGCAGGCGCTGCAGGCGTCGGCCATGGCCTGGGTCGTATCCCTCAGGCTCAGCGGATCCTGCGCCGTCGCAAGCCGATTGGCCGCGGCGATCGCGTTGCCGAGCGCCTTGTCGAAGCCGGCGCGGTCGCTCCAGATCGCCGCGCTCGAGCTGTTGTCGGCGTGCTCGGAGCCCTCGGGAAAGAGGTCCTTGAACCTGGTGAGGCCGGCGACGATGGCCTGGCTGCCGGCGGCGACCGCGGCGGCGTCGAACTTCCGCTGCTTGGCCAGGTTCCCGAGCGGCCGGAAGGCGAGCGAGATCGTCTTCATGGTCGCTTGGCGATCATCCAGGAGGCCGGCCAAGCCGCTCCCGACCACGGCCGCGCTCAAGCCGAGCCCCAGCACCACCGCGCAGGCGGTGCTGCCTCTCGCATTCTTCGTCATCCAACCCCCGAATCGATTCGGGGGCGACTTTAGTTCAGGTTGGCGAACTTGTCGTGGCAGCTGCGGCAGGCTTGCCCGAGCTTCTGGAATGCGTCCGTAAAGCTTGCCGGATCGGGGGCCTTCGCCATGCTCAAGGCCGCTTCATAAGCGGTGCCCCGCAGCGCCTCGAAGCCGGGCCGGTTGTTCCAGATATCGGCGCTCGCCCGGTCATCCGCCGTCTGGCTGCCGGCGGGGAACAGATCCTTGAGCTGGGCCAGCCCGGCCGCGATCGCCGTGGCGCCCTGCTGCGCCGTGGCGGGATCGAAGCTGTCGTTGCGCAGCATCTGGTACAGCTGACCGTAGGCGTAACGGATGTGCTTCATGTTGGCCGCGCGGTCCTCGGACAGCGCGGCGAAGGCCGAGCCCACGGCGACGGTGCCGATGGCAAGGCCCAGGAGGGCGGCGGCGATCTTCTGCAAACGCATGCTCTTTGGTTCCCGAACGGCCGTGCGATCGCCGTCACGTACCAGAGAAAGCTGAGCGCAGCCTGTTGCCTAGCTTGCGCGATGCTGACCACGGAATCCCAGCGCCACCACATAGATCTCCGCCGAATCCTTGCGGCTGGCCGGCGGCTTCACATGGCGCAGCTCGGCGAAATCGCGTTTCAGCGCCTTCAGCAGATCGCCGGTGGCGCCGCCCTGCAGCACTTTGGCGATGAAGGTGCCGCCGGGCGCCAGCACCTCGGCGGCGAAGGCATAGGCGGTCTCGGCCAGGGCCACGATCTTCAGGTGATCGGTCCGCTGGTGCCCGGTCGCGGGCGCGGCCATGTCGGAGAGCACGACATCCGCCTCGCCCTCCAACAGCGCCTTCAGCTTCTCCGGTGCTTCGTCCGCCATGAAATCGAGATGCAGCAGCGAGACACCGGGCAGCGGCTCCATCTCCAGGATGTCGATGCCGACCATCTTCCCCTTTCCGCTCTTGAGCACGCGCTCGGCCGCGACTTGGCTCCAGCCGCCGGGTGCAGCGCCGAGATCGACCACCCGGGCACCGGGCTTCAGGAAATGGAAGCGTTCGTCCAATTGCAGCAGCTTGAAGGCCGCGCGCGAGCGGAAGCCGCGCTTTTTCGCCTCGGCGACATAAGGATCGTTCAGCTGCCGCTCGAGCCAGCGGGTCGACGAGGCCGTGCGCTTGTGCGCGGTCTTCACCCGCTCGGTCAGTCCACGCCCGGAGAGCCCGGCACCGCGCTGACCGCGCCCGCCCCTGGTCATGTCCGGCTGGCGCGGGCCTCCCTTGGGACCTCCACCCTTCTTCTGCACCATGCGCGACGTCAGCTCGAATGCGCGGCGTGGCGCGCGGGTCCGCTCATCAGGCTCATGAGAATGCCCTCGCGCACGCCGCGATCCGCCACGCGCAACCGCCCGACCGGCCAGAGCCGGCAGATCGCGGTCAGGATCGCGCAGCCGGAGAGCACGAGATCGGCGCGCTCCACGCCGATGCAGGGGATCTCGGCGCGGCCCGCCACGTTGCGATGCGCGATGTCGGTCGAGATCCGCTCCACGTCGGCGAAATCGAGATAGGATCCGTCGACCTGGCCGCGATCGTAGCGCGGCAATCCGAGCCTTATTCCCGCCAGCGTCGTCACCGTGCCGGAAGTGCCGAGCATCTGCACCTCGCCGGCGCCGATCGCACGGCTGGCGCTGATCGCCCGTTGCAGCGGCTCAAGATGCGCGGCGACCAGATCGACCATGCGGCGATAGAAGGCATCCGCATCTTCGCCCTCGCGCGCCTCGGCGCCGAATCGCTCGGTCATCGAGACGACGCCGAGCGGCACCGAATGCCAGGCCACCATCTCCGGCGGCTGGTTGGGGCGAAAGCGCAGCCAGCCCAATTCCGTCGAGCCGCCGCCGATGTCGAAGACGATCGCATAGGGCCGGGTCTTGTCGAGGAGCGGCAGGCAGCCCTTGAAGGCGAGCTGCGCCTCCTCGCCGGTCGAGATGATGTCGAGGCTGACGCCGGTCTCGGAGCGCGTGCGCGCGACGAACTCGGCGCAGTTCTCGGCGCGCCGGCAGGCTTCGGTTGCGACCGCGCGCGAGAGCGTGACGCTGCGCCGCGCCATCTTGCCGGCGCAGATCTTCAAGGCGTCGATCGTGCGGTCGATCGCGGCGTCGGAGAGACGCCCCGTCTGCGCCACACCTTCGCCGAGGCGCACGATGCGGGAGAAGGCGTCGATCACATGGAATCCCGATCCCGCATGCCGGGCCACCAGCAGCCGGCAATTGTTGGTGCCGAGATCGAGCGCGGCCATGATTTCGCCGGGCCTGGCAGCGCGCGCCAGAGGGCGCGCGATCGCCGCCGGCCCGGAAAGGCCCGTAGACAAGAGTCCAACTCCCAAGCCCGGGTCGCCGCGACCGCGCCTTCCGGGACCCACCCCGGCGGCGCCGGCACATCTCTACGCCCAGGCCGTTTCGCCGCCGATCCTACAGGGAAAGAGGCGGAAAATGAAGGTTTCGCGACCGCCGAACAGGGCACCTCGGCGATTGCGGCCGGCATCGGTTCCGCGGAATCATGGTCCAAACTCCGATTCCGCGGGATCCGGCCATGTTGCGACTTGGTATGCCTGCCGTTCTGGCGACGCTGATCGGCCTTGCCTCGACTGCCTGGGCCTTCGACGTCTCGAGCCCGGCGGTGGGCGGCGACGGCGTGATTCCGCAAAGGAACACCGCCGATGACTACGGCTGCGGGGGTGCCAATCTCTCGCTGCCGCTGGAATGGTCCGATGTGCCGCAGGGCGCGCAGAGCCTCGCCGTCACCATCATGGACCGCGACGCGGGAGGCGGGGACGGCTTCTGGCACTGGCTGGTGGTTAATCTGCCGCCCTCGACGCCGGGGCTCATGGAAGGAGCGGGGCGGGCCGGCAATTCCGGCCTGCCGCCGGGCGCCGTCCAGCTCCGCAACAGCGCCGGCACCGTCGCCTATTTCGGCCCCTGTCCCCCGCCGAACGACGACCCGCACCATTACGTGGTCACGGTTTACGCCCTCAAGGTCGCCCATCTCGACCTCAGCCCGGATGCCGGCGGCGCCGCGGTCGAGGCCAGGCTCCAGGCCGCCCTCCTGGCCAAGGCCCGGATCGTCTATACTTACGGCCGATAAGCCCGGTTCCGAAGGGGTTGAATCCCCGGAGTCCAGGCGATAAATTCCGCCCGCCTTTGGACCCCGGCCTCGCGGGCCCCGCGGCACCCGATCCCTGCTGGGGGATCGTCTAGCGGTAGGACTACGGACTCTGACTCCGTCAACCCTGGTTCGAATCCAGGTCCCCCAGCCACTCGCTCTTCTTGGCGAGCGCAGTGAGCCAGGAAAAGCTGCTGTCCCCCGCGGCCTGCCCTACGAAGCCGCAGACGGAGTAGGGAGGCGGGGGACCCACGAGTGCTCCCGTTGGCGATTTCGGAGTCTGACCCCATTTCTTTCCCCCATTTCTTTCGTGCGGGAGGTAAGCGTGATTGGCGACGGTCGTCTTCTGGGGTTCGTTCTGATGGCGTGCTTGTCCATGACGCCAGCCGAGAATGCGTCGGCCGAACGGCCGCTGAGCGATGAGCAGCGGCGGCTTCTCGGTACCTATGCGGCCAAAGCGGAACCCGACGAACATGAGGAGTGCATCGTCATCTTGCTTGACGCGCCGGTGATCGAGATCGAGGGTATCTGGTACGTGGCGCGGACCAGGCTCGACCAGCCGAATCTGGATGCCTGTATGCATCTCGGTATCGG
>DATKMF010000205.1:0-16044 GCA_035542015.1 Candidatus Cybelea sp.
GATCTTCACGTCGAGTTCGAGCAGGCGCGCCTGGATGTGGAATTGCTCGAGCGTGTTCTGGGTCCAGTTCGAGACTTCGGCGGCCGGCGTCACCAGCGTCACCGCAAAGCCTTCGCGCGCGAGCAGCTCGGCCAGCACGCCGCCCATGGTGTAGTGGTCGTCGTCATAGAGCAGCACGGACTTGCCCTTTGGCCGCTTGCCGGCCATGAGGTCGTCCGGCGTCAGCACTTCGGCCTCCGCGGCAATCGCGAGCGGCTGCAGCAGATGATGCGCGATGCCGTCGCGGCGCCAGGTGGCGCCGGTCGCCACCAGCACGTGATCGAAGCCGAATTCCAGCACCTGCGCGGCGTCGAGCCGGCTGTCGTAGTAGATTTCGACGTTCGGCATCTTGGCGATCTGTCCGGCGCGATAGTCGCGCACCCGGCCCCAGGTGGCGAGGCCGGGCAGCTTGCATTCCCGCGCCACGCGCCCGCCGAGCTCGGTCGTGGCCTCGGCGAGCGCCACCTCGTAGCCGCGCTGGCCGAGCGCGCGCGCGGCTTCGAGCCCCGCCGGGCCGGCGCCGACGATGAGCACGCGCGCATCCGATTGCTTGGCGCGGATCAATTCCGGATGCCAGCCGCGGCGCCATTCCTCGCCCATGGCGGGATTCTGGGTGCAGCGGCTGGGCGACATGGTCATGTCGCCGGAGATGCAGATGTTGCAGCCGATGCATTCGCGGATGTCGTCGATGCGGCCTTCTTCGATCTTCTTTGGCAGGAAGGGATCGGCGATCGAGGGCCGCGCGGCGCCGATGAAGTCGAGGATGCCGCTCTTGATCTGGCGCACCATCTCGTCGGGCGAGGTGAAGCGGCCGACGCCGACCACCGGCTTCGAGGTCAGGCGCTTCAGGCCGCGCACGAACTCTTCCTCGCCGCCCTCGGCCACGAAACGCGCGGTGCGGGAATCGTTCTCCCAGCTGCCGAGAGTCAGATCCCAGAGGTCGGGAGTCTCGCCCATGCGGCCGATCACGTCCTCGGCTTCGGCGCGGGTGATCCCGTCCGCGCCCATCAACTCGTCGACGGCAAGGCGCACCACCACGGCGCAGCGATCGCCGACCGCCTCGCGCGTGTCCTCGGTGACTTCGCGCAGCAGCCGCATGCGGTTTTCGAGCGAGCCGCCGTATTCGTCGCTGCGATGGTTGGTGCGGCGGGAGAGGAAGTGTTGGAAGGTGCTGAAGCCGTGCGCCGCATAGACATAGACCAGGTCGAAGCCGGCGCGCTTCGCCCGGATCGCGGCATTGCGATGCCAGCGGCGGAGATCGCGGATGTCGGAAAGATCCATCGCCCGCGCCTGCACCGGATCATAGGTGAAGGTGGCGATGGGAAGATGGCTCGGGCCCAGCGGCGTCTCGCGGGTGTAGAAATTGGGCCCGTTCATGCCGTTATAGGCGAGCTCGATTCCGGCCAGCGCATTCTCGCCGTGGATGGCCGCGGTCAAGCGCTCGAAGACCGGCAGATCGCGATCGTCCCAGAGCCGGAGCTCGATGAAGGGCGTGATCTCCGAGCTGTGGTGGATCTCCACTTGCTCGGTGCAGAGCACCGCCCAGCCGCCGGCCGCCTTGTTGGCGCGCATCCGGATCATGGCGGAAGGGTCGCGATAGCCCTGCCCGTTGCAATGCGGCACCTGATAGAAGCGGTTCTTCGCCGTGACCGGGCCGATCTTCACCGGCTCGAACAGGACATCGTAGCGCGGATCGCGCGGCATGGCGGTGGAGCTTCCCCTGACAGATCGAGCGAGACTTGTTACGACAGTCCGACGCCGCGCGCAAAGGGTCAGGACGCCGCGAGCTTCCTCTGGTGCGCGGCGAAGGCATGGGTAAGCCGCCAGGCGGCAAGGATGCCGATGCCAGCCAGCACGGCGCCGCCGCCGAAGAGGGCGCGCGATGCCGCGGAGACGACGGCGACGGTCAGCGGACCGTCGAGTCCCACCGCGTTGCCGATCAGCCCGGCGACCGCCGCGCTGACGGCGCCGCCCATGCCGAACAGGCTCGACATCGAGGCGACGGTCGCGTCCTCCTCGCCGGGATCGGATGCGGCCATCACGCGCTGGGTCAGGAACGCGTAGGAGAGGCCGAAGCCGCAGCCGACCAGGACCATGGCGACGGCGATCAGCGCCAGGGAACTGGTCGCCATGGTGAGGGCAAGACCGGAGAGACCGAGCGCCAGCGAGGTCGGCCCCGCGAGGATCAGGAGGTTGTGCCAGCGGCCGCCGAGCGGCGCCACCAGCATCGCCGACAAGGACCATGCGAGCGCATGGATCGCGCCGAAATAGCCGGCGAGGGTCGGCGGCAGGCCGCGATAGAGCTGCAGGATATAGGGTCCATAGACGAAGACCGCGGCTTCCGACAGCGCCATCAGGGTCAGCACCCAGATGCCGAGCGAGACCGGATGGTGGATGCCGGGAAAGGCGGTGGGAAAGAGCTTGTGCGTGCTGCGCCGGTCGAACGCGATCGTGAGGGCGATCAGCGCGATGCCGACGGCGACGGCGACGAGACCGAGCACGTGGTTCGGGATGGTTGTCGCGAGCAACGACGAGAGTCGGTCGGCGACGGCGATCGCCATGACGCCCGCGGCGAGCAGGAAGAGCCGTGCCAGCGGCGCCGTCTGGCGCATCGGCACATGCGGATGATGGCGCAGGATCACCCAGCCGAGCGCCATCATGGGCAAAGGCAGGGCCGCCGACCCGAAGAAGGCGAGGCGCCAGGTGCCGAGGTGGGTGAGCCAGCCGCCGAGCAGCGGTCCCAGCAGCACCGCGAGCGCCCAGGTGACGGCTTCGATGCCGGCGACGCGCGGCACCAGGGCGTTGTCGAACAGCTCGCGCACCAGGCAGTAGCTGAGGGCGACCAGGAAGCCTTCGCCGAGGCCCTGGATCGCGCGTCCCGCAAGGATCCAAGCGACGTCCGGCGCCAGACCCGCGAGGGTTCCACCGGCGACCACGATCACCGCCGCCACCATCATCGACGAACGGGGACCGAAGCGGGATTTGATCGGCGGCAGCATCGCGCCGCCCAGGATCGAGGTCATCAGATAGAGGCTGGCCGCCCAGCTCAGATAGGCCGCCGCATCGAGATCCTGGACCGCGCTCGGCATCGCGGTCGACGCCATGTACCAGATCGTGGCATGGAGGCCGACGCCGAGATTGACCAGGATCAGCGGCGCGACGTTGCGCCGGCGCAGCAATACGGGATCGCCGGCGCTTGCCGTCATCGGAAGTGCTGCCAGCGCGGCGCCATACGAGGCTCGCAGGGATAGTCGTCGAGGCCGACGTCGCGCCGCAGATGCCGCGGCAGCCGGCACGGGTCGATGGCGCTTCGGGCCTTGCGGGAGAGCGGCGGCTCGATCCGCTGGAAGGAAAAGACGCAGGACACTGACGCGATCCGCACGGAGAGCATGAGAGGCAAGGCCGACCTCCATCATCATTGCCCGAGCCCGCCCAGTGGTAGCGCCGGATAATTAGAAAAGCAAACAGTTTTCAAATTATTCGGGCGGTGCTATGATCGGCGACATGAAGGATCGCCGCTCGCTTCGCCTGCTCCATGCCCTGAAGGTCGGAGGACCGCAGACCGCGGAAGCGCTCGGACGGAAACTCGCCATGACCGCGGTCGGCGCACGTCAGCATCTCGCGCGGCTGCTCGACGACGGGCTGGTCGCGGCCGAGGATCGCAGCGAAGGCGTGGGGCGACCCAAGCGCTTCTGGTCGGTGACCGAGGCCGGCGACGCGCGGTTCCCCGACAACCACGCGAATCTCACGCTGGAGCTGATCGCCGCCATCCGCAAGACCGGAGGCGAAGCGATGCTGGACGGGGTCATCGCTGCGCGCGAGCAGGCGGCGCAGAAGGCCTATCGCACGCGCGTCGCGGGCGCCAAGTCGCTGCGCGAGAAAGTCGGACGCTTGGCGAAGATTCGGGACGAGGAGGGCTACATGGCGCGGGCGGCGACGGCGTCGGACGGCACGCTGCTGCTGATCGAGAACCATTGCCCGATCTGCGCCGCCGCCAAGTCCTGCCAAGGCTTCTGCCGTTCGGAGCTCGCGCTCTTCCGCACCGTGCTCGGCAAGGAGGTCGCGGTCGAGCGTGCCGAGCACATCGTCTCGGGTGCGCGGCGCTGCGTCTATCGCATTTCCGGGAAGGACGCACACTGAGCCATGCCGGACCGCACGGTCATTCCGCCGCAATCGGGTCGTGCTTTTCGCGTCTCGCGCGGGAGCCTGGTCAAGATCGTCGATCCGGAAGGCCAGCAGGTCGCCGACCTTTTCGCGTTCACGGCCGAGGGTGCCCTGGACTGGCTCAGCACCTCGCAGACGCGGGACATCTGCGAGCGCTTGTTCCCGAGAGTGGGCGAGGGCTTCTACAACGCCCGCGGCGTGCGGATGTTGACGCTCATCGAGGACGGATCGCCCGGTCCCCATGACATGCTGTTCCCGGCCTGCGACCGCGGCCTCTACGAACGCGCAGGCCTGCCGGATCATCCGAACTGTCACGACAACCTGCTGAATGCGCTGGCTGCAGTGGGTGTCTCGATCCCGTTTGTCCCGGATCCGGTCGACTTCTTTCAGAATTCGTCGCCACAGCCGGACGGCCGCCTCGAAGTGCTCGCCTCGATCGATCCGCCGGGCGGCTTTGTCGTGCTGCGCGCGGAGCAGGATCTGCTGGTCGTGGTCACGGCCTGCTCGGTCGATTTCCATCCGACCAACGGCGGTATCTGCACGCCGATCGAAGTGGAGATCATGCGGCTCTGAATGCCGGGATGAAGTCCGGGCATGGCTGCTTGCGATGAAATGGGCGAGAGCCGCAGGGCCTCCCCCGATTATGGCGACCCCGCGGCTCTCGTGCTCTCCGGCGGAGCAAAGCACAGCTCCGCTGCGACGCCGGAAAGATGTTCCCGAGCGTTCCTTTGATCAAATCTGGTTTGTTGCTGAGGTGGGGGCGTCTATCTCCCGAGGCTCACGCGCAATGGCGCCATTAGATCACGGCTTCTTTGAGAGAGCGTTAAGACGAGCGGCACCTCGCTGCACCGAGATGTGAGATCGGTGGCTTTTCGCCGTGAAGATGGTTTATGCCGCCTTCACGCCGGAAATGAAGCGCTCGACCTCGGCGCGCAAGATATCGGACTGCTTGGCGAGATCCTTCGAGGCCTCGAGCAGCAGTCCTGCGGCCTGGCCGGTTTCCTGGGCGGCATCGGTCACCGAGGCGATGTTGCTGGAGACCTGCTGGGTTCCCGTCGAGGCCTGCTGGACGTTGCGGGCAATCTCCTGGGTCGCCGAACCCTGTTGACTGACCGCGGTCGCGACGCTGGACGTGATGTCGTTGATGCGGCCGATGATCGTCGAGATATCGCCGATGGAGCGCACGGTCTCGCCGGTCGCCTGCTGGATGCTGGCGATCTGCGAGCTGATCTCCTCGGTCGCCTTGGCGGTCTGGTTGGCGAGCGACTTCACCTCGGAGGCGACGACGGCGAAGCCCTTGCCCGCCTCGCCGGCGCGCGCCGCCTCGATGGTCGCGTTCAGGGCGAGCAGGTTGGTCTGGCTCGCGATCTCGCTGATCAGGCTGACGACGGCGCCGATCTTCTGCGCGGCATCCGAGAGCGCCCGGACGAGCTCGCCCGACTTGTTGGCTTGCGCCACCGCCTCGGCGGCGATCTTGGTCGATTCTGCCATCTGCCGGCTGATCTCTGCGACCGATGCGGTGAGCTCCTCGGCGGCCGAGGCGACGGTCTGCACATTGGCAGACGCTTGCTCCGACGCGGAGGCCACGGTGCCCGCCTGGTGCGCCGTGCGGTCGGCGGTCTCGGTCATGGCGGTCGCCGTCGCCTGCATGCTGCTCGACGAATCTGAGACCTGCTTCACGACCGCGGTCACCTCGCGCTCGAAGGCCGCGGTCAGCTGGTCGATCGCACCGGAGCGCTTGGAACGCGCTTCCTGCTCGCGTCCCTGCTGCGCCTCCAGACGGGTGCGCTCGATGCCGTTCTGCTGGAACACCTGCATCGCCCGCGCCATCACGCCGATCTGGTCCTTGCGCTCGAGATAGGGCACCTCGGCCTTGGTCACGTCCTGGGTCAGCTGCACCATGGAATCGGTGGTCTTGCCGAGCAGTTTGAGCGCGGTGCGGGTCAAGAAGAAGGCGGCGATCGTCAGCACCGCAAGGCCGATGCCGCCGATCGTCACGAGGATGTACGGCATGGTCGCGAAGGTCTGTCCGCCTGCGGCTTCGACCGCCTGGTCGGCCGCCTGCAGCTTGGTCCGCGTGTCGTCCATCAAGGCTTCGACGTCGTCGAACGTGCCGTTGTAGTCGTCGAATTTCGCATCGGCCGCCTTCGGGTCGCTGTAGGCGAGCTTCACTTCCGCGTCGGTGGCGCTCAGCGTCGCATCCATCAGGCCCTGGATCTTCACGTAGTTGGCGCGAATGTCGTCAGGCAGCGCAAGCGACGCATTGGTCGTCAGCGAATCCTTGATGTTGTTCCACTGCTCCTCCATGTCGCCGGCGAGGTCCTTCTTGGCGTCGTCGGCGCCGCCGGTGTTGGCGATCCGGATGGCGCGCAGCACGTCGTCGCGCAGGCCGTCCATGCGGCCGTCCATCAGCGTGTGGTTGCGGAGCGCGGTCTTGACGTCGGCCACCTGGTGGAAGGTCGATTGCAATTGGACCGTGGCGATCAGCCCGACCGCGGTGATGATCAGCGCCGTCACCCAGCCGATGGCCGGGCCGGCCAGCATCAGTGTGCGGAGCGAGAACCGTTGCACGCTCATCTTCCAATCACCTCACGGAAAGGTCGCAATCAGCCGAGACGGGGTCGCGTTCCACCAGCAGAGACGGCTCGCGATGGCGCCTAACATGGGTCAAGAAGGCTTGAAATTGCGTTAATGCGTATCTGGCGCCGCTTCGAATTTGAGCACTACGGTATGCTTTTGAGCATTCGGATATGCAAATAGTCGCGCAGGAAATGAATCGCGGAATGTGCGTGAGGAGGCTGTATTTTAGGAATGCGGCCTTAACCAAGAATCAAGCCTGTCCATCCATATTCCGGATGGGACGGCAAACTCCATGGGAAGGCGGCGCAGTTCGGGCCGGTGAGGGGGAGCATATGAATCTGGCAATCTGGAATCGGCTGCCGCTCGCCATCAAGCTGCTGCTGCCGATCTGCGCGGCGTTGCTCGTCGGGCTTTCGATCTCGACCTATGTGGTCTCGGGGGAGTCGTCGAAGGAGACCACGGAACTCTCGATGTCGCTGGGCCGCGGAGCCGCCGATCAGGCCGCGACGGCGATCCAGCTGCGCTTCGAGACCGCCTTCCGGTTGGCGCGACTCC
Source organism: Candidatus Cybelea sp. (assembly GCA_035542015.1). Taxonomy (GTDB): domain Bacteria; phylum Pseudomonadota; class Alphaproteobacteria; order Dongiales; family Dongiaceae; genus Dongia. Next base: position 7,339 of record DATKMF010000205.1, read on the forward strand.
TCGCGCAGGATGCGGCCACGATCCAGCAGCAGAAAGGCGCGCGCAACGATCTCGCACGCGTCAGCCTGGACGTGACACGCTCGGCGCCGGACATCGTCGGGTCCTGGATCGAATTCGCGCCCGACGCCTTCGACGCGGCCGACAAGCAGAATGTGGACAGCAAGGATCTGACCCATGACGGGCGCGGCCGCGTCTCCATGTATGCCGTGAATTCGCCCGAGGGCGCGAAGCTCCAGGCCAATTCCGACCCGATGGTCGACATCATGACCCAGGACTATTTCAGCCTCTCCTACAAGAGCGGCAAGGAGGTGGCGACCGAACCCTATCCGTTCCCGGTCAACGGCAAGCAGGTGCTGATGACCAGCCTGACGGTGCCGATCGTCGCCGATGGCAAGGTCCTCGGCACGGCGGGCGTCGACATCGATCTCGCGGCGCTGAACGCGGAGCTCGGGGCGATGAAGCCCTTGGGCGACGGCAGCGTCTATCTGGTGTCGGCGGGCGGGCTCTGGGTCTCCTACAAGGACCCGGACTGGCTGGGCAAGAAGGTGCACGACACCGAGCCGAAACTGGAGGAGACCTTCCGGAAGGCGGCCGGCGGCGACGCCTTCGAGACGACGGACTTTTCGGAGTCCTTGCAGGCGGACGTGCACCGGCTGTTCAAGCCGGTGAAGCTCGGGAAGGCGGAAGCTCCCTGGGTGATCATGGCGAACCTGGTCGGGACGACGGTCGACAAGCCGACCCGCACCGTGACGCGGACGATCGAGATCGCCTCGGCCATCGTCGTCATCGTGCTCGGGTTGGTGATGGCGATGCTGGTGCGGTATCTCGCTGCCGGCCCGGTGCAGGCGCTCTCGGGCGTGGTCGGCCAGCTCGCTTCCGGCCGCACCGAAATCAACGTGCCCGGGACGGGGCGCGGCGACGAGCTCGGCATCATGGCGAAGGCGATCGAGTTCTTCCGTCAGAAGCTCATCGAGATCGAGCAGCTGCGCCAAAAGACCGAGGCGGCGGAGCGCGAGTCCGCCGCGGCGCGGCGACGCGGCATGCTGGAACTGGCCGACAGCTTCGAGGCATCGGTCAAGGGCGTGGTCCAGGCGGTGTCCGCATCGGCGGTCGAGCTCGAAGCCAATGCGGAATCGATGGCTTCGGTCGCCGAGGAGGCAACCCGCCAGGCCGCCGCGGTGGCTGCGGCGACCACCGAGGCTTCGACCAGCGTCACGACCGTGGCCTCCTCATCCGAGGAGCTCTCGGCATCGATCGCGGAAATCAGCCGTCAGGTCAACGACAGTTCGAACGCCGCCCGCAACGCCGTCAGCGAGGTCGAGGCGACTGGTGACACGATGGCCGAGCTGGTGGCCGCAGCCGAGGAGATCGGCGGCATCGTGAAGCTGATCGGCGCCATCGCCGGGCAGACCAATCTCCTGGCGCTCAACGCCACCATAGAAGCGGCGCGCGCGGGCGAGGCCGGGAAGGGTTTCACGGTCGTCGCCTCCGAGGTGAAGAATCTCGCCAACCAGACGGCGAAAGCGGCCGAGGAGATCACCGGCCGGATCGGTCGGATCCAAAGCACGACCGACAGCGCGGTCAAGGCGATGTCGAGCGTGAAGGGAACGATCGCGCGGGTGAGCGAGATTGCGGCGGCGATTGCCGCGGCGGTCGAGGAGCAGACCGCGGCGACGAAGGAGATTTCGGGCAATGCCACCCACGCCGCGACAGGGACCGAGGAGGTCGCCCGGAGCATCGCCGGCGTCTCCCGCGCGGCCGACGACGCCGGGGGCGCTGCGTCGCAGGTGCGCCAAGCCTCGGGCGAGCTTGCCAAGCAGGCGGAAGCCCTGCGGCGCGAGGTCGACAATTTCATCGCACGGGTGCGCGCGGGTTGAGTCAGGGCTTGGCATATCCCGGCCGCGCCAGGATATGATCCCTTCTTTGAGTTCCCGGAACCCCTAGTCCCGATGACGTCCCGCTATCCGCGGATCACCGACCTCAGATTCCTGGAGCAATGCCACGCCCGGACGGCGGGCTTCTATCGCTATTGGCAGTCGAAACGACGCGGCGAGGCCCTGCCGGCGCGCGCCGACCTCGATCCCCTCGAGATGAAGGAATGGTTGCCGGGTATCGTGCTGGTCAACGTGGCCGCCGATGGCGGCCGGGCGCCGCCCTACCGGCTGACCTACCGGCTGATCGGCACCCGGGCCACGGACCTGCGCGGACACGAGGCGGCCGGCAAGAGCGTGGAAGAGGCCTATTTCGGCAACAGCCTGGCCGAGATCCTGGAGAATTACCGTCTCGTGATCGAAGAGCGGAAGGTGGTCTATGACGGGGACAGGACGCTCTCGAAGAGCGGGGCGCAGCTGGAATCCGAGACCCTGCTGCTGCCGCTGGCCAGCGACGGCGTCACCGTCGATATGGTCGTCTGCTACCAAGAGATCGAGCGGACCCATCCTGGCTGATCCGCTCCGTGCGCTGGCGGGCGCGCCCCGCGGCGATGACCTCACCGTTGGGCGCGCCGCGCGGCGCTAGGCCATGACCCCGAGATCCTTCGCGGTCAGGTCCAGCGCCTGCCGCGCGAGGCCGGCCCATTCGTCGACATCGGCCTTGGTCCAGGTGAGTGGCGGCGAGACCATCATGGTGTCGCGGGTCGCGCGCATGACCAGGCCCAGGCGGAAGCAGTGATCGCGGCAGATGGTGCCGGCATCGCCCACCGGATCGAAGGTCTTGTGCGTCTTCTTGTCCTTGACGATCTCGAGCGCACCCACGAGGCCGAGGCTGCGCACTTCGCCGACCAGCGGATGGTCGGTGAGCTCTTGCAGCTTCGTGGCGAGATAGGGTCCGGTCTCGGCCTTCACCCGTTCGACCAGATTCTCCTCGCGGAGGATGCGGATATTCTCCAGCGCGACCGCGCAGGAGACCGGATGTCCGGAATAGGTGAAGCCGTGGCTGAAATCGCCCATGTCGGTCAGCACCTCGGCGACGCGACCGGCGACCATGATGGCCGACAAGGGCATGTAGCCCGAGGTGATGCCCTTGGCGAGGGTCATGAAGTCCGCCTCGATGCCGTAGTGTTCCGAGGCGAACCAGTGACCGGTGCGGCCGAAGCCGCAGATCACCTCGTCGGCGATCAGGAGCAGATCGTACTTCTTGCAGATGCGCTGGATCTCCGGCCAGTAGGTCATGGGTGGAATGATGACGCCGCCCGCACCCTGGATCGGCTCGCCGATGAAGGCGGCGACGTTCTCGGCGCCGAGCTCGTTGATCTTCTCCTCCAGCGCCTGGGCGGCGACGCGGCCGAAGTCCTGCGGCGAGAGATCGCTGCCCTCGCCGTACCAGTAGGGCTGCCGGATGTGGTGGAAGCCGGGCAGCGGCAGGTCGGCGAGCTCGTGCATGTAGCTCATGCCGCCCAGCGAGGCGGCCACCATGGTCGAGCCGTGATAGGCGTTCTTGCGGCTGATGATCGCCTTCTTCTTCGGCTGCTTCTTCAGGTTCCAGTAGCTCTTCACCATGCGCACGATCGTGTCGTTCGCATCCGAGCCAGACTGGCCGTAGAACACATGGGTGAACTGCTCCGGCGTCATCTCGACCAGCAGGCGCGAGAGCTCGGCCGCCGGGGGATGGGTGGTCTTGAAGAAGGTGTTGTAGTAGGGGAGGTCGAGCATCTGCTTGTAGGCGACCTCGGCGATCGACTTGCGCCCATAGCCGACATTGACGCACCACAGGCCGGCGAAGGCGTCGAGCAGCTTCTCGCCCTCGGAATCATAGAGATGCGTGCCTTCGGCCCGGGCGATCACCCGGGGGCCGATCTTGTGCAGCTGGGCATGGTCGGTGAAGGGATGGACATGGGCGCGGTCGAGCGTCTGCCATTCGCGGGTCGAGTTGCGTGCGGGTTGTGCGGTCATGATGCGTTTCCTTCCTGAGAGAGTGTTGGCCGCGAGCGGCCGCGATTCAACGGAAGGCACGCGTCACGGATTGAAGTTGATCCGCGCCGTGAGGATGAGGAGCTCGTCTTTGAGCGTCAGCATGGCGACCTCACTAGACGTTCAGCAGCAGGTGCTCGCGTTCCCAGGAGCTGATCACGTTCTGGTAGGCCGCGAGCTCCGCGGTCTTCACGATGAACAGCGCCTGGATGAATTTCTCGCCGAGCAGCCCCTTGATCGGCTTGCAGGCCATGAAGCGGGAGAGCGCCTCATAGGCGGTCTTCGGCAGAGTATGCGGCATGCGATAGGCGCTGCCTTCGATCTGGTTCGACGGCTTCAGGCGCTCGGTCATGCCGATGTAACCGCAGGCCAGTGTCGCCGCCATCGCCAGGTAGGGATTGGCATCGGCACCGGCGAGGCGGTTCTCGATCCGGCGGCCGGCGGCGTTCGAGACCGGCACGCGCAAGCCGCAAGAGCGGTTGTCGATGCCCCACTGCACGTTGATCGGCGCGTCGAATTGCGGTTGCAGCCGGCGATAGGAGTTGATGTTCGGCGCCAGCATCGGGATCACCTGCGGCAGATAGCGCTGCAGGCCGGCGACATAGGCGCGGAACAGCGTGGTGTCGCGCCCCTTCGAATCGGCGAACAGGTTGCGGCCGGTACGCTTGTCCACCACCGACTGGTGCACGTGCATCGAGCTGCCCGGCTGGTTGGCCAGCGGCTTCGCCATGAAGGTCGCGTAGACGTTGTGCTTCAAGGCCGCATGGCGGACCGTGCGCTTGAACAGGAAGGCCTGGTCGGCGAGTTCCAGCGGATTGCCGTGGTTGAAGTTGATCTCCATCTGCGCCGATCCCGATTCATGGACCAGCGTGTCGACGTCGATCTCCGAGACTTCGCAATAATCATAGACGTCCTCGAAGATCGGATCGAACTCGTTGACCGCGTCGATGCCGTAGGCCTGGCTGCCGGTCTCAGGCCGGCCGGACTTGCCGACCGGCGGCAGCAGCGGCAGGTCGGGATCGGTGTTGGGCTGCACCAGATAGAATTCGAGCTCCGGGGCCACGACCGGCTTCCAGCCCTTCTCGTCGTAGAGCTGCAGCACGCGCTTCAGCACATGGCGCGACGCATGCTCGACCGGCTTGTCCTCGCCGTCCACCGCGTCGTGGATCACCTGCGCCGTCGGATCGCCGTACCAGGGCACGATGCGCACGGTGTCGGCATCGGGCGTCAGGTAGACATCCGGATCCTCGTAGGAGCCGATGCTGTCCTCATCGACGTCCGGATATTCGCCGGTCACCGTCTGCAGGAACACGCTGGAGGGCAGGCGCAGACTCTCGCCCTTGGAGCTCTTGATGAACTTCGCGGCCGGCAGGATCTTGCCGCGCGGGATGCCGTTGATGTCGGGGACCAGGCACTCGACCTCGTCGACCTTCCGCTCGGTGAGCCAGTCTTCCAAGTACTTCATGAAATATCCGCAAGCTTGCTGACAGGGAGCCGGTCGCCGCTGGGGTCGATCGAGCGCTATGCCTGATGTGAGATCGTGCCCCGATCAGTCGGTGTGGCGGCCGGCGGGCGGAGCCTAGCCCAGATCGAGGGGCGCTGGCAAAGCCGACCGGCGATGCCGCGCGCGGCAAATATGCCTGTCAATGCTGCAAATCGATGACTTAATGTAACCACATGATCTGTTGAAACTGTCCGGCGTTCCTCCTAGTTTTCCCCTCAGTTTTCGCACTGCAACAAAACCCAGACGGGAGGAATCCATGCGTCTCGAAGGCAAGTCGGCTTTGATCACGGGTGCCGCCAGCGGCATCGGCAAGGAGATCGCGCTGGTCTATGCGGCGGCGGGAGCCAAGATCGCGATCGCCGATCTCAACCAGGCGGGCGCCGATGCAGCCGCCGCCGAGATCAAGGCCAAGGGCGGCGAGGCGATCGGCGTCGCGATGGATGTCGCCGACGAGAAGGCGGTCGAGGCGGGTGTCGATCGCGCGGCCCAGGCCTTCGGCAGCCTCGACATCCTCATCTCCAATGCCGGCATCCAGATCGTGAAGCCGGTGCACGAATTCCCGTTCGCGGACTGGAGGAAGATGATCGCCATCCACCTCGATGGCGCCTTCCTCACCACCAAGGCCGCGATGAAGTACATGTACAAGGACAAGCGCGGCGGCACGATCATCTACATGGGCTCGGTGCATTCGCATGAGGCCTCGAAGCTGAAGGCGCCCTACGTCTCCGCCAAGCACGCGCTGCTCGGCCTGGCGCGGGTCGTCGCCAAGGAAGGCGCGGAGTATAATGTGCGCTCCCATGTGATCTGCCCGGGCTTCGTGCGGACGCCGCTCGTCGATAAGCAGATCCCCGAGCAGGCCAAGGAGCTCGGCATCACCGAGGAGCAGGTGATCAAGAACGTGATGCTGAAGGAGACGGTGGACGGCGTCTTCACCACGGTCGAGGACGTGGCGCAGCTGGCGCTGTTCCTCGCCTCCTATCCCTCGGCCGCGTTGACCGGGCAATCCTTCATCGTCAGCCACGGCTGGTTCATGCAATGACAGAGACTGCGGCGCAGAAGATCGAGCTTCCGCCTTACGAGACCGTCGCCCTGGTGCTCCAGGGCGGCGGTGCCCTCGGTTCGTACCAGGCCGGCGTCTATCAGGGCCTGCACGAAGCCGGCATCATGCCGAACTGGTTCGCGGGGATCTCGATCGGCGCCTTGAATTCCGCCATCCTCGCCGGCAATGCGCCGGAGAAGCGCGTGGAGCGGCTGATCGAGTTCTGGGACACGATCTGCAACTCCGCGCTGTTCCCCGATCTTTCTGTCGACGATCGGTTCGCGCCGAAGCTCGGCAACGGCGACCTGCGCTCCGCCGCCAGCGCCTTTGCGGCGGCGCGCTCGCTGTTCGAGGGCCAGCTGGGATTCTACAAGCTGCGCTTTCCGCCGCCGTTCCTGGTTACCGGCGGCGGCCCGGCCGCGACCAGCTACTACGACACCTCCGCGCTCAAGCAGACGCTGGAGCGGCTGGTCGATTTCGACCGGATCAACTCGAAGGAGGTGCGGGTCTCGGTCGGCGCGGTCGATGTCGAGACCGGCAACTTCGTCTATTTCGACAACGCCAACCGCAAGCTGCTGCCCGAGCATTTCATGGCCTCGGGCGCGCTGCCGCCGGGCTTCCCGGCGGTCGAGATCGAGGGGCGGCACTATTGGGACGGCGGGCTGGTCTCCAACACGCCGCTGGTCGAGGTGCTCCAGCACCCGCCGCGCCGCGACACGCTCGCCTTTCAGGTCGATCTCTGGTCGTCGCGCGGTCCGATGCCGAGGAACGTGTTCGACGTCGCCGAGCGGCAGAAGGACATCCAGTATTCCAGCCGCACCCGCATGGCGACCAATATGGCGCTCGATCTGCAGAAGCTGCGCCGCACCTTGCGCCTGATGCTGCAGAAGCTGCCGGATTCGCTCGACAACGATCCCGACGTGGTGATGGCGCGCGACCTCTCCTGCAGCAAGGTCTACAACGTCATCCACCTCATCTATCACGACAAGGCGTTCGAGGCCTATCACAAGGACTACGAGTTCAGCCGCCTGACCATGCGCGAGCACTGGGAATCAGGGCTGGACGACATCCGGCGCACGCTGGCCTATCCGGAATGGCTGGAGCGGCCCAGCAACGAGAGCGGCATCATCACCCACGACGTCCACCGCCTGCAGCCGCGGACCTGAGATCAGACCAGCGCGTCGGTGTGCCGGCTGGTCTTGGACCGCGCCGGCAGCATGCGCTCGAGCAGGCCGTCCTTGAGGACGTATTGATGGAACAGCGCGGCGGCGGCGTGCAGGCCGGCGAGCGCCATGATGGCATTGGCCGTCAGCGCATGGAGGTCGATGAAGACGCCGCGCAGAGCATCGTTCTGCGCAAAGGGCGCGGGGATGACGAAGAGGCCCCAGAACGAGAGGTCGCGGCCGGCGGCCCAGGTGTAGAGCATGCCGAGGACCGGCACCGCGATCATCAGCAGATAGAGCGCGCCATGGCCGAGATGCGAGGCCCAGCGGATGGCGTCGGGCGTTTCTATGGGCAGAGCCGGCGGCGGGCTCACGAAGCGCCAGACCGCGCGGAGGAAGACGATGCCCAGAACGGTCATGCCGAGCGAGCGATGCAGCTCGATGATGATGCGCGCTTCCTTGCCGGGCACGATGTCGGTCAGCTGCGGCAGCAGCCAAGCGACGCCGATCAGCGCCGCCACGACCCAGTGGAGGAAGATCGCCGTCGGTGAATAGCGCGATACGGTGCTCGAATGGGAAATCCGGCTCACGATAGCGGCGTCCTTTCCATAATTGCGCCGGCCGGGTTCACCGGCGCAACACTCACCTATGCATGCTGCAGCGCAATACAATTGCGACGTTTCCGCAGCAGTAACATCACAAGCGCGTGCCAAGCGCTTTGATATCGCGCAATTTTGATCTGGATCACGTGCTCAGATGAGAGCGTCGGTCCGCCGGGGGCTCTTGAAGCGGGCGGGGAGCATGCGATCGAGCAGGCCGTCGCAGAACACATATTGATGGATCAGCGCCGCCATGGCATGGAGGCCGGCCAGGATCAGGATCGCGTTGGCCGTGAACGCGTGCAGATCGATGAAGCTGCCGCGCAGCGCGTCGTTCTGGGCGAAGGGTGCCGGCAGGGTCACGAGACCCCAGAAGGAGATGTCGCGGCCCGAGGACCAAGTGTACAGCATGCCGAGCACCGGGATCGCGATCATCAGCAGGTAGAGCGCCGCATGGCCGGCATGCGAGGCCCAGCGGATCACGTTGGCGGTG
>DATKMF010000206.1:0-4379 GCA_035542015.1 Candidatus Cybelea sp.
CGAGATGGTGATGCCGGGCGACAACATCTCGATGGAGGTGCACCTGATCGCCCCGATCGCGATGGACGAGGGACTGCGCTTCGCCATCCGCGAGGGCGGCCGCACCGTCGGCGCCGGCGTCGTCGCCAACATCATCGAGTAAGAGACTCGATCAGACGAAAAGCGGGGGCGGCCAGACCATCGGCCGCCCATCGCACTAGGAAGAATGAAGGAGCCGCTTCGGTCACTGATTCGCAAGGCATAGGGGCATAGCTCAACTGGTAGAGCGTCGGTCTCCAAAACCGAAGGCTGCGGGTTCGATCCCTGCTGCCCCTGCCAGCGAGACAGAGAGCGGCCGAGCGAAACGCGTGAATAGCGGCAACATAACTTAGAGACGAGAGCAGAAGACGGATCGATGGCGCAGATGGCAACCAAGAGCCCGGTGGAATTCTTCCGGCAGGTTCGGCAGGAGGTGGCGAAGGTCACCTGGCCGACCCGCAAGGAGACCACCCTCACGACCGTCATGGTGTTCGCCATGGTGGTGCTGGCTTCGGTCTTCTTCCTGCTGGTGGATCTCGGCCTCTCGAACCTGGTCTCGCTGATCCTGGGCTTCGGAGGCTGACCATGGCGCAACGTTGGTACGTCGTGCACGTCTACTCGGGCTTCGAGCGCAAGATCGCCCAGTCGATCCGCGAGCAGGCGACCCAGATGGGGATGACCAGCCTGGTCTCCGAGGTGCTGGTCCCGACCGAGGAAGTGGTCGAGATGCGCCGCGGCACCAAGGTGAATGCCGAGCGCAAGTTCTTCCCCGGCTACGTGCTGGTGAAGATGGAGCTGACCGACGAGACCTGGCATCTCGTGATGAACACGCCGAAAGTGACCGGCTTCCTGGGCGGCAAGGGCAAGCCCACGCCGATCTCCGAAGCGGAGGCGATGCGGATCCAGCACCAGGTGCAGGAGGGCATCGAGCGGCCGAAGCGGGCGATCATCTTCGAGATCGGCGAGCAGGTTCGGGTCAACGATGGTCCCTTCACCTCCTTCACCGGCATGGTGGAGGAAGTGGATGAGGAGAAGGGCCGGCTCAAAGTCGCGGTGTCGATCTTCGGCCGCGCGACGCCGGTCGAGCTGGAATATTCGCAGGTCGAGAAGGTCTGACCTTCCGGCTTGTATCGAGACCGACCGGCGGCGGGACCGCCGGAACATGCGGGAGGCCAGCCAGGGCCTTTGACCGCGAAACCCGAGGGCGGAGTTAACCCGCCCGATTATGAGGTTGGAACATGGCGAAGAAGATCGAAGGCTACATCAAGTTGCAGATTCCGGCCGGCAAGGCCAATCCGTCGCCGCCGGTGGGTCCGGCGCTCGGTCAGCGCGGCCTGAACATCATGGCGTTCTGCAAGGAGTTCAACGCGGCGACCCAGCAGATGGAAGCGGGCATGCCGATCCCGGTGGTGATCACCGCCTATTCGGACCGCTCGTTCACCTTCGTGACCAAGACTCCGCCCGCCAGCTATTTCCTGAAGAAGGCGGCGAAGATCGAGAAGGGTTCGCAGACCACCGGCCGCGGCTTCGTCGGCAAGGTGACGATGGCCCAGTGCCGCGAGATCGCCAAGCAGAAGATGGCGGACTTGAACGCGCATGACCTCGACGCCGCCGCGGAGATGATCAAGGGCTCCGCGCGCTCGATGGGTCTCCAAGTGGTGGAGGGCTGATCATGTCCGGCAAGCGCTACAAGAACGCCCTCAAGGGCATCGACCGCGCCAAGTTCTATCCGGTCGAAGAGGCCGTGAAGCTGGTCAAGGAACGGGCCAAGGCGAAGTTCGACGAGACGATCGAGATGGCCTTCAACCTCGGCATCGATCCGAAGCATGCCGACCAGAACGTGCGCGGCGTGATCTCCCTGCCGCATGGGACGGGCAAGTCGGTGCGGGTCGCGGTCTTCGCCAAGGGCGAGCGGGCCGAGGCGGCCAAGAAGGCCGGAGCCGATCTGGTCGGCGCCGAGGACCTTGCAGAAAAGGTCCAGGCGGGCCAAATGGACTTCGATCGCGTGATCGCCTCTCCGGACATGATGGTCCTGGTCGGCAAGCTCGGTAAGGTCCTCGGACCGCGCGGGCTGATGCCGAACCCCAAGCTCGGCACCGTGACCAACGACATCGCCGAAGCCGTGAAGGCGGCGAAGGGCGGTCAGGTCGAATACCGCGCGCAGAAGGAAGGCATCGTCCATGCCGGCGTCGGCAAGGCGAGCTTCAGCGAGCAGGCGCTGGTCGAGAACGTGAAGGCGCTGTTCAACGCGGTCAACCGCGCGAAGCCGGCGGGCGCCAAAGGCACCTACATCGAGAAGGTGTCGCTGAGCTCGACCATGGGCCCCGGCGTGAAGTTGGATGTCGCCTCGATGGGCGGCGGCGCCCCCGCGGCTGCGGAGTAAGCGAGGCGCGTGATTTGAGAGATTCCACCGTCTATCCGTAAGGATTGGCGGCGGATCGGCGGGCTCTTCGGAACCCGCCGCCCTGTCCGAGACTGCTGGTCCTCTCGCTTGAGAGGGTAATGGGTGCTCCGGCACCCGCCTGCAATAGACAGGAGTTGAAGCGATTTCGCCGTTGCACCTCTTCCCGAGGACTTCGACGGAACGCGGCTTGAACTTCTGGGACAGGCAAGCCGGGCTTTCCGGGACTGCCTCCGACTTTGGGGTCGGGTCCGGGAGGTCCAATCGTAACCGGTCTGGGTGCCCCCAAGGTTTTCAGGGTGGTTCCCAGGCCAAGGTATCGGAGACGAAAAGTGGACCGTTCTGGCAAACAGAAACTGGTGTCCGAGATCAAGGAGACGCTTGAGGACGCGCAGCTGGTGGTGATCACCCAGCAAAGCGGCCTGACCGTCGCCGAGGTCAGCGACCTGCGTCGCAAGATGCGGGCCGCGGGCGCCGGCTACAAGGTGGCCAAGAATCGGCTGGCACAGATCGCTCTGAAGGGCACGAAGTACGAAGGCCTGGAGAAGCTGCTGAAGGGTCCGACGGCAATCGCCTATTCGTCGGATCCGGTGGCCGCCGCCAAGGTCGCCGTCACTTTCGCCAACAGCAACGAGAAGCTCAAGATCGTCGGCGGCTCCATGGGCGCCGACGTGATCGGGCCGGATGGGGTCAAGGCCTTGGCCACGCTCCCATCGCTCGACGAGCTTCGCGCCAAGCTGCTCGGCATGCTGCAGACCCCGGCGACCCGCGTCGCCTCGGTGCTGCAGGCACCCGCCGGCCAGCTGGCACGTGTCTTTGGCGCCTATGCCAAGAAGGGCGAGGCTTAATCAGCCGATCCCCGAGCCGAGAAGAAGTTCAAACGCGTTTAGTCGAAACTAGGAGAAGACAATGGCTGATCTACAGAAGTTGGTGGACGAGCTCTCGAAGCTGACCGTGCTCGAGGCCGCCGAGCTTTCCAAGAAGCTCGAGGAGGCCTGGGGCGTGTCGGCGGCGGCGCCGGTCGCGGTGGCCGCTGTCGGCGGTGGAGGCGGCGCTGCCGCTCCGGCTGCCGAGGAGAAGACCGAGTTCACCGTCGTCCTGGTCGAGGGCGGCGAGAAGAAGATCAACGTCATCAAGGAAGTGCGCGCGATCACCGGCCTCGGCCTCAAGGAGGCCAAGGACCTGGTCGAAGGCGCGCCGAAGCCGGTGAAGGAAGGCGTCAGCAAGCAGGAAGCCGCCGACCTGAAGAAGAAGCTGGAGGATGCCGGCGCCAAGGTCGAGCTGAAGTAAGCCCGACCGCCGGCCCTTTCGGCCGACTGAAGTGGGGGAAGCGCCAGCCGCAAGGCTCGGCGCTTCCCGCCTTTCCTAAAGACGGGCGATTGTTCCGCTCGAAGTGACGCTCCGATCGGCGTCGATTTGAAAACGATCGGAACGGCCGCCGCGGCCGCCCGGATGGTGCCCTTCGAATCCAAGAGGGGCCTGAGGGAAACACGGCACTTGGCGTTCGAGATCGGGCGCGAACTGACGCGAGGAATGCGATGAACAAGTCTTTCACCGGCCGCAAGCGAGTCCGCAGGACTTTCGGGCGTATCTCCGAAATCACCACGATGCCAAACCTGATCGAGGTGCAGAAAAGCTCCTACGACCAGTTCCTGCAGATCGGCGTGGCCGCTGAAAACCGCCAGAATATCGGCCTGCAGGAGGTGTTCCGCTCGGTGTTCCCGATCCGAGACTTCTCGGAGAAGGCGGAGCTGCAGTTCGTGCGCTACGAGCTCGAGGAGCCGAAATACGACGTCGAGGAGTGCCAGCAGCGCGGCATGACGTTTGCGGCGCCCTTGAAGGTGACCCTGCGCCTGGTCGTGTGGGATACCGACGAGGAGACCGGCGCTCGCTCGATCCGCGACATCAAGGAGCAGGACGTCTACATGGGCGACATGCCCCTGATGACCCGCTCCGGCAC
>DATKMF010000207.1:0-4558 GCA_035542015.1 Candidatus Cybelea sp.
CTCCGATCTCTGCGCCTGGCTGAAGCCGAACGAGCCCGTGATCCTGATGGGCCCGACCGGCACGCCCACCGAGACTCCGGCCGGCGAGACGGTGCTGCTCGCGGGCGGCGGGCTCGGCAACGCGGTGCTGTTCTCGATCGGCCGCGCGCTGCGCGCCGCCGGATCGAAGGTGCTCTACTTCGCCGGCTACAAGAAGCTGATCGACCGCTACAAGGTGGCGGACATCGAGGCCGCGGCCGATGTCGTGGTCTGGACCTGCGATGAAGCCCCCGGGTTCACGGCATCTCGCCCGCAGGACAAGGCCCATGTCGGCAATATCGTCGAGGCGATGACGCACTATGCCGGGGGCCAGCTCGGCGAGACGCCGATCAGGCTGCAGGACGTCGACCGCATCATCGCCATCGGCTCCGACGGCATGATGGCCGCGGTCGCCCGCGCCCGGCACGGCGTGCTGCAGGAGTTCCTCAAGCCCAATCATCACGGCATCGGCTCGATCAACTCGCCGATGCAATGCATGATGAAGGAGATCTGCGCCCAGTGCCTGCAGTCCCACAAGGACCCGGTCACCGGCAAGGAGACCTTCGTCTTCTCCTGCTTCAACCAGGACCAGCCGCTGGACCACGTCAATTTCGACGCGCTGCGCTCGCGCCTGGCGCAGAACCGCGTCCAGGAAAAGCTCACCGTCGCCTGGATCCGCCACGCGCTGAAGGAAGTCGCGCAGAGCCAGCGCAAGACGGCGTAGATCGGCTCATTCTTCCGCGCCATCCTCCGGGAAAGCGTAGAGCAATCGCGGATGACGGCCGAAGTTGGATGAGGGGTGCGCACCGCGAGGTGCGCGCCCAGCTGCGGCCAAGCTTGCTCGCGCTCGGCTCAAGCCTTCGCAGCCCTCTCCCACGAGGGGCCCGAGCCAAGCCATCCCTATGGCCAGGTTGGACCAATCGACCGGGTCGATCACAATGTCCCAGAAAGGCCATTGGACCCGGCACCCCCGAACCGGCAGCATGCCCGTCGGTCGCAATTGTCGAGAGGAGATTGTCATGACGGCGGAACGGAAATGCCCCTTCGGGCACGGCGCGCGTGCGAACACGAATGCGGACTGGTGGCCGAACCAGCTGAAGCTCGGCGTCCTGCATCAGCACTCCGCGCGGGCCAACCCGATGGGCGCGGCCTTCGACTACGCGGCGGCGTTCAAGACCCTCGATCTCGATGCGGTGATCGCGGACCTCCGCGCCCTGATGACGGATTCGCAGGATTGGTGGCCGGCCGATTTCGGCCATTACGGGCCGTTCTTCATCCGCATGGCCTGGCACAGCGCCGGAACCTATCGCGTGCACGATGGGCGCGGCGGCGCCGGTGCCGGCACGCAACGCTTCGCGCCGCTGAACTCCTGGCCCGACAACGCCAATCTCGACAAGGCCCGGCGCCTGCTCTGGCCGATCAAGCAGAAATACGGCGCCAAGATCTCCTGGGCCGATCTGCTGATCCTGACCGGCAACGTCGCCCTGGAATCGATGGGCTTCAAGACCTTCGGCTTTGCGGGCGGCCGCGTCGATGTCTGGGAACCCGGCGAGGACATCTTCTGGGGCCCCGAGGGCAAGTGGCTGGCCGACGAGCGCTACAGCGGCGACCGCGAGCTCGAGAACCCGCTCGGCGCCGTGCAGATGGGCCTCATCTACGTCAATCCGGAGGGCCCGAACGGCAAGCCCGACCCGGTCGCCGCGGCGCGCGACATCCGCGAGACCTTCGGCCGCATGGCGATGAACGACGAGGAGACGGTGGCGCTGATCGCCGGCGGCCATACCTTCGGCAAGACCCATGGCGCCGCCGATCCCGGCAAATATGTCGGCCCGGAGCCCGAAGGCGCCGATGTCGAGCTGCAGGGCCTGGGCTGGAAAAACACCTACGGCAAAGGCCACGGCGCCGATACCATCACCAGCGGTCTCGAAGTGACCTGGACCACCACGCCGACCGCGTGGGGCAATGGCTTCTTCAAGAACCTGTTCGACTACGACTGGGAGCTGACCAAGAGCCCGGCCGGCGCCCATCAATGGACGCCGAAGAACGGAGGCGGCGCCGGCACCGTGCCGGATGCGCATGATCCGTCGAAGAGGATCGCGCCCTCGATGCTCACCACCGATCTGGCACTCCGCTTCGATCCCGCCTACGAGAAGATCTCGCGGCGGTTCTACGAGCATCCGAACGAATTCGCCGATGCCTTCGCCCGCGCATGGTACAAGCTGACGCATCGCGACATGGGCCCGGTGAAGCTTCACCTCGGGCCGCTGAAGCCGAAGGAAGTGCTGATCTGGCAGGATCCGATCCCGGCGGTCGATCACAAGCTGATCGACGCCAAGGACATCGAGTCCCTCAAAGCGAAGCTGCTCGGCTCCGGCCTCTCGATCGCACAGCTCGCAACCATGGCCTGGGCCTCCGCTTCCACCTTCCGCGGCTCCGACAAGCGCGGCGGTGCCAATGGGGCCCGCATCCGCCTGGCCCCGCAGAAGGACTGGGCGGTGAACCAGCCGGCGCAGCTCCAGAAGGCGTTGGCCAGGCTCGAGGCGATCCAGAAGGAGTTCAACAGCGCGCAGAGCGGCGGCAAGAAAGTGTCGCTGGCCGACTTGATCGTCCTCGGCGGCTCCGCCGCGGTCGAGGCGGCGGCCAAGAAGGCGGGCTTCGACGTCAAGGTGCCGTTCACGCCGGGCCGCATGGACGCCGCGCAGGAGGAGACCGACGTCGAATCCTTCCGGCATCTTGAGCCGGTCGCGGACGGCTTCCGCAATTACGTCCGCGGACCGCAGCGGCTCTCGCCGGAAGAGCTGCTGGTGGACCGGGCACAGCTGCTGACCCTCTCGGCGCCGGAGATGACGGTGCTGCTGGGCGGCCTGCGCATGCTCAATGTCGGCCAGCTGGCGCAAGGGTCGCCCCTGGGCGTCTTCACCACGAGGCCGGAGACGCTGAGCAACGACTTCTTCGTGAACCTGCTGGACATGGGCACCGAATGGCAGCCCGCGTCGGCAGAAGGCATCTACGAAGGCCGCGACCGCAAGACCGGCGCAGTGAAGTGGACCGGGACCCGCGTCGATCTCATCTTCGGCTCGCACTCCCAGCTGCGCGCCTTGGCCGAGGTCTATGCCGCATCCGACGCCGCGGAGAAGTTCGTGCAGGACTTCGTCGCCGCCTGGACCAAGGTGATGAACCTCGACCGGTTCGATCTGCAGAAGTGACGGCCTGCGCATCGGGTGGCTCCTGGAAGAGCCACCCGATGCCGTGTCCTGGCGCGCCATCCTTGCGCTGGAACAAAAAATGAACTACACTGCTTCTCGCAATAGTCCCGTCGCGCCGGACCTGCACTTCCGAGCAAAATTGAAAGCGTCCGATGTCGCGCGCTTCTTGCGTTGAACCATTCGACACGACGCCAACTTATACCGGACTTATACAGAACGAAGAATCGACATCGGCCCTTCCAGCGCGATAAAACCGTTCGTCGTCAAGAATTTGACGACCCTTGACAGCCCCTCAAGACGGCCGAGGCCGTAACAGCTCTTCGCCATCGGGAACCGGCCGCCCTTCATTCGCCATCCTGGAGCCATCGCATGCTCAAATTTTTCTTCGGACCCGGTTCCTGCGCCATGGCCTCGCATCTCGCACTCGAAGAGGCGGGCGCGCGCTATGAGGCGGTGAAGCTCGATCTCACCAAGGGCGAGCAGCGGAAGCCGGAATATCTGAAGATCAACCCGAAGGCCCGCGTGCCGGCGCTGGTGACCGAGCGCGGCGTGCTGACCGAGAATCCGGCCATCCTCGCCTTCATCGCCCAGACCCATCCCGAGAAGCAGCTGGCGCCGCTGGACGACGCCTTCGCGTTCGGCAAGCTCCAGGCGTTCAATGCCTATCTCTGCGCGACGGTGCATGTCGCCCATGCCCATGGGCGGCGCGGCTATCGCTGGGCGGACGAGCAGTCCTCGTTCGACGACATGAAGCGCAAAGTGCCGGAGACCATGGCCGCCTGTTTCGGCCTGATTGAGGACGACATGCTCGAAGGGCCCTGGCTCATGGGCCAGCAGTTCACCGTCGCCGACTGCTATCTCTTCACCATCGAGAGCTGGCTCAAATCCGACGGCGTCGACATCGCCCGCTTCCCCAAGGTCGCCGACCACTTCATGCGCATGTCCGCGCGCCCGTCGGTCCAGCGGGTGCTGCCGCTGCACGAGAAATAAGTCTTAGGTATCAATGGATTAATGGCGGATGGCCGGGATGAGCCGCCGGCATGTAGCGATGCAAAAAGCGTGATTCAAAAGCGCCGCCGCGATCCCCATAGTAGCCGGTGAGATCCAGGCGCATGGGGTCGGTCGCGGATCGGCCAAGCGCCGTCGCCGGCGTCGCAGTGGGAACATTTCGCCGCCGCTAGCAATGGACCCGAAAGGACACCGCCTTTGGCCGAGACCGCCGCAAAGCCCAACCTGCTGATCGCCTGTGGCGCGCTCGCCCAGGAGATCGTGGCGTTGCAGCGGCTGAACGGCTGGGAGGAACGGCTGCACGTCACCTGCCTGCCGGCGATCTG
>DATKMF010000208.1:0-19477 GCA_035542015.1 Candidatus Cybelea sp.
CAGTGTTGGCGCCGACCGTGCCCTTCCAGTCGTCGCTCATCTGCGAGAGGTAGGTCGAGAAGATGAAGGTGGTGCCCGATCCGTCGGAGCGATGCACGACCGCGATCGCCTGGTCGGGCAGCTTGAGCGACGGGTTGTGCGACTGGATCGCGGGGTCGTTCCACTGCGTGATCTTGCCCTGGAAGATGTCGGCCAGGGTCTTGCCGTCGAGCACGAGGTCGCCGGGCTTGACGCCTTCGAGGTTGACGACCGGCACGACGCCGCCCATGACGGTCGGGAACTGGGTGAGGCCGTTCTTCTCCAGATCGTCGGGCTTCAGCGGCATGTCGGAGGCGCCGAAGGTGACCGTGTTGGCTTCGATCTGCTTGATGCCGCCGCCGGAACCGATCGACTGATAATTCAGGCCGACGCCGGTCTCCTTGTGATAGGCATCCGCCCACTTGGCGTAGATCGGGTAGGGGAAGGTGGCACCGGCGCCCGAGATATCGCCTGCCGAGGCGAGGGTCGGGACGGCCAGCGATGCGGCGCTGAACAAGGTCGCGGCCGCGACCAGGCGGGTCAAATCGAGCTTCATGGGAGCCTCTCTCCGTTTCTTGTGGGCAACACGTCGCGCGCCGGTCTCCGCAAAGCGACCGTCGAGGGTGTGTGACACTGCTTTAAGGCGACCACGCGATGGGGGCGAAGCTAGGCGTCGTCCGTTACACTCTGATGACAGTCAGAAAACCGAATTGTTTCAGTTCCGAGAAAATTGAGATTTCATGCGGCTCCGGTCGTCTTGCCGCAGGTCTCGAAATCGGCTAAACGCCGTCAGGTTTCCGGGTCGAACGGCCCGGTCCGTTCCCATCGCTCCAATCGATGGGCTTGCGCAAACCACTGGCCGAGATCCTCGCCCGATGGCTTCACCCGGCGAAAGGTACCTCCTGCCCGCTGGCCTCTCAGACGGCCTCGCGCCGGATTCCGGGCATGAGGCGGCGATGGTCGAGCGGCTTATCGGCGTATTCGCCGCCTGGGGTTATGAACGGGTCAAGCCGCCGCTGATCGAGTTCGAAGACAGCCTCCTGTCGGGCCCGGGCGAGGCGATGGCGGCGGACACCTTCCGCCTGATGGATCCGGTCTCGCAGCGGATGATGGGTCTGCGCGCCGACATGACGCCGCAGGTCGGTCGCATCGCAGCGAGCCGCCTGAAGAATGCGCCGCGCCCGATCCGCCTCTCTTATGCAGGCGAGGTGCTGCGGGTCAAAGGCGAGCAGCTGCGGCCCGAGCGCCAGATCGGCCAGGCCGGGGTCGAGCTGATCGGCACCACCGCGGCCGCGGCGGACGCCGAGGTCGTGCTGCTCGGCGCGGAAGCGCTGCTCGGCGTCGGCGCGCCCGAGCTCGTGGTCGATCTCAACGTGCCGACCCTGGCGCCGGCGATCCTGAAGGCGGCGGGCATCGCCGATCCAAGGCCGTTGGTCGCGGCGCTCGATCGCAAGGACCTGACCGCCGTGCGCCAGTCCGCGGGCGCATCCGCGCCGATCCTGGAGGCGCTGATCCAAGCCGTCGGTCCGGCCGAGCCCGCTTTGGCCGCGCTCGAGGCGCTGCCGCTCTCGGGCGAGGCGGCGGCACAGCGCGAGCGGCTGCGCGAGGTCGTGGCCCTCCTGCGCAAGGCCCGACCGGAGATGACGCTGACCGTGGACCCGACCGACCATCGCGGCTTCGAGTACCACACCGGCATCACCTTCTCGCTGCTGGCGCCCAGGGTGCGCGGCGATTTCGGCCGCGGCGGGCGCTATGTGAACCAGGCGGGCGAGCCGGCAACCGGCTTCACGCTCTATCTCGATACCTTGATGCGCGCGCTGCCGCCGCCGCAAGCGGCGGCGCGGGTCTTCCTGCCCCTCGGCACCGACCCCGCGGCGGCACGGCGCCTGCGCGATGAAGGATGGGTCACGATCCACGGCATCGAGCCGGTCGCCGATCCGGCAGCGGAAGCGCGGCGGCTCGGCTGCGCTAGGCTCTGGCGCGAGGGCCGGCTCGAGGCGATCGAAAAGCTCTGAAAGGGATGAGATGGCGAACGTCGCGGTGATCGGCTCGCAATGGGGCGACGAAGGCAAGGGCAAGATCGTCGATTGGCTCTCGGAGCGCGCCGATGTCGTGGTGCGCTTCCAGGGCGGCCACAATGCCGGCCACACGCTGGTGATCGGCAACCAGACGTTCAAGCTCTCGCTCCTTCCCTCGGGCATCGTGCGCAAGGGCAAGCTCTCCGTCATCGGCAATGGCGTGGTGGTCGATCCCTGGCATCTCCTGAAGGAGATCGACACCCTGCGCGGCCAGGGCGTCACCGTGACGCCGGACAATCTGGCACTCGCCGAGAACGCCGCTTTGATCCTGCCGCTGCATGCGCAGCTCGACCTCCTGCGGGAAGAGGCACGCGGCGCCGCCAAGATCGGCACCACCGGGCGCGGCATCGGTCCTGCCTATGAGGACAAGGTCGGCCGGCGCGCGATCCGTGCCTGCGATCTGGTCGATCCCGAGAGCCTGCCGGCCAAGGTCGATGCCCTGCTGCTGCATCACAATGCGCTGCTGGTCGGCATGGGCGCGCCGCCGATCGATGGCCGCGCGCTGGTCGAGCAGCTGTGCGCGGTCGCACCGAAGATCACCCCCTTCATCCGCGTGGTCTGGCAGCACTTGAACGAGGCGCGCCGGCGCGGCGACCGCATCCTGTTCGAAGGCGCCCAGGCGGTGATGCTGGACATCGACCACGGCACCTATCCTTATGTCACCTCGTCGAACACCGTCGCCGGGCAGATCGCCGCCGGCGCCGGCATCGGTCCCGGTGCCGTCGGCTACGTGCTCGGCATCACCACGGCCTACACGACGCGCGTGGGCGCCGGTCCGTTCCCGAGCGAGCTCACGGACAAGACCGGCGAGCTGATCGGCGAGCGCGGCCGCGAGTTCGGCACGGTCACCGGAAGGCGCCGGCGCTGCGGCTGGTTCGATGCGGCGCTGGTGCGCCAGTCGGTGAAGGTTGCCGGCATCGACGGTATCGCGCTCACCAAGCTCGACATCCTCGACGGCTTCGAGGAACTGAAGATCTGCACCGGCTACGAGATCGACGGCGCGCGCTTCGATCATCTGCCCGCTGCCACCCAGCTGCAGGCCAAGGCGAGGCCGGTCTACGAGACCATCGAAGGCTGGCAGGAATCGACCAAAGGCGCGCGCTCTTGGGCCCAGCTCCCGGCGACCGCGATCAAATACATCCGCCGGGTCGAGGAGCTGATCGAAGCCCCCGTGGCCCTGCTCTCCACCAGCCCCGAGCGCGAAGACACCATCTTGGTGACCGATCCCTTCGCGGATTAGCCGCCCGCATCCTCCAAAATCATATCCGCGGCCTTCTCCGCGATCATGATGGTCGGCGCGTTGGTGTTGCCCGAGGTGATGGTCGGCATGATCGACGCATCGGCCACGCGCAGGCCGGCGAGCCCGCGCAGCCGCAGCCGCGCATCGACCACGGCCATCGCATCGTCGCCCATGCGGCAGGTGCTGACCGGATGGAAGATGGTGGTGCCGATCTCACCCGCGGCCTGCACCAGCTCGGCGTCGCCGGCGTAAGTGGGGCCGGGCATCAGCTCCTTCGGGCGATAGGGCGCGAAGGCGCGGCTCTCGAGCACGATGCGGCGGGTGAGCTTGATCGCCTCGACGGCGACCCGCTTGTCGGCCTCTTCCGTCAGATAGCGCGGCTGGATCGCCGGCGGCACCGTGGGATCGGCGCTCTTCAGCCGGATGAAGCCGCGGCTCTGCGGGCGGAGATTGCAGACCGAGGCGGTGAAGGCCGGGTAGGCATGCAGCGGCTCGCCGAACCGGTCGAGGCTCAGCGGCTGCACGTGATATTCGACATTGGCGGTCTGGTGCTCGGGCGAGGTCCGGGCGAAGGCGCCCATCTGCGAGGGCGCCATGGTCATCGGCCCGCGGCGCAAGGCCGCGTATTGCAGCCCCATGCCGAGCTTGCCCAGCAGCCGGTTGGCGGTGACGTTGAGGGTCGGCAATCCGGTGACGCCGAAGACCATCCGGAGCTGCAGATGATCCTGCAGGTTCTCGCCGACGCCGGGCAGGGCATGCACGACCGCGATGCCACGGCTCCGCAGGAGTTCGGGACCACCGATCCCGGAAAGCTGCAGCAGATGCGGCGAGTTGACGGCGCCGGCGGAGAGGATGACTTCGCGGGCCGCGCGGACCCTGCACACTCGCCCCTGATAGTTCACGTCGGCGCCGACGACGCGCCCGCCTTCGATCACGAGGCGACGGGCCTGCGCATGAGTCCACAGCGTCAAGTTGGGGCGCCGCAGCGCCGGCTTCAGAAAGGCCCGCGCCGCCGACCAGCGGACGCCACGGCGCTGGTTGACCTCGAAATAGCCGACGCCCTCATTGTCCCCGCCGTTGAAGTCGTCGGTGGGCGGAATGCCCTGCTCGCCGGCGGCGGCGCGGAAGACGTCGAGCACCTTCCACTTGAGGCGCGGCCGCTCGACCCGCCATTCACCGCCGCTGCCATGGAGCGGATGGGCTTCGGCGACCCGGTGCTCGCTCTTCTTGAAATAGGGCAGCACGTCGTCCCAGCCCCAGCCGGGATTGCCGAGCTGGCGCCAGTGGTCGTAATCGGCGGCCTGGCCGCGCATGTAGATCATGCCGTTGATGGCCGAGCAGCCGCCGATCACCTTGCCGCGCGGATAGTTGAGCGCGCGGCCGTTGAGGCCCGCCTCGGGCTCGGTCTTGAAGCACCAGTCGGCCCGGGGATTGCCCATGGCGTAGAGATAGCCGACCGGGATGTGGAGCCAGATCCAGTCGTCCTTGCCGCCGGCTTCCAGCACCAGCACCGAATGCCGGCCGGAGGCGGTCAAGCGGTTGGCGAGGGTGCATCCCGCCGAGCCGGCGCCGATCACGATGTAGTCGGCCTGGGTTTCGCTCGGTTGCGAGGGCTGGACGCTGTTCCGCACGGTCTTCCTGTGACCCTCGGTCGCTGTGGGGCCGGCCATAGTATCGGCGTTTTCTCCGAAACGGGGTGATTGCTTACCGCCTGTTAACCATCGCCGGCGAAAATTCCAGACTCGGGATTGATGGGCGCGAGACCATGGCGGACAACGACGATCAGGTGGTGCTGAGGGACCGGTTCGAGATCAAACCGGCTGCCCGCTTGCCGCAGTTCGACCAGGGTTCGGGCCCCAGTGCGGCCCTGGCGTTCTCGGCCGAGGATCACAGCCAGAATGGGCGCAAGCTCTTCGCCTTGATCTGCCCCGGGGATCTCCCGACCCGGGCCCACAATCTTCCCGAGCGCAAGGCGCCGACGCCGCTGCTCTGGCCGGAGGCGTATGGCATCGTCGATTGGCCCGTGCGCACCGCCGGGGGTGCGGCGGTCTGGGGTCGTCGTCCCGCGCTGGTCTACGCCCAGCCGGTGGGCGAGCGCCTGTCGACCGCGGACAATCAGCCGCTGCCGCGCATGAACGAGCAGGCGATCACGCGCTATATCCTGAAGCCGGCGATTCAGGTGCTGCGCGAGCTCGGGCATCTCGGCATGGCCCATCGCGCGATCCGTCCGACCAACATATTTTATGCCGCCGGCAATTCCGGCGAGATCGTGTTTGGCGATTGCTTCTCGACCGTGCCCGGCTGCCACCAGCCGGCGTTGTTCGAGACCATCGAGAACGGCATGGCGAATCCGATGGGGCGTGCCGCCGGGTCGCAGGCTGACGATCTCTACGCGCTCGGCGTCCTGCTGCTGCTGCTGCATCTCGGCCGCAACACGCTGCAAGGGTTGAGCGACGAGGCGGTGAACAGCGCCAAGATCAATTTCGGCACCTTCTCCGCGCTGGTTGGCGGCGAGAAGGTCTCGCCGACCATGGCCGAGATGCTGCGCGGCCTCACCTCCGACAAGGCCTCCGATCGCTGGACGCTGCGCAATCTCGACATGTGGATGCTCGGCCAATACTTCAATCCGGTTCTGCCGAGCCTGCCGCAGCGCGCCACGAGGCCGATCCGCTTTGCCGGTGGCGAGCATATGAGCCGCCCCGCGATCGCCAACGCGATGGTCTATCACTGGGACGACGCCGTATCCTTTGTCGACAGCGGCGCGCTCGAGAGCTGGCTGAAGCGCGGCTTCAACGACGAGAAGGTCGGCGAACCGCTGGCGCAGATTCGCGCGCTGGCGTTCAGCTACGGTGCCTCGAGCGGCGCCAAGCACCGCACGGTGTCGCGCATGGTGGCCTTCCTCGGGAACAGCCTGCCGATCTGCTACAAGAGCGTCCGCGTTCATCCCGCGGCGCTCGGAACCATGCTCGCCTCGGTGATCGACAACGCGCCCGTGCGCACCGAATTCGTCGAGCTCCTGCGCGGGCGGCTGCCCCAGGGGTGGCTGGACCATCAGCCGAAGCTGACGTCGGATATGATGCAGATACGGCAGATCCTCGAAGGCCTGGAAAAGGTGATCGACCGGTCCGGCCCCGGTTTCAGCGTCGAGCGCGCGCTCTATGAGCTCGATCACGCGACTCCGTGCCGGAGCGAGCTGATCGCCGACTACTACGTGACCATGCTGAAGGACCTGCTGCCTGCGATCGATGCCGCGCTGCCGGGCGCCGAGGCCGGCACCATCCCGATGGACCGGCATATCGCAGCCTTCATCGCCGCCCGCACCAACCGCCCGGTCGAGCGCGACCTTGGGCAGCTCGCCAACGTGACCGACCAGGTCGGCTATCGCCTGGCCGTGCTCCGCCTGATCGCCACGGTGCAGCGGCAGCACGGCAACCACGATCTGCCGCGACTTGCCGAGGCGATCCTGTCGATACTCGATCCGGTGGTCGAGGCATTCCACCGCCTGCGCTCTCGCGACGAGCTCCGCGACCGGTTGCGTCGGTTCGCGGCGCATGCGGATTTCATGCAGATGGCGGAGCTGCTGGATGACGAGGGGCCGACCCGTCGCATCGATGTCCAGGGCTTCGAGGAGGCGAAGCAGAGCTACGCGGCGCTGGAGCGGGAAGCGCATTGGCTGGAAGAGGGCGGCCTCACCGCGCCGGCGCGCATCCATGCCTCGGCACGCACGAGTTCCGCCATCACCGGCGCCTTTCTCGCCAGCGCGGTTGTGGCCGCCTTTGCCATATTGATGGTGGTGTGAGGTCCGATGGCCGCCGGCAACGCATCGACCCAGGCGCGACCCGCCAAGAAGAAGAGCACATTCGTGCTGTTTCTCGTCCTGGCGATGCCGGTTGCCTTGCTGCTGCTGCCTTCGACGCTGGTGCTGATCCCGGCTTTGTTGCCGACGCTGGTCGCGCGCGTCGTCGATACCACGCCCGGCCGGCACCTCACGATCACCGTCGGCAGCCTCAACCTCGCCGGCTCGCTCTGGTTCATGCACGACCTCTGGGCGGCCGGCCAGAGCTTCTCCGCCATCGCGCCGACCCTCGGCGACATGCTGGGCTGGCTCTCGGCGCTGCTCGGCGCCGGGCTCGGCTGGGGCATCTTCTCGATGATGCCCCACGTCTCGCGCAGCATCGCCGCCGCAAAGACGGCGACGCGCCTGCGGAGCATCCGCAAGTCTCAGGACGACCTGGTGGAGGAATGGGGCGACCCGGTCCGCAATGGCGGCGCCGGGCTGCCGGCTACTCAGCCATAAGCCGCTCGTCGATCGCCGCGCTGCGGATGCTGCGCTGGATCTTCTCGAAGGCGCGCACCTCGATCTGCCGCACGCGCTCGCGCGAGATGCCGAACTCCTTGGAAAGATCGTCCAGCGTGGCCGGCTCGTCCTTCAAGCGCCGTTCGACCAGGATGCGCCGCTCGCGCGGGTTCAAGACCGACATGGCACGGTCGAGCAGCTTCTGCCGGCGGCCGAACTCCTGATCGTCGGCCAGCCGTTCCTCCTGGCTCTCGGTGTCGTCCACCAGCCAATCCTGCCACTCGCCTTCGCCGTCGACGCGCAGCGGCGCGTTCAGCGAATGATCGTGGCTCGAGAGGCGCCGATTCATGTCGACCACGTCGCCTTCGGTCACGTCGAGGCGGGTCGCGATCTCCTTCACCGTCTCCGGCGGCAGGTCGCCTTCCTCGATCGCCTTGAGCTGGCCCTTCACCTTCCTCAAGTTGAAGAACAGCTTCTTCTGCGCTGCGGTGGTGCCGATCTTCACCAGCGACCAGGAATGCAGGATGTATTCTTGAATCGCGGCCCTGATCCACCACATGGCGTAGGTCGCCAGGCGGAAGCCGCGGTCCGGATCGAACCGCTTCACCGCCTGCATCAGGCCCACGTTGCCTTCGGAGATGATCTCGGACAACGGCAGGCCGTAGCCGCGATAGCCCATGGCGATCTTCGCCACCAGGCGGAGATGGCTGGTGACCATCCGATGCGCAGCCTCGGGGTCCTCATGCTCGCGGAAACGCTTGGCCAGCATGAACTCCTCGTCCGGCTCGAGCATGGGAAAGCGTCGGATCTCGGAGAGATAGCGGCTGAGGCCGCTGTCGCTGCTGAGCGCTGGAAGTGTGCGAAGTGTGGTCGCCATCTGATCCCCGGTCCTTGTTGCCGATCTAGCCTCGGCACGCCCTAGTCTTCCTTGTACGAAGTGTCTTCCTTAGTACGAAGCTAGGAGCGATTACTTGCGGCTTCCTGCCCCGTCCCGCAATTATACCTGAGTATGGCAGTCAACCACTCGGGGTTAATTTAGGTTAACCCGGCCGCGATTCAAGGGCCGGTGTTCAATCCGGTCCCGCTGTAGTTAACCCATTCAGACAACGGCGCTTTTGAGCGCTAGTTCCAGGGCCTGGACGTCCAGCGGCAATTCGGAGCGCCAATGCAGCGCCTCGCCGGTTTTCGGATGCCGGAAACCGAGCTGCGCGGCATGGAGCGCCTGGCGGGGAAACCGCTCGGCCGCCGCCCGGGCCGCAGGGGCGAGCCGGGCTCGGCGGGCCGGCGTCGGCTTGCCATAGACCGGGTCGCCGATCAGGGGATGGCCGATCTTCGCCATATGGACCCGGATCTGATGGGTCCGCCCGGTCAGCAGGCGGCACTCCACCAGCGCCGCGCCGAGACCGAAGCTCTTCAGCACGCGATAGCGGGTGATCGCCGGCTTGCCGCCTTTGGAGACCACCGCCATCCGTTTCCGGTCGGTCGGATGGCGCCCGATATTGCCTTCGATCTCGCCGGCGAGAGGTGAGGGCACGCCCCAGACCAGGCACAGATAGGCGCGCTCGATGTCATGGGCGGCGAAAGCTTCCGAGAGCGCCTGATGGGTCGCGTCGTTCTTGGCGACCACGATGAGGCCGCTGGTGTCCTTGTCGATGCGGTGGACGATGCCCGGTCGCCGCTCGCCGCCGATTCCGCTGAGACTTTCGCCGCAATGGGCGATCAGCGCATTGACCAGCGTGCGGTCCGGATTGCCCGGCGCCGGATGCACCACCATGCCGGCCGGCTTGTCGATCACGACGAGGTCGTCGTCCTCATAGACGATCGCGAGATCCATCGGCTGCGCCTCGGGCGCCGCCGGCAATGCGGCCGGGATCGCGAGGGCGAACACTTGGCCCGGTTTGACCCTCATCGAGGGGTCCTTTATGGTCGCGCCGGCCAGCGTCAGATGTCCCTGCTCGATCAAGGCCTTGATCCGGCTGCGCGAAAGCTCGGGCCGGAGCGCGGCCAGGGCGCGGTCGAGCCGCTCGCCGGCGCGTTCGGGCGCGATGCGGAGCGCGGGTGCGGTTTCAGGCTCGGCAGGTGACGGGCTGCTGGATCGGGGCATCGGCCCAGACTACAGAGTGAAGAGGGCGGCGGGCATGGATTTTCGCAGCGACAATGTGGCGGGCGCGGCACCCGCGATCCTCGATGCGGTGATCGCCGCCAATCACGGCACGGCCACGTCCTATGGCGCCGATCCCTGGAGTGCGCGGGTCGAGGTCCTCCTTGCTGAGATCTTCGAGCGCAAGGTGCGGGCCTTCCCGGTCGCCACCGGCACCGCGGCCAACGCGCTGGCTTTGGCCACGATGACGCCGGCCTATGGCGCGATCCTCTGCCATGAGGAGGCGCATATCCATCTCGACGAATGCGGCGCGCCCGAAATGTTCACCGGCGGCGCCAAGCTGGTGCCGCTGCCCGGCGGAGACGGCAGGATCGGGCCCGATGCGCTGCGCGACATGCTCGAGCGGACCTTGAACGGCGATTCCCATCGCGTGCAGCCGGCGGCCTTGAGTCTCACCCAGGCGACCGAGGCCGGCACCTGCTATCGCCCGGCCGAGATCGCCGCTCTCGCCGAGATCGTGCGCGGTCGCGGCATGAAGCTGCACATGGATGGTTCGCGCTTCGCCAATGCGGCGGCGCATCTCGGCGTCGCGCCGGCGGAGATCACCTGGCGCGCCGGCATCGACGTGCTCTCCTTCGGTGCCACCAAGAACGGGGCGCTCGGTGCCGAGGCCGTGGTGTTCTTCGATCCCGGCCTTGCCGAAACCTTCGAGTTTCGGCGCAAGCGGGCGGGGCAGCTCTTCTCCAAGATGCGCTTCGTCTCGGCCCAGCTCGAAGCCTATCTGGCCCAGGGCCGCTGGCTCTCCTTCGCCCGCCATGCCAACGCCATGGCCGCCCGTCTCGCCGATGGGCTGCAGCGGTTGCCGCGTGTGGCGCTGCTCCATCCGGTCGAGGCGAACGAGGTGTTCGTCCGCCTGCCGCTCGACGTGGTGAGCGGCCTGCTGGAGGCGGGCTTCCGGTTCGCCGAATGGACCGACGCCGGCCCGGGCGCGATCCGGCTGGTGGCGGCGTTCAACACCGACCCGGGCCACGTCGAGGCTTTCATCGCCGCCGCCGCGAAGCTCACGTCGGCGGCCGCGTGACGGGGCTGAAGAGAGGAGTGGCGCCGTTGCCCGCCAAAGCCGAGATTCCAAGCCGTCTGCGCCGTCGCCCCAAGGACGACCGCGGTTATCCTATTCCCTTCATCGCCGCCTTCGGGCCGAACGGCGAGCCCGACTTCCGCATCATGTCTACTTCGCGCGTGCTCGAATGCGTGAACCAGCGCCGCTGCGGCTTGTGCGGCCAGCCGATGTCCCGCATCGTCTATTTCATCGGCGGCCCGGAATCCGAGCGCACCCGGAGCTTCCTCGATCCGGCCATGCACCACGACTGCGCGGTCTATGCGCTGAAGACCTGCCCGCATCTCGCCATGGCGAAGTCCCACTATTCGCGGGCGGCGCTGCCGGCGGGCACCCGTACGGCGGAATCCGCATCGGCCGAGAAGATG
The DNA here is from genome assembly GCA_035542015.1 of Candidatus Cybelea sp. Lineage (GTDB taxonomy): Bacteria > Pseudomonadota > Alphaproteobacteria > Dongiales > Dongiaceae > Dongia. The sequence continues at coordinate 11,220 of DATKMF010000208.1, forward strand.
GACCGCTTCGGCCTCTTCAAGACCACCGGCTATCACGCCCGCCAGGCCGACGGCGAGATCGCCATCAAGGCGGAGCCATGGCTCGAGGTCACCTGGTGGAAAGAGGGCAAGCCGCTCGCCGCCGCGCCCGCCGGCTGAAGGCCAGCGATTAAATCCTGGTGATTTCAGGCATTTGAGCGCGCAGCGCCGCGCCCTAGCCCACCCAATCCAGGGCTTGATCGCGACCGCCGCATCCTCTATCAACGGGGCCGCGCGCCCGGATGTCCCCATCGTCTAGTGGCCTAGGACACCGCCCTCTCACGGCGGTAACAGGGGTTCAAATCCCCTTGGGGACGCCAGTTCGTATCACGGCGGCATCGAGCGCCGTCCGCGCCCCGAATTTTCTGTCCGCTCCGGTCACCGGCCATCCCGCTTGGCCGACGCGCCATTGATACGGCGGGTTGGTGCCGGCGTAGTCGCCGACGATCCTATCCTTGTAGATGCATGGGTTGTGCGAGGCGCGGGTGCGGGCGTTGCGCCACCTGCGCGACATAGGGGGAGACCTTCGGGGCGACCAGCGTGAAGTCGGCCTTGGCCCAGCCGCAGTCCTGATCGCAGACGGTGCTGACCGGTGCCCGTCCACGATTCGGACAATCTTAGTGTGAGCAACCCGGGTGGTTTGGCGGGCGGAGATTCAGTTGACCGGCGCGGGCTTTGCCATCGCAATACCTTGCTGGGCCGCGGCGCCAGCGTCAGCGTTGCCGCCGGCAACCTGGACAGTTGGGAAGGCAAACTTGATGCCGTTGGCATCGAAATTACGCTTGATCAAGGCGAGGGCCTTTCGCCGGATCACGAACTGCTCGTTCGGCTTGGTCATCATCTTCATGCGGATCTGAATGGCATAGTCGCCGAACTGCTCGACGCCCTGCATCTTGAGCGGTTCGATGATATGCGGTGCGAAGTCCGGATCGGCGGCCAGCTCCTTCCCGATCTGCTTGATGATCTTCTTCGCTTTGTCCAGGTCGCTGTCGTAGGTGATGCCCACCATCATCTTGTCGATCACCCAGTCGCGACTCATGTTCTCCACCGCGCCCAGTTGTCCGAAGGGCACTGTGTACAGCGGGCCACGGTGGTGCCTCAGCTTCACGGAGCGGAGGGAGAAGGATTCGACCGTTCCCTTGTAGCTGCCGCTCTGAATATACTCGCCGATACGAAACGCGTCATCGAGGAGGTAGAACACTCCCGAGATGATGTCCTTCACCAGAGTCTGCGCACCGAAGCCGGCGGCAACGCCGATCACTCCAGCGCCGGCGATCAGCGGCCCGATCTGTACCCCCAGCGCCGAGAGCGCCATCAGGATCGCCATGACCAGCAGCATCGCCAACAGGAAATTCCGTAGTATGGGCAGCAAGGTCAGCATGCGCGATCGGCGGCGGCCCTCCTCGGTATCCGGCCGGCCTGGGATCTGGGCTGCGGCGATTCTTCGGTCGATGAGGGCGCGCAGGAGCCGCCAGGCGACGTCCGCGACCAGGAGGATCAGGAGCGCATTGACTGCGCCCCGCACCAATCGCGTAACGACCGTATCACTTCCAGTCAGCGCCCCCAGATCGATCTGCCAGGCATGAATAAGGACCAAAGCGGCACCGATGATCAGCATCACGCGCAATCCGCGCTCCAACAAGACGGCGGCGACACTGGGCACCTCCGCAGGTGCCTTGTCGTTGTAGGCAGGTCGCAGGATGTGGTCGGCGGCGCGTTTGGTGAGGCGCATCATCGCCGGCAGCGCAAGTGCGATCACGGCAAGCCAGAACGCTGGCATGATCCCGATTGTCCAGAGCAGCCATAGCAGAACGAAATAGCCGGATATCAGAGAGTTGATGGCGCGCCGGATTGTTTGGCGAGAGCCGTCCTCGGGAACGATGCTCGGCTCGCTCCCGGTCGCCCATGTAGCCGGCCGCCGCCACACGGCTTCGAGCCCGATGAGCAATAGCCCCAGCCCAAGTGCGTAGGCGATGAGTTGCCGACCCGGCACGGAGAGTCCCAGCGTGTTCAGCAATCCGACGCTGACCCAGCCAAAAGTGAACCATCCGACTGCGCCGCCCAGTCGCCAATACCAGAATCGGGCTGCCTCGGTGGTCATCGGAAGCACGCGGAATCGTTCTTCCCGCGGCGCCAGCACGAAACGGCCGACCACCAAGGCAGTCCTCAGAACCACGATGGCAAGCAGATAGCCGAGCACGATTTCACGTAACAGCGGCGGCCAGTCGTTGGCGAGGAACGCCCCCACGCTGCCCAGAGCGAATGCCGCAACCATACCAATGCCCACGCCCAACCGGACGCCCACGGCGCGCAGGCGTTGACCGACGGTATCCAGGTTCATCCCGATAGCCCAACGTGCGAAGCCCGAAACCAGCCGGCGGAACAGCCACTCGAGAACGCAGCCGAGCCCGAAGAACAGGATGATCAGGAGCAGGACGTGAATGATTCCCTGTTCCTGGAATTCGAGACCTAGGTTCGCGCCGACCCCTCTCATCTGAGTTGACAGCGTCGGGATCGACGCCGCCAGATCGGCAAGGTGCTGTCGCACCGCGGTAAGACGATCGGCGAAATAGCGTGAAGGCGACGCCAGTGCCGGAGCCTCGCCAGCGGCGCTCACGGAAGATGCTGCGGCCGCATTCTGCTTGATCCAAGCCCGGACCGATGGGTCATCGAGGAGCTTGATGAACTCATGAACCTCGGGCGAGAGGGACCGGGCGGGATCTTGACTCTGTGCCCTGGCAGGGGCTGTGGAGAGCACTGCCACTACAATCAGCGCGAACGTCGCCCTGACTACCGAAAGCACTGCAGCGTTGATGTCCGGCATTTCGATGGATCCATGAGGCAAAGGACGGCTACGTGCCGTTTGATGGCAAGCGCCCGCCGAATTGATGCCGCAATACTTTCGATGTCCCTACCGCCGATTACAGGCATTTCACGGATACAGCCGGCTATTCCTCCAAATGGACCTCAATCTTCCCGGCGCGCACCGCGGCCTTCAAGGCCGCATGGTCGCGCTCAGTCTGATCGGAGTAGGCGACGGCGAAGCTGCCCATGGCTTCGTCGAAATTCTCCGTCTTGCCGAGGTAGCCGCTGATCTTCTGCTCCACATTGCCCGCCTTGGCGTGGGACCGCGCCAACGCCCATCCGCACATCTTGGCGTAGTAGGCCAAGGTCGAACTGTCCATGGCCTCCACCAGCGGCCTGATCTTGACGTCGCGCAGTTGCCGCACGTAGCCGTGCACGCCGATATTGCTGGTCGCCCAACCCAGGAAGATGTCCGAGGCGGATTGCATCAGCTTCTGCCCCATCACGACGCGCTGGCCGTGATGAGGGTAAGCGCTCTTCCCGGCATAGGGCTCGAGCACGGACTGCTTGGCCTGCTTCCATTGCAGGAACAGCGGGTCGTTGTTGCTCGACATCATCAACATGATGGAGCAGCGGGTTCCCACGCTGCCGATCCCGACGACCTTCATGGCCGAATCCACGATGCGATACTGGTCGAGCAATTCGCGCCGTTCATCGGACAGCGTATCCCGATAGCACTTCAGGGCACTCACCCCGCGTGAGAACCATTCCTCATCGCTTACGTCGGTGGGATGAAAGATCAGCGGCGGAGCGTCAAGAATCCGGACTTTGCCGCTGACCATCCCGGCGAGCTGCGGATAGGCCAGGTCAGACGAGCTCGCCGCAGTCGCCTTCTCCAGACGCTCGCGCAGGCGCCCCTCGAACTCATTGCGCAACGACGGCGACGCGGCAGCGATGATTTGCTCCACCGAGATGCTGGAATACCAGACCTCCAGCGGACTCATCTCGGAATATTCGCGCAGGCGCTTGCGATAGCTGCGCGCGCAGGCGACCGCGGCCTCGCGCCCATCCGATTCCCTGAGTCCCTGGCTCCGGGCGGCGAGGACGAAGGAAGCGACCAGCCGCTTCACGTCCCACTCCCAGGGCGCCGGGGCCGTCTCGTCGAAATCGTTGATATCGAACACGATGTTGCGCTCCGGCGTCGCGAAGCCTCCGAAATTCAGCAGATGGCAATCGCCGCAGGCCTGCAGGCGAAGCCCGGTGGTTGGCGTCCCGGCCAGGTCGGCCGCCATCACTGCAGCGGCGCCGCGATAGAATGTGAATGGCGTCTGCAGCATCCGGCCATAGCGGATTGGGACCAGCTGCTTCAGCCGGTCCCTGTCCTGAGCCTGGAGGATCGCCAATGGATTCACCCTCCCCCGGTCGCGCTTGAAGATTCCATGCGCGTGGCGCGGGAGTCTTTCGCGGAGCGCCTTGCCGGCGGCGAACACCGCCGCCGAGGGAAGTTCAGGACCGGCGGGCCCTTCGGGCGCAGCGGTACCGGGCTCCTGTTTCTGCGCGCCGGAAATGTTTCGGATGGCCATCGGGGCTGCTGGCCGCCCATGTTTGGCGCGGGCATGTTTCAAGACGACAATGTTGGATTTGGGTTTTCTAGTCTTATGCGAAGTCGATGGACTTGCCGGTGCTTTCGCCCCGGCTTCAGAGCCCGGCTCCTCTTTTCCGTCCCGGTCGGGGTTCATCGTTGTGACCTTCTGTTCTCGACAAAGTTCTCACGCAGTATTCGCCCGATTGAGCGACGGTCCTTGACTCAGATCAAGCAAAGCTGCTCAAGAGGACTTTCGTGGAGCGGAGCGCCTGATGCCGAGCTGGTCCGGCCCCCGCGACCCGGATTCCCGGTCAGGCCACGGGCATACTCTTCTACTCGCCGCCGAACCACTTCTCGTACAATCTGTCGTAGGTGCCGTCTTCGCGCAGGGCAACGAGCTCGCTGCTCACGCGGCGACGCAGCGGGTCGCCCAGCTGGAACAGGAAGCCGAGATCGTTCCTGTCGACCTCCGGGCCGACCATCTTCACGCGCCCGGCGCCGTCATGTGCGGCATAGTAGCGGAGAGCGGGCGCGCCCATGAGAACCGCGTCGACCTTGCCGTCGAGCAAGGCCTGGTACATTTGGTCCAGGGTCGGGTATTCCAGCGCATCAGCCTTGATCTTGCGAAGATAGGTCGCGGCCGCGCCCTGCGCGATGGTCGCGACGCGCTTCCCCGGCAGGTCGTCCGGCCCGTTGATGGCGCCGCGGATCTGATCGACGGTCAGCGTGGCTGTCAGCTCCGCCGTGTAGAGCGCGATGAACACCACGCCGGCGAACATCCAAAGCAGCCCGAAGATGCGGGCCAGCCATTGGCGCGGCAGCGTCTGCACCTGCGAGACGAGGGCCGTGGTTGCCCAGGTCATGGCATGCAAGATGCCGGGAAAATAGCCTTTGCTGGGACTGGCACCATCCTCGTTGCCGCGGTCCAGCAGCCATAGGAAGTGGGCCGGGATGATGACGATGACCAGGGCCACGCCCAGCCAGATCAAGGCCGACTTCGAAAACAGCAGGTTGAACACGTCCTTCAGGGGCGTTGGTGCGGCGCTCCCGCCTTCGTCGCGCACCATGACCTGCAGGCCGGTCTCCATGATCGGATACGAGTAGTCGAACTCCCGGTCGCGTTCGGTCGAGTAGAAGATGCCGGTGACGATGACGTCGGCGCGCTTGGTCCGCAGCAAATCCAGGAGAGTGCCGACGTCAGGCGCCTCCTGATAGGTCGTGGTCAGCTTCAGGCGTGTGGCGATTTCGTTCCAAAGGTCGATGCTGAAGCCGGTCAGCTGGTCGCCTTGCTTCATCACGAAGGGCGGCAGAACGCCGACCGCGGCATGGACCGCCGTCGTCTGGTCTTGCGCCATCGCAGAACAAGCCAGGACCATCGCCAGCGCGAACCCTGCCGTGCATCGGCGAATGACAGCCAAGAGCCAGGGAGTCATTGATTGTGTTCCCAGTTGACATTGGCCTCACACCGCCGGTGATTCATCGAAGCACCTGCCTCGTCATTCGGGAAACAGAAACGTGATCGTGCTGCGAATGCCCCAGTCGGGACCGCCGTCCGGTGTCACCGGATAATACCGGCCGCCGAGTTGAAAGCTCATGCGCTGACTGCCGATCGCAAATACCTTCGTATATCCGAGGTTGATCGGAACGGTCCATTGATCCGCCGTCCAGTCGTAGGAGGATTCAAGGTTGACGCTGACCGTCTGGCCCTGGCCCAGTGCATAGGTGATGAAGGGCTGCAGGTATGTCCGGTTGACCTTGGGGTAGTCGTCATCACCGGCAAAGGACCAGACGTGATTGACCAGCGCACCGACGGTCCAGGGCCCTTGCTGGATCAGCGCCACCCCGGTCGGTCCGGCGCCCCACTTCTTTTGGCCGAGCAGATCGTCGGTCGCCGTCGGAAACTGGAAGACCGGGCCGATGCCCCAGATCAATCCGCCGGGACCGGGCCTGGTCGGAGAGAGAAACAGGCTCTGCAGCGTGTCGCCCAATCCCCAGACGTGATCGTCGAGCGGAAACAGGTCTTCGCGGCCTTCAACGGGAAGGATGGTGCGGGAGATGAGATTCCAGTCGCTGCCGAGGTGGAGGGGGACGACCGGCTGGATGTTGATGGTATAGAGCTCGGCCTTGTCATCGAGCCCGGCGCCGAAGTCCACGTTGAACTGAAACGGCACGCTGATGAGATTGGCGATCGGATTGGAAAGCTTCTTGGCCAGCGAGTCCGCATCCTCCTCGGCCAGGGCCAGCCTCCCATGGCAGGCGCCCGATGCCACCGCCGCAACAAGTGCAGCCATTCGCACTGCCCGGTTCATTTCTTGCCCCGTGTTGGTCTCTGTCGTTGCGGTCATTGCACAAAGCTGCAACGCCGATCGTGATCTGTATCAATCCCGCTCGATGCGCCCCCGGCCCGGCTCGATACGCTGCCCTTCAGGCCGGGCCATTCGAAACCTTTCGTGAATATCGGCTTGTGCTGGCATCGCGCCTCTAGGAATTTGCGCCAGATCAACCAGCAGGCGACCCAATCGGTCTAGGAATGACTGGAAGGGGAGTACAAGGCCGTCACGCGTTGTGCGATCTGCCGGCGGCCTCTCCGGGGTCAACCCCGCGTCATCCGCATTGCTTGGGACAATCGTTGGCAGAAGTCATGGACATCACGCCGGGCGCAGGAACTGCGCGAAATGCCGAGTCCAATCCGGAAGGGATGGTGTGGATTCCCGGCGGCACCTTCCGCATGGGGTCCGACAAGCATTATCCGGAAGAGGCCCCGGTGCACGCGGTGCGGGTGGACGGCTTCTGGATGGATCGCTGCACCGTCACCAACGCCGAGTTCCGGCGCTTCGTCGAGGCCACCGGCTACGTCACCCAGGCCGAGCGGCCGCCAAATCCGGCGGACTATCCGGGTGCGAAGCCGGAGATGCTGATGCCCGCGTCGGTCGTCTTCCAGCAGCCGAAGGGTCCGGTCGACCGCTCCAATCAATTCAACTGGTGGGGCTATGTCGCCGGCGCGAACTGGCGCCACCCGGAGGGGCCCCAGAGCTCGATCGAAGGGAAGGACCGTCATCCGGTCGTGCAGGTCGGCTGCGAGGATGCCGAAGCTTATGCCCGTTGGGCCGGCAAGGAACTACCGACCGAGGCGGAATGGGAATTCGCCGCACGCGGTGGTCTCGACGGCAAGGATTTTGTCTGGGGTGACGAGATCACGCCGGGCGGCAAGGCGATGGCCAACACCTGGCAGGGCGAGTTTCCCTGGGAAAATCTCGCGACCGACGGGTTCGCGGGAATCGCGCCGGTCGGATCCTTCCCCGCCAACGGCTACGGCCTCTACGACATGGCCGGCAATGTCTGGCAGTGGACAACAGACTGGTATCAGGAACACGGCAAGATCCAGAAGTCCTGCTGCACGCCGCGCAATCCACGCGGCGGCAGTCGTGATGCCAGCATCGACCCGCGCCAGCCGGCGATCCGCATCCCGCGGAAAGTGACCAAGGGCGGCTCGTATCTTTGCGCCCCCAGCTACTGCCGGCGCTACCGCCCGGCAGCCCGCATGGCCCAGCCGATCGACACGGCGATTTGCCACCTGGGCTTCCGTTGCATTCGCCGTCCGGCATCGCCGACGGATTCATGCGCCACGAAGACCGACACATGACAGGGAGGAAGCACGCTATGGATCGAAAGAGTCTCTTCTTGGCGGCGACGATGCTCGCCACCGCAGCCTTCGGGATCGCGCCGCCGGCGAAAGCCGACGACAAACCCAACATCGTCGTCATCATGGGCGATGACATCGGCTGGTTCAACATCGGCGCCTACAACCAGGGCATGATGGCCGGCCGCACGCCGAACCTCGACAAGCTGG
>DATKMF010000209.1:0-5246 GCA_035542015.1 Candidatus Cybelea sp.
GCCAACAAGGAGTTCGCCACCAAGGACGGCCCGCTGGCGCCGGTCGGGGCCACGGGCTATGCAGTCGCGCTGCTGGAGGCCTTCGCCGCCTCGGTAGAGTAGGGCTGCGGAGCCGCGACAGGCGCCTGACAGCGCTGACCCCATGCCCGCCTGTGGTAGTGGCACCGAATTGACTTCGCTATACTGGCGAGGCTAGGAATGCGCCGCCAAGGCGGGATCGAATCCGCCGGATCAGAACGTCGGACGGGGAAGGTTGTTTTCCATGCGCGGCTTCAAGTTCACTGCGGCGGTGGCCGCAACCGCTATTGCGCTCGCTCTCGCCGGCACGGCGACGGCCACGAGCCAGCAGACGGTGACCGTCTACACCGCGCTGCAGCCCGAGCAGCTGCCGGTCTACGAGAAAGCCTTCGAAGCGTCGCATCCCAAGATCAAGATCGAGTGGGTGCGCGACACTTCGGCCGCCATCGCGGCGAAGCTCATCTCGGAGAAGGACGATCCCAAGGCCGACGTGGTCTGGGGCCTGGGTGCCAGCTACCTGATGCAGGTGGATAAGGCGGGCGGGCTCGATCACTACCGTCCGCAGGGTTTCGAGCTCGTCAAGGACGATTTCAAGGATCGCCGCACCGGCTGGCCCACCTGGGTCGGCATGGACGCGTGGTCGTCCGCAATCTGCTTCAACACCGCCGCGGCGGCCAAGCTGAACCTGCCCAAGCCGGAGTCTTGGAAGGACCTGATGAACCCGGTCTACAAGGGCCAGGTCATCATGCCGAACCCGACCTCGTCGGATACCGGCTTCATGACGGTGACCGGGTGGATCCAGATCTTCGGCGAGACCGGCAGCTGGGATTTCATGGATCTGCTGCACCAGAACATCGCCCAGTACGTGCAGTCCGGCGTCAAGTCCTGCGCCGCCGTGGCGACCGGCGCGTTTCCGGTCGGCATCTCCTTCCCGTACGCGGGCGTGAAGCTCGCCGGCAACGGGTCGCCGGTCCAAGTGATCTTCCCCAAGGAGGGGCTCGGCTGGGAAATGGAGGCGACGGCGGTCGTCAAAGGCGCCAAGCACGTCCAGGCGGCGCAAGCCGTGGCCGACTTCTCCGCCAGCGCCGAGGCGAACGCGCTCTACAACAGTTACTACCAGATCCTCGCCCGCCGGGACGTGGCGGTCACCCTGCCGGACAACTATCCCGCCGGCGAGGAGGAGCATCTCATCTCGCCGAACGATTTTGTCTCCGCTGCGGCGGACCGGCAGGGGATCCTCGATGAGTGGGAGAAGCGCTACGGCGCCAAGAACGCGCCGAAGAGCTGATTCCGATCACCGGCAATTCTGCAGCAGTCCCTTCAGCGCCGCCGCGGCGCCGGCCGCGGTGAACTCGTTCTTCCATCCGAACGGCGAGACGGCGACGGTGAAGCTCTTGCTGTTCGCGATGTCCTCCGCCAACTGCTCCAAGGCAACCATGGCATTGAGGTCGGAAGCCTCGTAGCGCAACTCCGCATCCTTCGACTTGGCGACGAGGTCGGTTCGACCCGATGCCGTCACGAATGTCAGGGAATACCGATGGTCGTCCGGCATCGAGACCCTGAACTGCGGCGACTGGACGACGAGGGTGGCATTGCCGGTCACCGGACAGTAGATCTCGACCGATTGCTTCCAGTCGTCGATTGTCCCGGCATAGATCGCCCCGTCTTGCTCGAGCCGGTCCCAGGGTTTGGAATCCGCCCAGGCCGTGGCGATGAACGCGACGGGCGGCAGGGCGCGCAGGAGCCATCTCATCGCTTGCTCCGCTCCGCGGCGACAGCCTCTTGCACGATGTCGAGAAATGCCTTCACCAGCGGCGTCGTCTTCCGGTCGGCGAGGCAGACGACGTATTCGGTCGACGCCATGACCGGTCCCTCGAACTCCAACGCCTTCAGACGGATGTCGTCGCCGAACTCGGCGCGGGCCACGATGCCGATGCCGAGCCCTGCCGCGACCGCCTCGCGGATTGCCTCGCGGCTGCCGATCTCCAGCACCTCGCCGATCCGGATGCCGGAGGCGGCGACCGCGCGGTCGAAACACTGCCGCGTCGTGGAGGAGGGCTCGCGCAGCACCAGGCGGCGGCCGGCGAGCTCGTCGAGCTTGATGCGCCGGCGCCGCGCCCAGGGATGGGCGCGATCGACGAAGGCGATCAGCTGGTCCTGGCGGAACGGGATCGCGTGGATGCGCGCATCGGGCTCGACATTGGCCGCGATCGCGACGTCACAGCTCTGGTCCAGGAGATCGGCCTGCAGCTTGGTCGAATTGCCGATCGACATCGAGAGCCGCAGGTTCGGATAGCGGCGGTTGAACAGGGCGAGGAACGGCACCGAGTGGTAGGGCGCATCGGCACCGATCCGCAAGTGCCCGCGCTTCAGGCCCTTGGCGGCGGTCAGCACCTGCTCGGCCTCGATCTCCAGGCTGAACAGCCGCCAGGTGATCTCCAGAAGCTGGCGGCCGATATCCGTCACCTCGATCTTCTTGCGCCGCCGGTCGAACAGGCGGACGCCGTAGCGCTCCTCCAGTGCCCGCACTTGGCCGGAAAGGGTCGGCTGGGTGACGTTCAGGCTGTTGGCGGCCTTGGTGAAGCTGCCTTCGGTAGCCACCGCATGGAAGGCGCGCAGCTGGCTCTGGCTGAGGCTCATGACGCTATAGATTAAACCTATGTGTCATATAATCATTAACGATTTGATTTATAGTACGCGGTGCCGAGATAATCCAGCGACCGCACGACACCGATGCAAGGATCTCTCCCATGGCTCAGGACCCCTGGCTGCTGACGCCCGGACCGCTCACCACCTCGGCGACCGTCAAGCAGGCGATGCTGCACGACTGGGGCTCGCGGGACGCGGGCTTCATCGCCATCAACAACCGGATGCGCCAGCGCCTGGTCAAGCTGATCGGCGGGGAGGGGGCATTCACCGCCGTGCCGATGCAGGGCAGCGGCACCTTCGCCGTCGAGGCCATGCTGGGCTCCTTCCTCGGGCCCAAGGACAAGCTGCTGATCCTGATCAATGGCGCCTATGGCAAGCGTATGGCGAAGATCTGCGAGTACTACCGCCGCGCCACGGCGATCCTGGAATGGCCCGAGGACCAGCCGGTCGATCCGGCGAAGCTGCGCGAAACGCTGGCGGCGGATCCTGCCATCACGCATGTGGCGATCGTCCATTGCGAGACCACGTCGGGCATCCTGAACCCGATCGCAGAAGTCTCCGCCGTTGTGGCCGCCGCGGGCCGCAAGCTGTTGATCGATTCCATGAGCGCGTTCGGGGCGCTGCCGCTCGACGTGAAGAGCATCACCTTCGATGCCGCCGCGGCCTCGTCCAACAAATGCATCGAGGGCGTGCCGGGACTCGGCGTTGTGCTCTGCCGGATCGCGGCGCTGGAAAAGACCAAGGGCAACGCCGCCTCGCTGTCGCTCGACCTGTTCGAGCAGTGGCAGAATCTGGAGAAGACCAGCCAATACCGCTTCACCCCGCCGATCCATTGCATCGTCGCCTTCGATCAGGCGTTGACCGAGCATGAGGAGGAGGGCGGTGTCGCCGGCCGTGGCGGGCGCTATCGCAACAACCATCGGATCCTGGTCGAGGGCATGCGTGCACTCGGCTTCGAGACCCTGCTGCCGGACCGGCTGCAGGCGCCGATCATCGTGACCTTCCACATGCCCGCCGATCCGAAGTTCGTGTTCGAGAAGTTCTATGACGGGCTGCGGGAGCGCGGCTTCGTGATCTATCCCGGCAAGCTCACCGTGGCGGACAGCTTCCGGATCGGCTGCATCGGCCGGCTCGGCGAGAGCGAGATGAAGGCCTTCCTGGTCGCGGCGAAGGAAGTGATGGCCGAGCTTGGCGTTGCCTCGGGTCGACCGGGCAAGAAGGCGGCGGAGTAGGGAGATGAAGAACGTCACCGTCAACAGCAAGAGCTACGCCTGGCCGAAGCAGCCCTTGGTCGTGGTCTGTGTCGATGGCTGCGAGCCGGACTATCTCACAAAGGCCATCGCTGCCGGCGTCATGCCGTGGATGGCGAAGACGGTGAAGACCGGCGCCAACCTGATCGGCGAATGCGTGGTGCCGAGCTTCACCAACCCGAACAACCTCTCCATCGTCACCGGCGCGCCGCCTTCGGTGCACGGGATCTGCGGCAACTATCTCTACGACCGCGAGACCGGCCAGGAAGTGATGATGAACGACCCCAAATTCCTGCGGGCGCCCACCATCCTGGCGGCGTTCTCGGATGCGGGCGCCAAGGTCGCGGTCGTCACCGCCAAGGACAAGCTCCGGCTGCTGCTTGGCAAGGGCATGAAGGGCGTCTGCTTCTCGGCCGAGAAGGCCGATCAGGCCAATGAGAAGGAGCACGGCATCGGCGATGTGCTCGACTTCGTCGGCAAGCCTCTGCCGTCCGTATACAGCGCCGATTTGAGCGAGTTCGTGTTCGCTGCCGGCGTCAAGCTGATGGAGACGAAGCGGCCGGACATCATGTATCTCTCGACCACGGACTACATCCAGCACAAATACGCGCCCGGCGACGCCGTCGCCAACGACTTCTATCGCATGATGGACGGGTATCTCGGCGAGTTGGACGCGATGGGCGCCACAATCGTGCTGACGGCCGATCATGGCATGAACGACAAGCATGGCGACGATCTGAAGCCGCAGGTGATCTACCTGCAGGACGTGCTCGATGGCTGGCTTGGCGCCGGCAAAGCGCGCGTCATCCTGCCGATCACCGATCCCTACGTGGTGCATCACGGCGCGCTCGGGTCCTTCGCCACGGTCTATCTGCCGGAGGGTGTCGACCAGTCGGCGATCATCGCGCGCATCGCCAAGCTGCCGGGAATCGCACTCGCAGTCGATCGCGTGATGGGTTGCAAGCGCTTCGAGCTGCCGGAGGATCGCGTCGGCGACGTGATCGCGGTCTCGGAGAAACTCTTCGCCATCGGCACCAGCGTCTCCAAGCACGACCTCTCGGGCCTGACGCGGCCCTTGCGTTCCCACGGCGGCATGACCGAGCAGAAGGTGCCGGTGATCGTCAATCGCAGGCTGAAGGCGCTGCCGCAGGGCTATCGCCTGCGCAATTTCAGCGCCTTCGACCTGGGCCTCAACTACGTCGCCCCAGGGTCCACGGGCGCGGCGCAACTCGACAAGGCAGTCTGATCCATGGGCGTTATCCGCATAGAGAAGATGCGCGTCGCGGGCGGGTTCGGTGCGAGCGACCGCAGCTTCGAGATTCGCAATCC
>DATKMF010000210.1:0-3388 GCA_035542015.1 Candidatus Cybelea sp.
CTTGGCCTCCTCGACGGTGATCACACCCTCGTTGCCGACCTTCTGCATGGCCTTGGCGATCATGTCGCCGATTTCCTTCTCGCCGTTGGCGGAGATGGTGCCCACCTGGGCGATCTCCTCCGAGGTCGAGACCTTCTTGGAGCGCTTCTTCACGTCCTCGACCACGGCGGTGACCGCCGCGTCGATGCCGCGCTTCAGGTCCATCGGGTTCAGGCCCGCCGCGACAGCCTTGCCGCCTTCGCGCACGATCGACTGGGCGAGCACGGTCGCGGTGGTGGTGCCGTCACCGGCCATGTCGTTGGTCTTGGAAGCGACCTCGCGCAGCATCTGCGCGCCCATGTTCTCGAACTTGTCGGCGAGCTCGATCTCCTTGGCGACGGTGACGCCGTCCTTGGTGATGCGCGGGGCGCCGAACGACTTGTCGAGCACGACGTTGCGGCCCTTGGGCCCCAAGGTCACCTTCACCGCGTTGGCGAGGATGTCGACGCCGCGCAGCATGCGCTCGCGGGCGTCGCCGGAAAAGCGAACGTCTTTAGCAGCCATGGTTCAAAGTCCTTTCGATGTTACTGGGAAGCGGCGCCTTACTCGGCGGCCTTCTTCTTGGAAGCCGTGCCCTCGATGATGCCGAGGATGTCGGATTCCTTCATGATCAGCAGGTCCTCACCGTCGATCTTCACCTCGGTGCCGGACCACTTGCCGAACAGGATGCGGTCGCCCGCCTTGACGTCGAGCGGCGTGATCTTGCCGTCCTCGGCCTTCAAGCCGGAACCGGCGGCGATCACCTCGCCCTCCTGCGGCTTCTCCTTGGCGGTGTCGGGAATGATGATGCCCCCCGCGGTCTTCTCCTGGCCTTCAATGCGGCGCACGAGAACGCGGTCGTGGAGCGGGCGGAACTTCATGGAGATTCTCCGTATGGGTCTAGTGAGTGGCGTCCCTGAAAAGTCACCGGCGGGCCTGTTAGCACTCCCGTCCGGCGAGTGCCAGCGATTTAGGCCCGCATGAGGCCGGCGTCAAGACCTTAAGGGGCGGGGAAAGTTGCGAATTTTGCGCGCGGCCGGCGACGCCCGCGCGCCGACTGGCAGCAATCTTGATTAACGAGTGCTAACCAATTGAAATCATGATGAATTCAAATGTTTGTTAAGGAACGAAGACTATCCTGCTGCTATGGTTAAGGTGCGGCTCGCGGTTTCGATTCGACCCTGATCCAGCCTCCTGCGGAGGAGGCAACGGGGTCCGGGCCCAGTCCTTGGCTGAACGGAGGTTCGACCTCATGGTGCGTTCCGGACTGGCATTGCAGCTCAACCATTACCGGCTGACCACGGCGCATATTCTCTACCACATGCCCGATCATCCGGGCCTGCTGCAGAGCTACATCTGGCAGGACTACGATCTCGCCCCGAAATTCCCGAGCCTGCGCCGGTTCCTCGATTTCTGGACCCGCAACCTCGACGGCAAGCTGCACTCGGTCCAGGTTGCCAGCTGCGAACTCCTGCGGTCGCCGCAATGGCGCAATGCCCGCGAGCTGCTGACCATCCACTGACCGCCCCTCATGACAGCGTAAGCCTGGCCTGCTAAAGCTGCCGCCCATTTCCGAGGTCGGAGAATCCCAGAGTGCTGCGCCGCCTTTACGACTGGCTGATGCGCCTCGCGCATCACCGGAATGCCGCCTGGGCGCTGTTCGCGGTGAGCTTCGCCGAGAGCTCCTTCTTCCCGATCCCGCCCGATGCCATGCTGATCCCCATGGTCCTGGCCGACCGGCGCAAGGCCTGGTTCTATGCCGGCATCTGCACCCTCGCCTCGGTGCTGGGCGCGCTGCTCGGCTACTGGATCGGCCATACCCTCTATGAGAGCGTCGGCAAGCCGATCGTCGCCTTCTACCACCTCCAGGAGGCGGTTCAGCATTTCATCGACCAGTTCAACGAATACGGGCTCTGGATCATCCTGGTGAAGGGTCTCACCCCGATCCCCTACAAGCTGATCACCATCGCCAGCGGGGTCGCCGGCTTCGCCCTGGTGCCCTTCATCCTGGCCTCGATCGCCACCCGGGGCCTCCGCTTCTTCCTGGTGGCGGGGCTGCTCTACCGGTTCGGCGAGCCGATCCGGGACTTCATCGAGCGCCGGCTGACCTTGGTCACGACCGGGTTTGTTGTGCTATTGGTGGGGGGCTTCGTCGCCCTCAAATATCTCGGCTGAGATCCCTTTGGCCCAGTCCCGATTTCATCACCGGCGCGCTGCCGGCATCGATCCGCGCGATGTGCCCTGGATCGTCACGGCGCTCGCCTTCGCCGCCCTCTGCGTCGCCTGGCTCGCCCAGTACGCCTTCGGCCTCGCGCCCTGCGAGCTCTGCTATTGGCAGCGCTACGCCTATTGGGTCGTGATCGCGTTCGGCCTGATCGCGACCGTCTTCGGTCGCCGGCCGAAGACCCGGAAGTTCTGGCTCACCCTGACCGGCCTCGCCTTGCTCGGCGTCGCCGGCATCTCGATCTTCCATGTCGGGGTCGAGCAGGGCTGGTGGAAGGGCACCAGCGCCTGTGTCGGCGTGAGCACCGTCGGCATGACTCCGGAGCAGGCGGCGGAGGCCATCATGAACGCGCCGGTCGTGCGCTGCGACGAGCCGGCTTTCGTGCTGTTCGGCATCTCGATGGCCGGCTATGACGCGATCTACGCCGTGATCCTCGCCTGGTTCACGCTCTGGAGCGCCTCGCGGCGCACCCATCGATGAGCGGGGGACCCACCCGCGAGCGCCTGACCGCCGAGGATCGCCTGCCCGGCGATCCCGACAAGGCGGAGATCATCGACCGCATCATCCGGGTCGATCACGCCGGCGAGTATGGCGCGAAGCGGATCTACGAGGGCCAGCTCGCGATGCTGAAAGGCAAGCCCGAGGCCGCCGTGGTGCGCCGGATGTACGAGCAGGAGCTTCAGCATCTGCAGGAGTTCGAGCGGCTGATGGTGGAGCGCCGCGCGCGTCCCTCGGCCCTGCATCCGATCTGGCACGTCGCCGGATTCGCGCTCGGCGCCGCCACCGCCTGGCTCGGCCCCAAGGCCGCCATGGCCTGCACGGTCGCGGTCGAGGAGGTGATCGACGAACACTATCGCCACCAGGCCGAGAGTCTCGGCGCCGACGAGAAGCCGCTCGCCGCGACGATCGAGAAATTCCGCGCCGACGAGCTCCACCACCGCGACGCCGGCCTCGCCCACGGCGCCCAGGAGGCGCTCGCCTATCCGCTGCTGACCGCGGCGATCAAGACCGGCTCCCGGATCGCGATCTGGCTGGCGGAACGGCTATAGCCTAGGCGCGCTCTGCGTCGCGGTCCTGTGCTTGCGGATACCGACGGCGCCGATTGCACCGCATCCGGTAAGCAGCAGCAACAGGCTGCCGGGAATC
>DATKMF010000211.1:0-58709 GCA_035542015.1 Candidatus Cybelea sp.
CTCGCCGGTCGCGGTCGATCTGCTGATCGCGCTCCGGCAGTTCGAGATCCCGGGCGAGACCATCATCGTGATCTTCCTGCCGGCGCTGCTGTTCGAGGCGGCGCTGGCGGTGCCGTTGCGGTTGCTGGCCGACGACCTCGCGCCGATCCTGACCATGGCCGTGGTCGCGGTCATTCTCTGCACCCTGGTGGTCGGCGTCGCTCTGGCGCTCGCCTCGGATTACGGGCTGCTGGTCTGTCTCCTCCTGGGCTCGATCGTCGCCACCACCGATCCCGCCGCCGTGATCGGCATCTTCCGCGAGGTGGGCGCGCCGCGGCGGCTGCTGACCCTGGTCGAGGGCGAATCGCTGCTGAACGACGCAGCGGCGATCGCGCTCTTCACCTTGCTGGTGGGGATGATCACCAACCCGATGGACGCCAGCTTCGGCAGCGCCGCGCTCGGGTTCCTGATGGGTGCGATCGGCGGCGCCGTGACGGGCGTCGCGACCGGCGTCGCTGCGACCGCGGTCTTCCGCATGCTGAGCGGATATCCGCGCGCCGAGATCACGCTCACCATCGCCCTCGCCTACCTCTCCTATTTCATCGCCGAATACTATTTGCATGTCTCGGGCGTCATCTCCTGCGTCGCGGCGGGCCTGGTGATCGGTGCCATCCGCCGCACCCGGTTCAGCCAGGAGACCGCGGAGCAGCTGGAAGGCGCCTGGGGCCAGCTCGGCTTCTGGGCCAATTCGCTGATCTTCCTGATGGCGGCGATGTTCGTGCCGCGCTTCGTCGGTACCATGCGCTGGGGCGATTTCGCTCTCGTGCTCCTGCTCTATCTCGCCGCGTTGGCCGCCCGCGCCGTCAGCGTCTTCGGACTGCTCGAGGGCCTCGAACTGGTGGGCCTGATGCAGAAGATCGACCTCCGCTTCAAGACCGTGATGACCTGGGGCGGCTTACGCGGCGCGGTCTCGCTGGCGCTCGCCCTCTCGGCGACGGAAAACGAGGCGCTGCCCGAGCGGGTGCGCGACTTCGTCGGCGCGGGCGTCACCGGCTTCGTGCTGCTGACGCTGTTCGTCAACGGCACCACGCTGCGGCCGATGATCCGCATCCTGCAGCTCAACAAGCTCTCGCCGGTCGCGGCCGGCGTGCGCGACCGCGCCGCCGTCATGACGCTTGCCGAGGTGCGCGATCAGGTGGCCGAGGCCTCCGAGCGCGGCCGCATCGATCGCCATGCCACCGATGCAGTACTCGGCGATCTCGATGCGCGCCTCGCCCTCGAGCGCGCCGTCTGCGTCCCCCTCGACAGCGCCGAGGGCGTGCTGGGGCGGCGCCAGACCTTGCGCATCGGCCTGACCGTGCTGACGGCGCGGGAGAGTGCGCGTTGCCTCGACCTGCTGCACGCGCGCATCGTCGACCGGCGCGTCGCCGAGCAGCTGCTGGCCCATGCCCAACGCTTGCGCGACGCCGTGCGTCCGCAGGGGCACCAAGGGACTGAGCGCAAGCGATGGGAGGCCGACCGCGCTTTCGCCAAGGCCTGGGCGCGCAACCTGCGCTACGGCACCGACGTGCGCCTGGCGTTGACCTTGCAGAACCGGCTCGGACTCGAACGGCCGCTGGCCAATGCGCTCGGCCATCGCTTCGAGCTGCTGGTGAACCAGCGGCGGCTGCTGGGCGAGATGGGCCCCTTCGCCCGTGATCGCCTGGGGCCGCTGCTCGGCGAGCAGGCGACCGAGACTCTGATCGCGCTCAACGCCGAGCGGATGAAGGCGGTCGAGGACGCGCTGCTGACCCTGAAGCTGCAATATCCGAGCTATGCCGAGGCGCTGCAGCGCCAGCATCTGGCGCGCCTCGCGCGGGTCTGGGAGCATCGCGGCTATCAAACGCTGCTCGACCAGGGTGTGATCGGCGGCGATGTCGCCCAGGCTCTGACCGACGAGGCGGCCGAGCGCTATCCCGACATCGACCAGCGGCCGCGGCTGGACACGCGGCTGAGCGCCCGCCAGCTGGTGGCGCGGGTGCCGCTGTTCGCCAATCTCTCCGAACAGGCGATGCAGAACATCGCCCGGCGCCTGCGGCCGCGGCTGACCCTGCCGGACGAGAAGATCGTGCGGAAGGGCGAGCGCGGGGAATCGATGTTCTTCATCGCCTCGGGCGCGGTGCGGCTCAACCTGCCCTCCGGCGACATCGAGCTCGGCAGCGGCGACTTCTTCGGCGAGCTGGCATTGATCACCGGCCGGCCGCGCTCGACGGACGTCATCTCTCTCGGCTTCTGCCAGCTGCTGGAGCTCAACGCTCCCGATTTCCGCCGCCTGCTGGCCGATGACGCGACGCTGAAGGCCGAGATCGAAGGCATCGCCCACCAGCGCCTTGGCGCGGTGGCGAAGTAGCGCAAATCCCGACGATTTTCCAATGAGTTGCGCCCCCTGGTTCGGCGAATTGGGCAATGCTATAAGCGCGCCACCGAACCGCGGTCTCCCGGCTGCCGTCCATAAATAGAATCACCCGGCGGTGCGCCCAGCGGAGACCCATTCCAAGAGGAGGAGAGACCATGAACCTGGAACAGGCAAAGGCCCTGGACAAGAAGGCGTTTCACAAATTCGCCGGCAAACTGAAGCCGGAGACCCGCAACTTCATCGACGGCAAGTTCGTCGATGCCAAGAAGGGGAAGAAGTTCGAGACCATCAATCCGGCAACCGGCGAGGTGATCGCCAGTGTGGCGCGTTCGGATGCCTCCGACGTCGATGCGGCAGTCAAGGCCGCGCGCAAGGCGTTCAAATCCGGCGTCTGGTCGCGGATGGCGCCGCGCGACCGCATGACGGTCATCTACAAGTTCGCCAGGCTGATCGAGGAGAATGCGCTCGAATTCGCGCTGCTCGACACCACCGACATGGGCAAGCCGATCAGCGAGATGCTGAACATAGACATCCCCGGCGCGGTGATGACCTTCAACTATTTCGGCGAGACGATCGACAAGATCGAGGGCCAGGTCACCGCGACCGCAGCCACGGAGTTCCACTACATCCTGCGCCAGCCGCTGGGTGTCGTCGGCTGCATCGTGCCCTGGAACTATCCGCTGATGATGGCGGCCTGGAAGACCGCGCCGGCCTTGGCCGCCGGCAACTCGGTGATCCTGAAGCCGGCCGAGCAGTCACCGCTTTCCGGTGCTCTCATGGCGAAGCTGTTCATGGAAGCGGGCGGACCGGCCGGCGTGTTCAACGTGATCCAGGGCCTCGGCGAGGAGGCCGGCAAGGCGCTGGCGCTCCACATGGACGTGGACAAGATCGGCTTCACCGGCTCGACCGAGGTCGGCAAGCTGATGATGGTCTATGCCGGCCAATCCAACATGAAGCGCGTCACCACCGAATGCGGCGGCAAGACCCCGCAGATCGTGACCGGCGACGTGCCCGACCTCGATACCGCCGTGCAATACGCGGTCAACGGCATCTACGGCAACCAGGGCGAGGTCTGCAATGCGGGCTCGCGCCTGATCGTCGATCAGAAGATCCACGACGCGTTCGTTTCGAAGTTCATGGAGAAGGCGAAGGCGAGCTTCTCGCCCGGCGATCCCCTCGACCCCTCGACCACGATGGGCCCGTTGGTGACCAAGGAGCAGCAGAAGCGCGTTCTGGGCTACATCGACATCGGCAAGAAGGAAGGCGCCAAGGTGGCGCTCGGCGGCGGCACGCCGAAGGGCATGGACCAGGGCTGCTATGTCTCGCCGACGCTCTTCACCGGCGTGAAGAACGACATGCGGATCGCCAAGGAAGAGATCTTCGGCCCGGTGACCGGCGTCATCCCCTATAAGAAGCTGGAGGATGCGATCGCCATCGCCAACGATTCGATCTACGGCCTCGCCGCCTCGATCTGGACCTCGGACGTCTCGACCGCGCACAAGGCGGCGCGCGACATCGAGGCCGGCATCGTCTGGGTCAACTGCTTCGACCACGGCGACATGACCTCGATCTGGGGCGGCTTCAAGCAGTCCGGCATGGGCCGCGACAAGTGCCTCGAGACGCTGACCACCGTCACCCAGACAAAGTCGGTCTGGATGCACCTCGGCTGAGGTTCTCGCAGAGGCCGAAGAAGGCGGGCGGAATCGCAGGATTCCGCCCGCTCTTGTTTCAAAACGGAGAGTATGACTGCCATGCAGATGCGGCCGCGCGCGCTTAGACTAAGCGCTGGCTTCGCCGCGTGACGGGCCTTTGAGAGGCAAAGAGAGGCACGCGGTCGTGCCCTTGCCCTTCTGGGAGCGGATCTCGAAGGTTCCGCCGAGCAGCCGCGCGAAGCGCTCGACGAGGGCAAGGCCGAGGCCGGTGCCCTCTTGGCGGCGATAGTAGGCGGGCTCGAGCTGGACGAAAGGCTGAAGCGCCCTCCGGATCTCCTCGTCGGTCATTCCGGCGCCGGTATCCGCGATGGTGAAGAGCATGCGCTCGCCCTCGCACCGCGCGCTGACTGCAACGCTGCCGCCTGCCTGGTTGAACTTAACGGCATTCGACATCAGATTGAGGATGACCTGCTTCAGCAGGCGCCGATCGCTTCTCAATCGGCCGTTGGCGATCTCCGTCGCGATCGCCACTTGCCGCTCGCGCGCCAGCGCCTGGAGATACCGGGCGCATTCCCCGACGACGGCGGCGACATCCACCTCCTCCAGACTGACTTCCGTCTTCCCCGCCTCGACCTTGGCCAGGTCGAGGATGTCGCTGATGACGTCGAGCAGATGCCGGCCGCTGTCGCGAATGGTGACATGGTAGTCGCGAATCTTCTCGGGGGAGAGCGCGCCATCGAGGGTCAAGAGCATCTCGGAGAAGCCGATGACGGCGTTGAGCGGCGTGCGCAGCTCGTGGCTCATGGTGGCGAGGAAGGCCGACTTCGCGCGGCTGGCCTCCTCCGCGAGCTGTTGCAGGCGTGACGCCTCCACGACCATCCGCCTCAGCTCCTGCTCGGTCTGCTTGATCGCCGTAATGTCCTGGGTCACACCGAGGCTATGGATGTGGCCGGTCGCAGCGTCACGGAAGGTGCGGCCGACCTCGCGGAAGTGCCGGAGCTCGCCGTCCTTCCTCCAGGCTCTGAACTCGACATCGTAGGTCTCGCCGATCGCGAGCGACATCATGGCTTCGAAGGCGGCACGATCTTCGGGCGGCGAGGCGCCGAGCATCTGCCGCGTGCTGCCGCGTTCGAGCATGAATTCACGGACGCTCAGCCCGAACAGGGCCGCCAGCTCCTCGGAGCAGTAGACGCAACGATCTTCGGTGGCGTCCCACATCCAGGTTCCGAAGCGCGCCAGCTGCGCGCCCTGACGGAGCAGACTCTCGCTCTCGCGCAGCGCGCTTTCGATGCGGTGGAGCTCCGTCACGTCCTGGACCGTGGAGCGGACCGAGCGTCGCTTGCCGCCGGAGTCGAAGCCGGGCGCTGAGCGTTCGACCAGGTCACGCACGGCCCCGGAGGGGGTGACGATCTGATAGTGGTTCTCGGCCGGACGTCCGGTCTCGATCGCCAGCGCATCGGCCTTGCGGATCCGCCCCCGGTCTCGCGGCTCGACCAGATTGATGAACGCCGCGTAGGTGCCGTCGAATTGCGCGAGATCGACCCCATAGATTTCCGCGGCGACTTCATCGAGGGTGACGCGCATCGTCGCCAGATCAAGGTCCCAGGACCCGACGCCGGCGATGCGTTGGACGCTGCGCAGCCGCGCCTCGCTGGCGCGCAAGTCCGCCTCCAGCCTGTGCTGCTCGGTGACGTCGTGGAAGGAGACGGCGACGCCGCCTTCGCAGGGACTCATCCGCGCTGCATACCAGCGGTCGAGCGCCGGATAATGAGCGACTACCTGGTGGGGCTGGCCCGTCTCCATCACCTGCTGATAGCGCTGACGCCATATCGAGTGTTCGGCATCGGGGAACACGTCCCAGATGCGGCGACCGAGCAGCTGCTCTCGGGTCTTCCCGACGAGCTCCGCAGCCCGCGTATTGATCTCGGTGTAGACCCAGTCGCGGCTGAGCGTGAAGTATCCGTCGCTGATGCTGGCGAGGATGTTCTCGGTGCGCTGCGCGTTGGCCGCGAGCTGCAATTCCGCCTGCTTTCGCGCCGAGATGTCCTCGGCGGTCGCGATCACATATCGCGCCGGCTTGCCTGGCTGGTGCACCAGCGAGAGCGTGGTTCGAGACCAGACCGCCTCTCCATCCGGCCGCAGGTAGCGCTTCTCGATGCTCACCGTATCGCGGCGGCCCGAGCGCAGCTCCTCGACCAGCCGCAGGTTGGAGTCGAGGTCGTCGGGATGGGTGATATCGGCGAAGCTGCGTCGGGTCAGCTCGGCTTCGTCATAGCCGGTGAGCTCGCAGAAGCGGCGGTTGGCCCGAACGAAGCGCCCCGTCGAATCGCAGGAGCACATGCCGATCGCGGCACGTTCGAATGCGGCGTGGTAGAGCCAAGGACCAACGCCCCCCGCGTCCTCGGTCGGCATGGAGGCGGTCGCCGCCGGATCGACCGGCGGTGTCGTCGTCAGGCGTCGCGACATAAGGGGACGCTTTGCCAGAAAGCTGTGATTTTCCGATCTCCCGCCCGGCGGCGAACCCCGAGACCCCGATACGCCTGCTGCCCGAGGGGTTAATTGTACATGAGATCGTATTCCTTGTATGCGACTCAATGCCGCCGCGCCCGTGGGGCATGGGTAAGTCTCGTCACAGCCTCCGCAATTTGGCATCTGGCCGGGTGACGCCGGCCCGTTAGAATTGCCGCTGCAGAACCAGCAGGGACAAAAAGGATGTCCGCGCCAGCCGTTCAACTCATCAGCATCGACGACATCGTGGCCGCCGAGCGTGCCATCGCCGGTCGCGTGCTGCGGACGCCAACGGTGCAGAGCCCGGCGCTTTCGGCGCTGCTCGGCGCGGAGACGCACCTCAAGCTGGAGCTGCTTCAGAAGACCGGGTGCTTCAAGCCGCGGGGCATCACCAATCGGCTGCTGGCTCTGAGCGAGGCGGAGAAGCAGCGCGGGTTGATCACGGTTTCCGGCGGCAATCATGGCATCGCTATCGCGCGGATCGGCAAGGAGATGGGGATCGCGGTCACGGTGGTGATGCCCGAGAAGGCGCCCGAGCGCTCCAAGGCGCGGATCCGCGCCGACGGGGCAACTTTGCTGCTGACGCAAGATGCCGGCGGCGCCTTCGAACTCGCCGAACGCGAGCGCGAGGCCAAGGGGATGACCTACATCCACTCCTATGACGATCCGCTGATCATCGCGGGCCACGGCACGGTCGGGCGTGAGCTCATCGCGGATGCGCCGGACCTGACGGACGTCCTCATGAGTGTCGGTGGCGGCGGATTCATCTCCGGCTGCGCCGTGGCCTTGAAGGCGGCCAATCCGAAGCTCCGCATCTGGGGCGTCGAGACCGAGGGCGGCGACTGCATGAGCCAGGCGCTCAAGGCCGGCAAGCCGGTGCGCATCGCCGTGACCACCATCGCGACCACCCTCGGCGCGCCTTCGGTGACCGAGCGCTCGCTCGCCCATGTGCAGGCGCTGGTGGATGAGGTGATGGTGGTCTCGGACGCCGAGGCGGTCGGTGGCGTGATCGCGCTGGCCGAGGAGGCGAAGCTCTGGGCCGAACCGGCGGCAGGCTGCCTCATCCCGGCGGCCCGACGCGTCGTTGAACGCGCCGGGCCGGGCGCACGCCTCGGCCTCGTCATCTGCGGCGGCAATGTCGCCTTCGCCGATGTCGAAGGTTGGGTGCAGCGGTTCGGGATTAAGCTTTAGCTACTCGTCAGGCTCGCCGTTGCTAAGCGCGCCTTCGCTAAGCCCTGGCGGCGTGTCGTCGAACCCGCCTCCGCGACTGAGCCTGGGGCTGCGGCAGCTGCAGCACGGTCTCCGAGGCGGTGTCCACGTGGCGGATCTCGCCGGAGATGCGGCCGAGCACGCCGGGGCGGAGCTCGGTGACCTGCAGCCGCTCGGGGCGCTTCTCGCCCGGCATGACGAAGCCGTAGGGCGTCGCGGGCACGAAGCCGAAGCGCTTGTAGTAGTCGTAGTCGCCGACCAGGAGCACCAGGTCATGGCCCATCTCGGCGGCGATCTCGAGGCTGCGGAAGGTGAGGGCCCGGCCGATGCCGCGGCCCGCGAGGTCCTGCGCAATGGCGAGGGGACCCAGCAGCAGGGCCTGGTGGCCGGTGTCGCCGACCAGGATCGGCCAGTAGCGGATCGCACCGACGAGGCGCGTTCCGTCGAAGGCCACCCAGGAAAGCGGCGCGATCGGCGCCACGCCTTGCCTGAAGAGGTAGGAGGCCTTCTCTTGTCGCTCCGCGCCGAACACGCGGTCGAGCAGCTGCTCGACGCTCGGGCCCAGCGCGGCGGATTCAGGTTTGATGGTGATCTTGAAGTCGTTCATCTCGGGATCCTCTTAACTCTAAGCGGTGATCGGACCGGGCTTGGAGCCGGTGCGCCGCCGTGGGATCCCGCCGAAGCGGTCAGCTGAAGGGTCTCCCACAGTCACGCGCGCACCCGACTCCGCCGCCCGTAACGGGCGCCTGATTTCGTCGTCGGAGGCGCAGACTGGACAACCCTTTGGCCTTTCGGCTGTTGGCAATGAGTGCGGTATATAATCGAAAAACGGGCGGGGTCAAGATTGAACCCCGCCCGCGCGTGTGATCGTGATCGCTTATGCCGTCAGCATCGAGCGTCACGTCCAAAAGATGAGATAGCCCACCAAGCACGACCCGAGGCCACCCGCGAGGGCCAAATAGGGCAAGAACCCGGCGCGCTTCGGCCCCAGCTCCTTCTGACCCGGCAGCAGCAGATCCTGATACATGTGGTCGGGGAATTTGCCCTTGTCCACGACGTAGTGCCGGAAGGCGAAGATCGGGATGATGCCCGCCGCGAAGATGAAGCCGAGGACGAGAGTGCCGCTGCCCCAGACGTTCGCGCCGGCGCCCAGGAAGAAGGCATTGACGTAGGAGAGGATGGTGCCGAGCGCGAGCAACCAGGTCGGGCAGCGCCACGGCCGCTTGACGTCGGGGTTGTCGATCCGGTGAATCCATCCGGCATTGAGGTTCAGGAAATTGAAGATCAGGTAGTTGCAGTTGGAGACCGCGAGGACGAACAGGTAGTTCGACATCGACAGCAGGACGAGGTTCACGACTAAGTCGGTCCACATGGCGTGGGTCGGCGCGCCGTGGGAGTTGACGTAGCCGAGGTACTTCGGCAGCCAGCCGTCTTGTCCGCCCTGGTTGAGGGTCCGCGACGATCCCGCCATCGCGGTGATGATCGACATGATCAGGCTGAAGAACAGCAGGATCACGAAGACCTTAGTGATCACCGGCCCGGCGTTCAGCATGCTGGCCATGGCGGTACCGATGCCAGCCCCGGAGTAGATGCCCGGGTCCAGCATCTTCTGGGTACCGAGCACGCCCTGGAAGACCACAGGGATCGTCACGAAGGCCACAATGCAGATCAGCCCCGAGTAGATGATCGCGCGCGACATGTCGCGGCCGGGGTTCTTGAACTCACTCATGTAGCAGACCGCGGTCTCGAACCCGTAGGTCGACCAGGCCGCGATAAACATCGACCCGAGGAACAGTAGCCAACCGTTCTTGTCCCAGACACCGGCGATGACGTTGCCGGAGCTGTCGGTGGCGAGCGGCGTGAACGGTGAGAAGTTCGCAGCGTGCACGCTGCCCTGCAGCACGGGGATGATGCAGACGACGAACAGCGGCAGCAGCGAAGCGATGGTCAGAAGGGCCGAGATCTGCGCGGTGCGCAGGACGCCGCGATGCTGGATCGCGAACACCACGAGCATGATGGCCGCGCCCAGGAAGAAGGTGGAGTTGAGCCGTACCGTCAGATCCTTGGTGATCCAGCCAAGGTCGAACAGGGTCACTTGCCAGGTGTTGATCGTCGAATCGGCGGCGAAGAAGATCGACAGGAGATAGCCGGCACCGAGACCCGAGCCGATGGCGAGCACCGGGGTCCATGCGAGCCAATTGGACCAGAGCGACAGCGGCGCGAGGATTCGGCTGTAGCGGATCCAGGCGGTGGCGCCATGCACCGCCGTGCCACCGGTCTTTGACGGGTGGAGCCCCGCAATTTCCGCGTAAGTGAAGGACTGCGCAAAGCCCATCAGCACCGAGATGGTCCAGACCAACCAGGCCGGGGTGCCGATGGTGGCGGAGATGCCGCCCATCGAGAAGAGAACCAGCGCTGGAACGCCGGCCGCAATGAAGACGACCTGCTTCCAGTCGACGTCCCGCAGCATCCGATCGGACGCTACAGAAGAATCTGTCACCATAGAGACTTCTCCCTGTTAAGACGCGGCTGTGCCGCCGCGTTGAATGCCGAGTGGTGCACCGGCGGCTTTCCCGCCGCCGGCCAATTTTTGCAATTTGGGAATGGAGACGAGGGGAAGGTCGGCCGCCGGCGAAAGCACGGCCGCCCGGATCAGTGGTGGCGTCGATGCGAACTCAGCCAAGCGAATGTCCCCCCTCGCCGACAGGTCATCGAGCAACTCAATGACCATGATGCGACAAAATGACCGCCCAATCCAGCACAATTCTGCAAATTTGGTATGGAATTGGTTGCAGTGGGTCGGAGCGGGCACCAGGGCGGACTCTGACTGGTTCAGACTTCGCCGCCATGTCGCCCTACCGCACGATGGTGACCGGACAATGGGCCCGGTTCACGATGTCGGCCGCCACAGAGCCCACCAGGAGCCGCTTCGTGCCGGTGCGGCCGACGCTGCCGGCGATGATGTGGTGATAGCTGTTCTTCTCGGCATAGGTGATGATTGCGTCGGCGATGTTCGCACCGGCGCCGCGCACGCAGGCGACGCGAACGAGGCCCGCCATCTTGGCCCGCTCGAGGGCCAGCAGGAGCGCCTTATCGACCGGGAGTTCACCGGCGGCGATCTTCGCCTCGTCCCAGGTGACGAACTTGGTCTCCGAGCCGCTGATGACGGTGATGAAGGTTAAGGGCTGGTTGAGCTGCCCCGCCCAGTCGATCGCCTGGAGCACCGCCTTCTCGGAAGGCGGCGTGCCATCGGTGGCACACAGGATTCGTTCTCCGGCCATCCCCCACCCCGCGGCGACTCGACATCCCCTGAGTCGACGACTGGGGATGATAGCAGACCGGCGCCAGCACGCCTAACGGGTGGCGCGGCTCACGCCCAAGGGGATCAGGCCCGCCAGAAGGTCATCACCAGCCCGCCGCAGACGACGAGCGCACCGCCGACCAGGATCGGCAGTCCGGGCCGGACGTGGAAGACGAGGAGGTTGATGACCTGCGCGACGACGAAGAACAGCGTGACGTAGACGCCGAGCAGCCGGCCGAAATCCCAGGCCGGCGCATTGACCGAGAGCCCGTAGAGGAAGAGCACGACGGCACCGGCGCCGAAGAGACCGAGCCGCGCGCCGGGCTGCGGATTGTGCAGCCCGAGCCGCACCAGCGCATCGCCCCCAGCTTCCAGCGACGCCGCGAGCAACAGCAGCGCGTAGGCCACCCAGCTTGCCATGTGTTCTCCGTTTCTGTTCAGGAGCGAGATCGGCTTGCTGGCACCGAGACCGCGTCAAGACCCTCATCCCGACCTTCTCCCCCCGGGAGAAGGGCTGACCGAGCGCCGGCAACAGCGTCCCCTCGCCCCCGCGGACGAAGGTCCACCTTCGCGGACCGGGGAGAGGGACAGGCTGAGGGTCTTGCCGCGGACTCACTCCCGCAAGCAACGCTTCAATCTATGACTGAGACTCGACCACCGTATAGACGGGAACGTCGGCCAGGCGGCGGACGCGGTAGGGCTCCTGCGACCACATCATGTCGGCGAGGAACCAGTGCTTCTCGGGATCGGCCGACATGACGATGGCGCCGACGCGGCGGCGGGCGGCCTCGGCGACGATGCGCTTGGCCGCCGCGCGGGTGCTGACGATCTGGCCCTCGGCGGCGACGCCCTTCTTCTTCAGCCGGCCGATCGCCTCCGCGACCTGTTCATGCTGCTGCTTAAGCTCGCGCTTGTTGGGCTTCAATCCCGGATGCGGCAAGCCGAGCGACGAGCCCCAGATCCGCGCCACGGTCAGCACGTGCACATCGGCCTTCGCGTGCTTCGCCAGCTTGGCCGCGAGCGCCACCGCATCGGGGGAGAACCTGCGCCCCTCGGAGGCCAGCAGCACGGTGCCGCCGGCATAGCTCTCCGGATCAGGCGTCGCGATTCCCCGATGCCAGGGTGGTCGGAAGCTCATGCCCTCAGGTCAGCGCTTGTCCTCGACATAGACGCGGTACCAGTAGAAAGGCAGGTACGCGAACAACGTCGCCCAGCCGGCCCAGTAATAGACCTCGACACTGCCGATCTTGGAATAAACCAAGCCGCCATAGAGCCAGATGACGAAGTAGAAGGCGGCGATCAGCAGAGCCACCCACTTCATGTATTCCGGCAGCTTGAACGGGCGCCGCAGGTCCGGCTTGTCCTGACGCAGCAGGAAGTAGCCGATCAGCACCGGCAGGAAGGAGGCGGTGTAGCCGACGTTCGAGAAGCTGTAGATCTCGACCGCGCCGCCCATGAACACGACGATCAGCGAGCAGACCACGTTGAAGCCCATGGCGAAGGATGGGACCTGGTGGGCGTTGACGCGCTGGAAGATCTTCGGGAACTCGCCGTCCAGCGACATTTGATAGAGCGCGCGGCCCGAGCCCATGATCGCATTGAGGGCGGAGAGCAACAGCGCCACGATCAGCATGATGGCGATCAGCCAGTCCATGGCTCCACCCCAGCCGGGGAAGAGCTTGCTGGCGAAGGTGACGAACATCGCCTTGGGATCGACCAAGCTGGGATCGGAGAGCGCTTTGGCGCCCAGCACTGCGACGAAGGCGATCGGAATCAGCGTGTAGATGAACACGCCATAGCCGCCTTCGAGATTCATGGCGATCCTGGCGTCGTGGTCGGGATTGCTGCACTCGCCGATGTAGCAGGCGGCCGCCTCCATCGCGATCACGTTCCAAGTCAGGAGGAAGCCATAGGCGACGTAGACCGTGAGCCAGCCATAGGTCGAATCGCCGATCTTCATGTCAGCGAAAAAGCCCGATCCGTCGAGATGCGGGAAGCCGGCGAGCTCGGACATGTTCGCCGAGCCGCTGAAGATCCAGGCGACGGCGATGAAGGTGAGCGGGATCATCGACAGGAGGGCGAGGATGGTGGCGAATGCAGCGCCGAACCGGATGCCCATCACGGTCGGGATGAAGAACAGCAGGATGCCGATCACCGAAATGATCAGGGTCGACCAGGCGATGAAGGTGTGGATCGGCGTGAATCCGGCGGTGGTGTTGAGGCCGAATCTGTCGGCGATGTAGAACGAGGCGAGGATCATGTTGAGCGGCGCCACCGGGAACCAGCCGAGCCAATAGGCCCAGGCGGTGACACCGTTCACGTGCTTGGCGAAGCGCGGCCAGCGGTCCTTGAAAGCGGGATAGGCGTAAGAGGGCGAGCCGCCGGTGCGCTCCGGCATCATGGCCGAGAGCTCCGCGAGGAAGAGGCAGAGCAGCCAGCCGCTCAGGGTGATGACGACTGTGATGGGAATTGAAGAGGCGCCGAGCGTCGTCACCATGACCGGCGCGATGCCGGTGACCAGGATGGTGCCGGCGAGGCCGATGACGAAGGCGCCCCACCAGTTGGTCTCGCGTTTGAGGCCGGCCTCGGCATAACCGAGCGTCTTGACGGCCGATTGCGATGAATCCGCGCTTAGATTGTTGGTGGCCATTGTCCCCTCTCCGCTGCCCGTTCCGTCGACGCGGCACATGCGCATCGGAGCCACCCGACCCCGGTCATGCACCAGAGGCCTTCGGCCCGGATCCCGCGTCAGTCCCTGTTCACGCCCGCACGCCCCTTTACGGAATCGACTCGGCGGGCGAATTTTTCTTTATGAGAATCTTATTACCACAGGGTGCGGCAATTTACCAAGTGGAAAGGAAGTTTCCTCTGCTGAAACTCGACAGACACGCTTGCTCGGGGCAAATTTCCCGCTTCAGATTTCGCGCTTGAGCGGCCTGGAGAGCAGAGCGCGGACCTCGTCGTCGATCACCGACTGGTCGCTCAGGATGCGATGCACCGCTTCGGCAATCGGCATCTCGACGCCGACTCGACCGGCCAGCGTGACCACGGCCCCGGCGGTGCTGACGCCCTCGGCGACGCTGCGGCGGCCGGCCAGGACGTCCGCGAGCCGCTTCCCCTCGCCCAGCTCGAAGCCGAGCGAGGTGTTGCGGGACTTCAGGCTGGTGCAGGTCAGAACGAGATCGCCGATGCCGGCCAATCCCATCAGCGTCTCGGCGCGACCGCCTTTCGCCAGCGCGAGGCGCGTGACTTCGGCAAGGCCGCGCGTGATCAGTGCGGCCCGCGCATTCTCGCCGAGGCCGCGGCCGAGCACGATGCCGCAGGCGATGGCGAGCACGTTCTTGACCGCGCCGGCGACCTCGACGCCGACCGGATCATCCGAGCCGTAAGGCCGGAAAGCGCCGTGGGCAAGCGCCGTCATCAGCGCCTCGACCCTCTCTGAGTCATGGCCGGCGAGCGCCACCGCCGTCGGCTGGCCGCGTGCAGCCTCGACGGCGAAGCTCGGGCCGGAGAGGATGATGACCGGCACTCCCGGGAGCAGGTCGGCAGCGATCTCCATCAGGAGCGCCCCGGTCTCGCGCTCGATGCCCTTGGCCGCGATCACCAGAGTGGCACCTCGGCGCCAATGCGGCGTCGCAGCAAGGCAGAAAGCACGGAAGTGCTGCGCCGGCTGGGCGTAGAGGACAGCGTCGGCGTCAAGAGAATCGCTGAGATCGGTCACAATGCGGATCGCGGGATAGAGCGGCACGCCGGGCAGGTAATCGGCATTCTCGCGCTCGGCCGCGAGTCTTGCTGCAAGCTCGGGACGGCGGACCCAGAGCACGGAATCCAGTCCTGCCCGGGCGGCCAGGATCGCAAGCGCGGTACCCCAGGCGCCGGCGCCGATGACGGCGATGCGCCGCGTTATCATTTGAGCAGGAACCCGCCGGCCAACGGATCCTCGGGCTCGACAGTGAAGGCCGCGTGGCCGGTATAGAAGGCGCGGCCTGAGACGGCGACGCGGATCGCCACGAACCGCCCGGCGCGCGTCGGTTCTGCGACCCTCCCGGAGAAGCGGCTGCCCGTCACGCTCTCGAAGGTAAAGTCCTCCGATGCCAGGGCGGCATCGCGGGCGACCGCGAGGGCGATCCGCGCGGTGACGCCGCTGCCGGTCGGGCTGCGATCCACTTCCCGCTCGGCGAAGACGCAGACATTGGCGCTGGCACCGGCCGCGGCGATGCCTGAGCGGCCGTCGGTCAGGATGGTGCCGTAGAGGAAGGCGAGATCGGGCGAATCCGGGTGCTCCAGCTTGATCTGACGCTGCGCTGCCTTGGTCACGCGGTCGGCGGCCTCGATGAGCGCGCGGGTGGGCGACGTCTTGACGTCGAGGCCGAAGCGCGCCGCCGGCAGCACGGCATAGAAGGCGCCGCCATAGCCGATGTCGATCGTCATCGGGCCGATCCCTTCGACCTCGATCGTGCGGTCGAGCGCGAAGGCGAAAGCGGGCACGCTCACGAAGCTGACGGTCGCCGGCTTGCCATCGCTGAGCGTGGTGGTGACGCGCACCAGGCCGCAAGGGCATTGCAGGTTGAGCCGCGCCTCGTTTCCATCCGGCTGCACGATACCGGCATCGACGGCATAACGGCCGAGCGCGATGGTCGCATGGCCGCACATCGTGCTGTAGCCCTCGTTGTGGATGAAGAGCACGGCCATGTCGGCCTCGGGATCATCGGGCTCGACCGGCAGCACGCCATACATGTCGTAGTGGCCGCGCGGCTCGAACATGATCAGGCGCCGGAAACGGTCGAGATGGGCGCGGGCGAAGCGCCGCTTCTCCAAGAGCGTGGCGCCTTCGATCTTCGGATAGCCCGCCCTGACGATGCGCACCGGCTCGCCGCCGGTATGCATCTCCACGGTCTCGATCCGCGTCGTCGCGTCGGGAATGCGCTCCGTCATCTCCTGCCTCGGCTTGACCCCGCCCCGCCCGGCTGTAGTCTCGCGCCCGCCGGAAAGCAAGCCGGCGCACGGAGATGGGTGACGAATGGCACAGACGGTCCGAATGCACGGGGTCCGAAGGCAGCTCTGGCCGGTTGTCCAGCTTCTGCTGGCGATCGGAAGCGGGACGGCGTTGGCGGATTCACCGACACCGACACCGCTCACGATCTCGCTGCCGGACGGGCTCTCGCCGCGCACGGTCGGATTCTATCTCGCGCAGGACAAGGGCTATTACGCGGCGGCCGGGCTTAGCGTCACCTTCGCCGCAGGTTCGGGCGGTACGCTGCCGAGCGATGCGCTCATGAACCGCAAGGCCGATCTCGCGGTTGAGCTGATGCCGATCGCCTTGCGGCGACGAGAGGCCGGCGACAAGCTGGTGAACGTGGCGCAGGTCTTCCGCGCGCCCGGCATGGAGCTGATTTGCCGGCCCCTGGTCGATCACCCGGCGGCGCTGAAGAACCGCGTGGTCAGCGTGCGCTTCAATGGGCTCGAAAGCTCGTTCTATGCCTTGATGACGGCGCTCTCCTTGAACCCGTTCGGCGGACCTGGCAGCGTCACCGTGCTCCGGCAGAATACCGGGCTTGACGCCTTCCAGCGCTTCCAGGCCGATTGCGCGACCAGCTTCACCTACGCGGCCCCGCTCGACCTCGCCGCCGCGGGAATCGCGCTGCAGGATCTGAAGACCTATCGCTATCGGGACCTCGGCGACGGGACGCTGGAGGACGGGCTCTATGCCCGCGAAGCGGATCTCGGTTCGGCCGACCGGATCGCCGCCTTCGCCGCATTTCTCGGCGCGGCCGCCAAGGGCTGGCGCTTCGGCCATGACAACCCGAAGGCCGCCTTCGATCTGTTGCGCGCCGATCCGGATTATGCCGGCGTCGACCAAGCCGCGCTGCACCAGGCGATCGACGCCGCCGACGATCTCGTCGCCTTCGACAAGGGCCCGTTCGGCAAGCTCGATCCCGATGCCTATGACCGCACGGTCAACCTGCTGCTGACCGCAGCACCCGATCCGGTGCTCACCGCACCGCCGTCGGGTGCGGTCAGCGATGCAGTCGTGAAGAGCGCATTCGGGGGCAACTAAGACTGGTCTGGGGGGCCTGCATCTCGCGATCGGTCGAGCGCGCCGGCGTCTCCCGCGCCGCGAACTCCGCCTCCAGCGCATTGGGCTTCTCGTAGGCGCACCGCCGGCTTACGCGATCCTTGCAGCGCCCATCCCACCAGCGATGAAGGAATTGCAAGTTCCTTGATCCCGATTGCCCGCGGCAGAGCGGGCCGATGAACGAAAACCCATCGTCGCATCGCTTGCTGTGCGCGGCGTCACGAATCCAAGGTTTCCCGCCGAATAGGTGGTGAACTCGGCCGCGTCTGCGGCTACTAACCCCGCACTGCATAACCCTGCACACAGGGGACGATGTCGCGACATCTGGGGAACGGGATGTCGCGGTCGCGCATAACCGGCTGTTCCAACGGACAATCAGGAAAATGGGTACCTTCACGCTCACGACCGGCGCCGACAATTACCTCGGCACCAGCGGCGATGACGTCATCACCGGCACAACCGCCACCTGGCAGCCGGCCACCGACACGATCAATGGCGACCTCAGCGGAAACGATCGGCTGCAGATTGCGGTGCTGACTGCCGCGGCGGCCAGCGTCACCGATGACATGTTCAAGAACCTCAATCACATCGAGGTCCTGGGCCTGACCGGCAGTTTTGCCGAGACGGTCAAGCTCGGTTCCGCTTCGGACACCGCCAAAATCGCCGAGATCGACGGCTCCGGCCTCACCGGCAACCTCACGGTCGACGCCTCGGCACGCATGTGGGGGATCACGGTCGATACGTCGAAGGGCGTCGACAACCTGGTCGGCACCGCCGACGACGATACCTTCCGCTTCACCAGCGCGGGACTGACCAGCGCGGACAAGGTCAACGGCGGCGGCACCGGCGATATCGACACGCTGCAGATCACCGATAAGGCGGCCGTCACCGACGTGGCCTTCACCAATGTCAGCCATGTCGAGCACTTGGCCCTGGGTGGGAACGCAGTCGACTACACCGGCCAGAAGGCGACGCTCGGCGCCCATTCGATTGCCGCTGGCATCACGGAGGTCGACGTGCTGGACGCGCAAGGCGCGACGCTCGATGCTACCGCCCGTACCGTCGGCATCACCTTGGTCGGCGGCAGCGGCGACGACGTGTTTAAGGCCAGTCAGGGCAACGACACGTTCGAAGCCGGCGCAGGGGCCGATTCTTATCAGGTCAAGGGCGCGCAATTCACCGGCGCGGATGCGATCGACGGCGGCGGCGGGCGCGATGAGATCCGGATCATCGATTCCGGCACGCCGATCGTGGACGCCGCTTTCCAGTCGTCGCACAGCGTGGAGACGCTGGCCTTCAACGCCGCCGGGAAGCAGACGGTGACGCTTGACGCCGATGCCGCGGCCGCGGGCATCGACACGATCGACGCCTCCAAGGTCTCAGGCGGCCTTGCCCTGACCTTGGGCGCCGGCATGACCAACCACGTGACGGTCCTGCTCGGCACCGGCGCCGATACGGTGGCGCTCGGCACCGGCGGCTCCGACACGGTGCTGATGAAGTCGACCAGCCTGACCAAGACCGACACCATCACGGGCGACGGCAACGACTTTCTTGCGTTCAGCGACAACGTGAAGCTGACGGACGCGTCCTTCCTCAACTTCAGCGGCGTCCACGGCATGGCCTATCTCGAGCTCAATGGGACGGGTGCGGGACAGAGCTTCGTCGCCGGCGCCGATTTCAAGAGCTTCGTCACCGCCGACGGCCTTCAGGAGATCATCGCCAACGGGGCGTCACCGACCACCTCCGTCACCTTCGACTTCAGCAAGTACACGGGACCGGCACTGACCATCAACGGCAGCGGCGGCGGGGACGTCTACATCAACGGCAGCGCCGACAACATCTACTTCGCCTCGGCGAGCAACACCGACCAGGGCGTCGGCGACAGCTTCCGCTACGGTTCTGCGAACTATACCGGCGCCGACATCATCTTCGGCGGCAAGTCGGCCGCTGACGAGCTGGTGTTCCTGGACGACAAGACCACGATCCTGGACACCGACTTCGCCAATACCCATGGCATCGAACATATCCGTCTGACCGCGGCAACCACCGGAACCTACGACCTGCAGCTCGGCGCCGAGGCCCAGAACGCCGGCATCGCACTCGTCGATGCGTCCAAGGCCGGCGTCAATGTGGCCATTGACGCGCATACCATGACCAACGGCGTCACCTTCTTGGCCGGTACCAAGAGCAACGCGTTCATCGCCGGCAAAGGCGACGACACGGTGTTGATCGACACCAAGAGCCTGAACGGCAGCGATATCTTAGATGGGGGCAAGAGCACGGATGGAGACATCCTGCATCTCACCACCGCCGGAGCCGTGACGGCGGCGGCGCTGGCGAACGTCACGAGCATGGAGGTGATCCAGTTCTCCGACCTCGGCAACTCGATCACCCTGACCGATGCGATCGTCGGCACCAATGAGGGCGTGCTCCGGACCTACGACGGATACACCTCGATCGACGAGGCCTATGTCGTCACCGGCAAGGGCCATGACACGGTCGACCTCTCGCAGCTATCCACTTTCGGAGGCCACGTCGCTGTGATCGGCAGCGCCGGCGACACCTACATCGGATCGGCCGGGAATGACACGTTCACCTTCCAGAAATCGGCCGATCTCACGGCGACCACCAAGATCGACGGCGGCGCGGGGGGCGACGGCCTGACGCTGGCGGCGGGCACCTACAGTGCCGCGCAGTTCCATGGGCTGACGCATATCGACGGCTTGTATTTCTCCGACGCCAATGCCAACGCGGATTTCAAGGTCACGCTGGACAGCACCATCTTCAAGACTTCGGACAGCGGCACGATTTCCGTGCTGGACATCCACGGCAGCGACAATCTGACGATCGATGCCAGCGCCGTCACCGATCCTTTCGCCTCCCTCAAGGTGTTTCAGACCTCGGGTGACGAATCCATCAAAGGCACCGCGGGCAACGACTTCTTCTACTTCGGCACCGACAACACCGGCAACGCGTATCTCGACTCCAATGACACCATCGTCGGCGGCGGCGGCACCGACACCATTGCGCTGCTGACAAACTACAATGGCATCGTTTCGATCGCCGATCCTGAGATCGCCCATGTGAGCGGAGTCGAGGCCCTGTTCCTGCAGGGCGGCTCGAACACGCAGTTCGACGTCACGGCCGACGCCGCGTTCCAGGCCTCCGGTTTCACCGAGATCAACGGCTTCGGTTCCGCGGGCAAGCTGTTCATCGATGCCAGCCAGTATACGGCGGATATTCTGGTCCATGCCGGCCAGAACGCCGACAGCATCACCACCGGCAGTGGGGACGACACGATCGAATTCCAGAACACGGGCGTCGTTTCCTCACTGACCAGCAGCGATCATGTCGATGGCGGCACCGGTCATGACACGCTGCTGTTCGTCGGCGACGCCAGCGTAACGGATGCCGCTTTCACCAGCGTCGCCCACGTCGAGGAGATCGACCTCGCCCAGGGCAGCAGCGGCTTCCATGTGACCCTCGGCGCCAACTCGGATGCGGCGGGCATCACCACCGTGGACGGCAGCGCGGCCGGCGACGCCCAAGCCTTCATCGACGGCTCGGCCTCGTCGAAGGCACTGACGCTGATCGGCGCCGACCATGTCGACGTGCTCACCGGCGGCGCGAGCGCCGATCATCTGATCGGCGGCGGCGGCAGCGACATCATGACCGGCAATGGCGGCAACGACATCTTCGTCTACGAAAGCGCCGCGGATTCCCGGCAGTTCGCCAACGGAAACGTCGGTTACGCCGACATCATCACCGACTTCTCCAACGGCGACCAGCTCGACGTCGAGGCGCTGCTCTCGAAGGCGCTGACCGCCGTCACCAATCTCGGCACGGTGGCGAACTTCGCCACCAACGACACCGCCGGGTTCTACCAGGGAAACGAGGTCGCGGTCGCGACCAACGGCGTGGATACCAGAGTTTATGTCGACGCCAACCACGACGGCGCCTTCACCCTGGGCCAGGACCTGGTGGTGCAGTTTACCGGCAACCACCTCAGCCAGCTGGTGAACACATCGAGCTATCACTGAGAGGGCGGCAGCCCGGGAAAGATGGCGTCCCCGAGAGGATTCGAACCTCCGACCTACGGTTTAGGAAACCGGCGCTCTATCCTACTGAGCTACGGGGACGCGGTGCCCGCGGGCGCGGTTTCTATAGCAGAAACCCCGCCGCGATAACACCCCGCCAGACACGCGCCGCTAACGGTGCCCGCGGCCGGCCAATGCCTCCGCGGTGAGCTGGGAGAGCTTCGTGCGCGGCGTGCCGTCCGCCTCGAAATTGCCGGGCCTGAGCCAGACCTCGAAGGCCGACCTCAGGGTCGGCCATTCGCGGTCGATCACCGAATACCAGGCGGTGTCGCGGTTGCGGCC
Organism: Candidatus Cybelea sp.; assembly: GCA_035542015.1. Classification (GTDB taxonomy): domain Bacteria; phylum Pseudomonadota; class Alphaproteobacteria; order Dongiales; family Dongiaceae; genus Dongia. Next base: position 21,500 of record DATKMF010000211.1, read on the forward strand.
CTTGTAGAGCGTCGCCTGGCGGAAGATACCCTCGTAGCGGAAGCCGAGGCGCAGGGCGGCACGGCGCGACGGCGCGTTCAAGGCGTCGCATTTCCATTCGTAACGGCGATAGCCCAGTTCGTCGAACACGCGGCGCATCATCAGGTACATCGCCTCGGTGCCGCCGGAGGTGCGCTGCAGCGGCGGCGCGTAGTTGATGTGGCCGACCTCGATCACCCCGACCGGCGCATCGATCCTGAGGTAGCTGGCGACGCCGACCGCCTTGCCGCTCTTCAAGTCGACGATGGCGTGGAACAGCGGATCGCTTGTCTTCGCCGCGGCATCGGCCCAGCTCCGATAGTCGGCATAATGCGCGAAGGGGCCGTAGCCTAGATAGGTCCAGATCCGGTTCTCCTTGTCCTCGGCATTCGCTTCATAGAGCTCCGCGGCATGGCGCTCGGGATTGAGGGCCTCGATGCGGCAGAAGCGGCCTTCCATCGGCTCGCGCGGCGGCAAAGGCCGCGGCGTCCAGTTCGGCACCGGAAAGCCGATCGGCTGTCCCAATTCGTTGTGCAGCAAGTCCATAAGCTCCGCCGTTCCCACGCCATTCCCTGGGCCGAGCGCGGCCGGCTCGCCTCGCTCGCGGCCCCGACTGTCGACGGCAACCCCCGGATAAGCAAGCCCGAAATCGCCCCGGATTCGGCGCAAATCCGGGGCTTTCGCCGATGCTGCGACAGAGCGTTCATTAATAACTGACCAGTCAGTTATTTGTTGACTCGGCGGCTGCCGGGGTCGAGACTGCCGCCGTCATCGCGGAAAGGATGTTGTGATGCCCGGGCGGCGGAGGATGGACGAGCGGCGGGGTGCGGCATCCGGGAGCGGCAAGCGCCCCGCGGCGGTGAAGGGAACGACACCGCGCTGGCGCCGGCGCGCCGAGGCCCGGCCGGCCGAGATCTGCGACGCGGCGCTGACCGTGTTCTCCCAGCGCGGCTTCGCCGCCGCGAAGCTCGACGAGGTGGCCAAGCGCGCCGGCATCTCCAAGGGCACGCTCTATCTCTATTTCGAGAGCAAGACCGCGCTCTTTGAGGCAATGGCGCTCGACCTGATGCGGATCCCGGTCGTAGGCCAGCTGGAAGAGATCGCGAAGATCGGCAGCGCCGCGGAGGGCCTGCAGCAGCTGATCCAGATGATGGCGCGCATGCTCGATGACCCGCGCCGTTCGGCCCTGCCGAAGCTCATCATCTCGGAATCCGCCGGCTTCCCCGAACTCGCCGAGATCTGGCTGAAGACGGTGATCCGTCCGGTGCGCCAGCGCATCGTCGAGTTGATCAAGCGCGGCATCGAGAAGGGCGAGTTCCGTGCCGTCGATCCCTGGGAGACGGCGAAGCTGGTGGTGGCTCCGTTCGTGCTGCAGGCGCTTTGGCGCCGCACCTTCGAGCGCTTCGACCAGCACAAGTCCGACACCGCGACGCTGTTGCGCCAGCACACTGATCTGCTGCTGCGTGGCCTAGCACCGGAGACGAGGAGCGAGAAATGAATCGAACCACTCTCATTGCACTCGCCGCTGCGCTGGCGCCATTGCTGCTCGCGGCCTGCGGCCAGCCCAGCGACTCCGGCTGGCTCGGCTATGTCGATGCCGACTATGTGTATGTCGCCCCCGTCTCCGCCGGCCGTATCACCGAGCTCGCGGTCAAGCGCGGCGATCAGGTGACCGAAGGACAGAAGCTCTTCGCCCTGGATGCAACCGATGAGACCGCGAAGCGCGATCAAGCGGCCTCGTCCCTCGAGGAGGCAAAGGCGAAGCTGGCCGATCTCGAGAAAGGCGAGCGGCCCGAGGAACTCGCGGTCATCCAGGCCCAGCTCGACGCCGCCAAGGCGTCGCTGACGCTCTCCGTGCCGCGCATCCAGCGCCGAGAGCAGATGGTGAAGACCAACATCGTCGGCGTCGAGGAGGTAGACCAGGCCCAGGCCGCAGTCCTGGAAGATCGCGGCCATATCGCCGAATACACAGCGAGGCTCCAGGCGGCGCAGCTGCCGGCGCGCGCCGATCAGATCGCTGCGCAGATGCAGGCGGTGACCGCAGACGAGGCGAACCTGGCCGCCGCCCAATGGGCGCTCGATCAGCGCACGGTGATCGCCGCCGCCGCCGGCCGCATCGAGGACGTCTACTATCGCGCCGGCGAGCATGCTGCATCCGGCGCGCCGGTGCTCCAGCTCCTGCCGCCGCCCAATCTGAAGCTGCGGATCTATGTGCCGGAGCCGCTGCTGAGCCAAGTCCGCATGGGGCAGAAGCTCGCCGTCGCCTGCGACGGTTGCGCCAAGGAGGAGACCGCGACGGTGAGCTTCGTCGCCAGCGCCGCGGAATACACGCCGCCGGTGATCTACAGCCGCGAGAGCCGGGCGAAGCTCGTCTATCTCATTGAGGCGCGGCCGGACAATCCCGCGCTGCAATGGCATCCCGGCCTGCCGATCCAGGCGCGCCCGATCGCCGGCGCGAGCGCCGCCGGAAGCTGAGTGCCGCGATGAGCGCGACCATCGACGGCCCGATCATCGGCGTGAAAGGCCTGACCAAGCGGTTCGACAGCCGCACCGTGGTCTCCGACCTCGACCTCACGGTCAATCGCGGCCAGATCTACGGGTTCCTGGGGCCGAACGGCAGCGGCAAGACCACGACCATCCGCATGCTCTGTGGCCTGCTGACGCCGGACGGGGGCAGCGGCACCTGCCTCGGCCACGACATCCGGACGCAAGCCGAAGCGATCAAGCGGCAGGTCGGCTACATGACCCAGAAGTTCGGTCTCTACGAGGACCTGAGCATCCGCGAGAACCTGACCTTCGTCGCGCGGGTCTACGGGCTCGACCGGGTGAAGGAGCGCGTGGATGCGGCGCTGGAGCGCCTCGGCCTCGCGGAACGTGCGCGCCAGCTCGCGGGCAAGCTCTCCGGCGGCTGGAAGCAGCGCCTGGCGCTCGCCGCCTGCATCCTGCACGAACCCAAATTGTTGTTGCTCGACGAGCCGACCGCTGGCGTCGATCCTAAGGCGCGGCGCGACTTCTGGGACCAGATCCACACGCTGGCTCATCAGGGCCTGACCGTCCTCGTCAGCACGCACTACATGGACGAGGCCGAGCGCTGCCATGAGATCCTCTACATCGCCTATGGCAGGCTGCTGGCACGCGGCACGGTGCCGGAGGTGATCGCCGCCGCCCATCTCTCCGCCTGGTCGGTCGAGCTGGCGAGATATACGGGCGAGACGGGCGAGATCGCCCAGCTCTCGCAGGCGCTGCAGCACCGGCCGGGCATCGACATGGTGGCGCCGTTCGGTGCCGTGCTCCATGTATGCGGCCGCGACGAAGCGGCGCTCGACGCGGCGACCGAGGCCGAGCGTTCCGATCCCAAATTTCTCTGGCAGAGGGTCGCGCCCAATCTCGAGGACGTGTTCATCGACCTCATGACGCGCACCCGAGATAATTTTGGGGACAATTTCCAATGAGCGACTGGTTCTCCGTCCGTCGCTTCGCCGCCGTCTTCATGAAGGAGTTCGTGCAGATGCGGCGCGACCGCATCACCTTCGGCATGATGATCGGCGTGCCGATGATGCAGCTCGTGCTGTTCGGCTTCGCCATCAATGCCGATCCCAAGCATTTGCCGGCGGCGCTGGTCATGGGCGAGGATTCGGTCTTCGCGCGCTCGATCGTCTCCACCATGGAGCACACCGACTACCTCCGCTTCCTGCCGGCGCCGATCAGCGAGCAGCAGGCGGATTGGATGCTGCGGACCGGCGAGATCCAGTTCGCCCTCACCATCCCGCCGCATTTCTCCACCGATCTGGTGCGCGGCCGGCGGCCGGCGCTCGTGGTCGAGGCCGATGCCACCGACCCGGTTGCGACGGCCAACGCGGTCGCCGCCTTGAACACCCTCGACCGCACCGCGCTGCAGCACGATCTCGTCGGGCCACTGGCGACGCTATCGCCGACGCAGACGCCGTTCGAGCTCCGGCTGCAGCGCCGCTACAACGAGGAAGGCATCAGCCAGTACAACGTGGTGCCGGGACTGATCGGGGTCGTCCTCACCATGACCATGATCATGATGACCGGGCTTGCGATGACCCGCGAACGCGAGCGCGGCACGATGGAGAACCTGCTGGCCATGCCCGTCAAACCCATCGAGGTGATGCTGGGCAAGATCGTGCCCTTCATCTTCGTCGGCTATATCCAGGTCGGGATCATCCTGCTGGCGTCGCGGTTCCTGTTCCAGGTGCCATTCGAGGGCTCGGTCGTCACCCTGAGCATCGCCGCGGTCCTCTTCATCGCCGCCAATCTCGCGGTCGGCTTCACCTTCTCGACCTTCGCCGAGAACCAGCTGCAGGCGATGCAGCTCTCGGTCTTCTTCTTCCTGCCTTCGCTGCTGCTCTCGGGGTTCCTCTACCCCTTCCGCGGCATGCCGGACTGGGCACAGGTGATCGGCCAGATGCTGCCGCTGACCCATTTTCTCAGGGTGATCCGCGGCGTGCTTCTGAAGGGCAATGGCTGGGTCGAGATCGGACCGGAGCTCTGGCCGATAGCCGCCTTCACGTTGGTGGTCGGAGCACTGGCCCTGCTTCGGTACCGTCGGACTTTGGATTGATGCCTGCGAACAATCTTGCCGACGCCGCGCGGCGGCCCGGTCCGATTCCAACAAGCTGAAGACGCGCCCTAACGCAGCGCGAAGAACCAGGCCAGCGCGCCGACGATCAGGATGAGCGCGATCCAGAGCGGCGCGCTCGATGGGCGCTTCACCACGCCCTGCAATTCGGCGCGCAACAACGGATCGCCGGCAACGGCGGCTTCGACCGCGTCCTTCGCGCCTTTGAGGTCGAGGCCGGTCGCCTTGCGGACGAGCTTGATCGCTTCGATCTTGCGCCCCTGGCGGAGGGCGAGCCGCGCCGCCTCCGGGATGTCGGGCGCGGCCATGCGCTAGGGCGCGACGGCCGCGCGGATGGCGGCGATATGCTCTGGCCCGATGCCGCAGCAGCCGCCGACGATGCCGGCGCCATGCTGCAACCAGTCGCGGACGAAGTTGAGGTAGCGCGGCGGATCGAGATCGGCGCGGATGTCGCTCAGGCCGGAGTTCGCCTCGGCGTCCTTATCCTGCGGCGGGAAGGCATTGGCGTAGACGCCGAGCGTCAACCAGGCGCCGGTCGCATTCAACGCGGCACGGGCGGTGTCAAGCGCCTCGACCATCACCTCGGGCTGGCTGCAGTTGAAGAGCAGCGCGGCGGCCCTCCAGCCGAGCGCCGCTTTGACCGCATCGGCGACCGGCTCTCCAGAGCGCAGGCGCGGCTTCGTCGCGGCATCGGCCGCGCCGTCCTCCAGGGTGAAGGAGACCCAGAACGGGCGCGGGTCGTCGCCGAGCGCCTTGCGCAAGGCCGCGGCCTCGGCGATCGAGCCTTGAGTCTCCGCGAGCCAGACATCGACATGGGGCTTCAACCCCTCAATGAGCACCATCGCGATGCCGGCCGCTTCCTTCTCGCGGAAGAGATCGGGGCGGTAAGAGCCGAAGAGCGGCGGCAGCGAGCCGGCGACAGTGATCTTGCGCGGCGCCGCATCCGCCGCCTCGCGGGCGATGCGGCCGGCGCGGTCGGCGAGCATGCGCCCGTCGCGATGGAATCGCTCCTCGCCGATATGGAAGGGCACGAGGGCGTAGGAATTGGTGGTGATCGCATCGGCGCCGGCGGCGATAAAGGCGTCATGGGCGCGGCACACGAAATCCGGACCCTCGATCAGCGCCAGGGCCGACCATTCCGGCTGGCGGAAGGGCGCGCCCATGCGCGCGAGCTCGCGGCCCATGCCGCCGTCGAGGATGAGGGGCCGCTGCATCGTCAGTGCCGGCGAATGCCTTCGATGGCGAGGTAGTGGAGGCGCTTCATCTCCTGGCGACCGCGGGTGACATTGTCGAGGATGAGGCCGCAGGTGAGCGACAGGAACGAGAGCACCATCAGCCCGGTCGACAACACCGCGGTCGGGAGCCGGGGCACGAGGCCGGTCTGGAAATAGGTCATGAAGACCGGAAGCGAAAGCAGGATCGAGGCGATGGCGAGAATGCAGGCGATCGATGCGAAGAATCTCAGGGGCCGCTGCAGCTGATAGAGCCGCACGATGGTCTTCAGGATGCGTGCCCCGTCGCGATAGGTGTGGAGCTTGCTGGCCGAGCCCGGCAGCCGCGAATAATACGGCGTCTCGATCTCGGCGATCGGCATGCGGAGCTCCAGCGCATGGATGGTCAGCTCGGTCTCGATCTCGAAGCCGGTGGCGATCGCCGGAAACGACTTCACGAAGCGCCGCGAGAACACACGATAGCCGGAGAGGATGTCGCTGAAGGCGCGGCCGAACACATGGGCGACGAACTCGGTGAGCACGCGGTTGCCCAGGCGGTGGCCGGGCCGATAGGCGGCGACCTCGCGGTCGCGGCGCGCGCCCACCACCATGTCGAGCCCATCGGCGATCAGGCGCTCGATCAGCTTGGGTGCGCTCGCCGAGTCGTAGGTGGCATCGCCATCGACCAGCAGATAGACGTCGGCATCGACGTCGGCGAACATGCGCCTGACGACGTTGCCTTTGCCTTGCAGCGTAACGTGGCGCGTCTCGGCGCCCGCCTTCGCGGCGACGGCGACCGTATCGTCGGTCGAGTTGTTGTCGAAGACCAGGATGCGCGCCTCGGGCAGTGCGGTGCGGAAGCCTGCCACCACCTGGGCGATCGCCGCCGCCTCGTTATAGCAGGGGACGAGGACGGCAAGATGCAATCCGGCGAAGCGATCCTCGGGCGCAGGGCCGACCGGCTCCGGCCGCGCGCGTTCGCGCATCACGCTCTCGCGCAAGGGGCTGGTGGAGGTCACGTCGTCAGTCCAGGTCTGCTTGGTTTCTTGACCATCCGCGCGTCGCAGCATCCGGGGCTGCGGGTTAACAAGCGATGAATTTCCTGGTATCGCTCGCCCCGATTCGAGCGACCCTCAGCATAAGACCGATGCCGCATTCTAGCACAGCCCTTCCGCCGCGCCGATCCTTCCGGCACCGGTCCTGGCTCACACCCCTGCTGTTGGGCGCCGCCGCCCTCGGCCTCGCACTCGCCGCGCGCTTCCTGTGGATAGAACCGAAGGAGATGGGCCTCGCCTGCCTTCCCGATCCACCGCCATGGTGGTGCACGCCACGGCTGTGGGTGGTCTATGTCCATCAGTATAACGGCTGGGGCATTGTGGCACTCGCCACAGGAATCGTGGCGCTCGTCGCGCGCTGGTATCCGCTTGCTCTCGTCGGCCTCGCGGCCGGGCTCGTCGGACTGGTGCTCTACAATGCGGGGCTGGCGGCGGTCGGCCTGCTCGCTTCGCTGCTGCTGATCCTGCGCCGCTGAAAGAGACCGCGCCAAGCGGCGATGCCGGGCAAGGCTCCCAGCAGGTTGAGAGCGCACCAGGCATCTGCCTCGAGATTGAGCGCGCCTTCGTTGAAGAAGATGAAGACCGCCGATCCCGCCAGCAGCAGCGAGAAGGCCGCCTCCTCGCGCCGGTCGCTCTCGGCGCGGATGAGCGCGCCGCGTGCGATGTCAACAACGAAGAAGAACAGCGCCGGCACCGCATAGGCCTCCAGCGGGAAATCGCGATAGCGGGAGTCGAAGCAGAGGCCGAGCGACGCCGTCGCCATGCCGGCGAGCGAAGCGAGACGCAGCAGCGCGATGGCTTGGCGGAGCTTGAGACCGAGCCAGGGTCGGCGCAGCCACGCAACGGCTTCCAGCAGCGAGCCGCCGGCGAGATACAGCTCACCGGCGAGAGCGACGGCACTGAGGAGCACGGCGGTCGCGAAGGCGGCAAGCCCGATACTGCTTTCCAGCAACCACTCCCAATCGTTGCGCGCGACCGCCCAGCCGTGCGGAAAGTGCAACGTCAAGGCGATGCCGGCTGCCATCGCGCCGAGCGAGACCGTCCAGCGCGTCAAGTTGGTGGGTCGGTGGTGCGAGAAGCGCGCGACGGCGAGAATGCCGAGGCCGAGTACCACCGAGATGCCGGCGTCGATCGGCCAGCGCGGGAACTCGCTGACCGGCCCAGCCCAATCGAATTTCGGCGTGCGGTTTTCGGCGAAGAGTCCCCAATAGCCGCCAGCGGTGCCTTCCTGCCAGCGCTTCCACGGCTGGTCGAAGGCCTCGATGAAGTTGTAGTCGAGGTCGTTCGACTTGGCCCAGACCAGGAACTCCCGCAGGTAGCGCGCCTCGTTGACGATGGAGGGTGCGGCGTCCTCGCGCCAGCGCCCGGCGCTCGGCCAGCCGGTCTCGCCCACCATGATGCGGCGGCCGGGGATCTTGTCGTGCACCACAGCGAGGATGTGCTCCAGGTGCGTGATGCCTTCGCTCACCGGTAGCGGGTCATCCTCCCAATAGGGGAGGACATGGATGGTGACGAAGTCGACCGAGTCCTTCAGCACCCGCGGCGCCCGCAGCCAGTATTCCCAGACATCGGCATAAGTGACCGGGAGCCCGGTCTCGGCATGGACGCGTTGCGCCATCGTGGCCAGGGTCTCACCGGTCTGCTCGCCGCGCAGCAGCACCTCGTTGCCGACGATGATGGCTTTGACCGTGGTCGCATGCGCCTTGGCGAGCGCGATCGCGGTCGAGATCTGCAGCTCGTTGGCCTTTGGGTCACGGCCGATCCAGATGCCGAGCAGCACCTGCATGCCGAGCTGATCGGCGACCGGCACCACCTGGTCGAGGCCCTGGTCGACCGCATAAGTGCGCACGCAGGCGGTGACCGGCTTCAATCGCGCCAGATCCTCCTCGATCTGCGCGCGGGGAATCATGATGGTGGGATCGAACGGCGTCTGGTCGCCACGGAACGGCGTATAGCTGGCGCAGTGGAGCTTCGCTTCCGGAGCCGGCGGGAGATCGACGGGCCGGCCGGCCCAAGCCCAGGCCGCGACCGTCAATGTCGCCGCCGCAAGAAGCGGCGGCATCCAGCCGATGATCCCCCGCATCTAGAGCGCTACTTCGCCCGGCCGAGTTCGGTCGCGCCGAGCGCAATGCCCGGCAGCGGCGCGGTCTGGTGCCGGCCGAACGGCAGCACCGCGATCATCGACATGATGAGGGCGGAGGCGAAAGGCAGCGACTGCACGAAGAGCAGCACCGCCCAGAGCATCGCCGACGGCTCGAAGACGCCGCGGGTGAACGCCACCCAGAGACCGCTGCCGATCAGGACGGCGGCGATTAGTGTCTCCTCCCAGGCATCGACGAAGCCGCGCACCAAGGCGGGCGCGTTCTCCAGCTTCGGCGTGCGGTGGAACGGCAGGTTGTTGGTGAAGGCGCCGCGCCAGACCGCCTTGGCCACTGAATACGAAAGCGCCAGGCCGGCGATCGACGCGCCGATATTGTCGAGCGTGCTGCAGGGCACTTTCCGGGAATAGAGCCAGAACGACTTGCCGACCTTGAAAAAGAACATGCCGAGCGTCACCACGAGATAGAGCGTCAGCGGCGGCTGCATCATATTGGGCAGGAGGATCATGCCCGCGGTCCAGACGAGTGCCAGCAGGATGAACGAGAGCTGCAGGCCGTCGGCGATCCAGGGCAGCCAGCCCGCCAGGAACTGGTAGCGCTGCTCCGGCCTGAGCTTCGTGCCACCGCCGAACGGCAAGAGGTCACGCCAATGGTGCTTCATGATCATCATCGCGCCATAGGCCCAGCGATAGCGCTGCTTGCGGTAGGCGACGAAGCTGTCGGGCATCAGGCCCTTGCCGTAGCTCTTCTCGGTGTAGACCGCGCGATGGCCCGCCTCGAACAGCCGCAGGCCGAGCTCCGCATCCTCCGTGATGCACCACTCGGCCCAGCCGCCGACCTCGATGAGCGCCGATTTGCGAATGAGCGCCATGGTGCCGTGCTGGATGATGGCGTTCTTCTCGTCGCGCGTCTTCATGCCGAGATAGAAGAAGCCGGCATATTCCCAGAAGCACATACGCTTGAAGAGCTCGCTGCCGCCGTCGCGGTAGTCCTGCGGCGCCTGGACGAGCGCCACGGTCCGATCGGCGAAGTGCGGGGCGAGATCCGAAAGCCAGTTCGGCTTCACCAGATAGTCGCTGTCGATGGTGGCGATCACCTCGGCATCGGGATGCGTCTGGGTCAGGCCGTAGTTCAGCGCGCCCGCCTTGAAGCCCGGCCATTTCGGCAGGTGGAAGAAGCGGAAGTTCGGACGGCCGAGCGAATGGATGTAGGCCTCGACCGGCTTCCAGACCGCGTCGTCCTTGGTGTTGTTGTCGATGATCAGCACCTCGAAATCCGGGTACTGCAGGCGCTCCAAGGCCTTGATCGTCTCGATCATCATCTCAGGCGGCTCGTTGTAGCAGGGCACGTGCACCGAGACCTTGGGCAGCTTCCAGCGCCGCGGCACCGGCGGCGGCGCCAGTCGCCGCTGCGTCTTGCCGAGCCAGAGATTGACCGCCATCTCCAGCCCTTCGACCAGGAAGATCACCATCAGCAGCAGGATCGCCGGCGCGATCATGAGCAGCGCAATGAGGTCGAGCCGCGTCAGGTAGAGCTGGCTGTATTCGGCATAGACCCAGACGCCGATCATCACGCCGGCGCAGCCGAGCAGCGCCACGAAGATGCGGCCGACATGGTTGAGGCCGATCTCGCCCCGCATCATCCACAGCGCAAAGGGGAGGCCGAGCGCGATGGTGGCGAGCGCCAGCCATTCCCAGTTCTGGTAATTGACCAGAACTCCCTGCAGTGCGGGCTTCAGCTGCCGGTCGGCGTTCCAGATACCCCAATAGGCGCCGACACCGCCCTCGATATTGATCTTCCAGGGTTCGTCGAAGGCTTCGATGACATTGTAGTCGATATTGTACTTCTTGGCCTCGACCAGGAACCGGCGCAGGAACAGGCCCTGGTCGATCGGCGAGGCGACGGCACCTTCGCCGCCATTGGCCTTGTCGACCCGGGTCAGGCCCTGGCTCGGCCAGCCGACCTCGGCGATCAGGATGCGCTTGTTGGGGAAGCGGTCGTGGAGCTTGTTGTAGATGTCGATCGTCTGCTGGACCGCCTTGTCCGCCGGCACGCCGTTCCAGAACGGCAGGATGTGGACGGCGATGAAATCGACCGCGTCCACCAGGTCGGCGTTCTTGGGGTCGAGCCAGATGTGGAACGGCTCCGCGGTCGAGACGGGCAGGTCGGTGCCGGCCTTGACCTCCTTGATGTAGCGCAGCAGATCGTCCTTGCTCACGAGATTGTGCAGCTGGGTCTCGTTGCCGACGATCACCTGGTTGACGCTGCTGACGTCATTGGCGATGCGGATGACGTTCGCGACCTCGCGTTCGTCCTGCTTGGGATCGGTGTCGATCCAGGCGCCGGCCGTCACGCTGAGGCCGACGTTGGCGGCGAGTGCCGGGATCTGCGCGCTGATGCCGGTCGACTCATATGTGCGGATCGAATGCGCGCGGCCCGCGATCAGCTGCAGGTCCTGCTTGATCTCGTCGACCGTCGGCTCGCGTTTGGCGAGCGTGTTGGGATCCTGGCGCCAGGCCGTGTAGGAGAAGCCATTGATCTCGCCGCGCCAGGGCTCCTGCTCCACCGGCTGGTTCATGATGACCCAGGCCGCAGCGAAGATGGCCGCAGCGGCGATGCCGATCAGCCAGTTAGAGAACCGCATGGTGTACCCTGGTGTTTCGATGGCGCTGCCCCGGCTTCATGCCGGTTTGGCTAAGTGCCGTCGTGGGGCAGATTTTGACCTTTTCCAATTCCATTTCAAGAGCGACATGGCCGCACTGCAACAGGCACACACGCCTTTGATCGCGACCGGAACGACCCGCGATCACAACCGGCTGATCAGGTCCGGGTTCCTTACGTGGGCGAGGCGCGGCGAGCGGCGTTAACCGAGATCGCGGAACCGATCCATCGCCGTCACGAGCGCCGAGCGGATGCCCGGCTCCATAGCGGAGTGGCCGGCGTCGGGCACGACGAAGTAGCTCGCTTCCGGCCAGGCGAGATGTAGCTCGTCGGCGGTGCGGATCGGGCAGACCAGGTCGTATCGCCCCTGCACCATCACCGTCGGCAGATGGCGGATCTTATGGATGTTCGCCAGGAGGTAGCTCTCGGGCAGAAAGATGTTGTTCTGGAAGTAGTGCGCCTCCATCCGGGAGAGGCCCAGCGCCAGCACATCGCCGGCAAAGGCCCGGACCGTCTCCGGGCTGGGGAGCAGGGTCGAGCAGGAGCCTTCATAGACGCTCCAGGCCCGAGCCGCCGGCATATGGGTCTGCGGGTCGGGATCCATCAAGCGCTTGTAGTAGGCCTTCAGGAGATCGCCGCGCTCCGGCTCCGGGATATGGCCGGCGAAGGCCCGCCAAGCCTCCGGCGCCAGCTCGCGCAAGCCGTAGAGGAACCAGTCGATTTCCGATTTCCGGCAGAGGAAGATGCCACGCAGCGCGAGGCCCCGGACCCGCTCCGGGTGGAACTCGGCGTAAGCGATCGCCAGGGTGGATCCCCAGGAGCCGCCGAACACGAACCAGCTGTCGATGCCGAGATGCACGCGCAGCGCCTCGATGTCCTCGATCAGGAGCGGCGTCGTATTGTCGCGGATCTCGCCGAGGGGCTTCGACCGCCCTGCGCCGCGCTGGTCGAACACGACGATGCGATAGTGGCTGGGGTCGAAGAAGCGGCGATGGGTGGCATTGGCGCCGGCCCCGGGTCCACCATGCAGGAACACGACCGGCACCCCTTTCGGATTGCCGGACTGCTCGTAATACATCTGGTGGAATCCCTTCCCTGACGGTCCGGTCAGGGGCAGCATGCCCGTGTCATAGGGCTCGATTTCGGGATAGAGATCCTTGCTCGCCATCACGCGATTTCCGAATGATTCCCCGGATGTGCGGTGAAGACGCCTTCTTAACGTCCCGCCGGAGCCTGCTCAACCGCTTTATCGGCGGGCTCACGGCCTGGACGGCTGCCGGCCGCATCGGGCCCGTCTTGCCGGCATGCGCCGATCCTACCACCGACCCGCCCGACGGTTTGTCCGAGGCCGAGCCGCGCGAGGTCGCCGCGGTGATCGATGGCGACACCGTGGCGCTTCGGGGTGGCGATACCTTGCGCCTCATCGGCATCGAGGCGCCGAAGCGCGTGCTGGCGCCCAACGATAGCGGCCTTGCCGCGCTCGAGGCGCAGGCCGCCGCGACGCTCCACCGGTTGATCGGCGGGAGCACGCTCCACCTGCGCTACGACACGCTCCGACGCGACCGCTACGGCCGCATCCTCGCCCATGGCTTCGCAGCGGATGGGACCTGGCTTTCTGCCGCGCTGGCCTCCGCCGGTGCGGCACGGGTCCACGGCGACGGAACCAACCGGCGCGGCCTGCGCAGCCTGCTCGGGCTGGAGCAGGCCGCCCGGGCGCTCCGGCTCGGCCTCTGGCAGCACCCCGCCTTCGCCGTGCGGCTGGCCGACGACCCCGCGCTCGGCAGGCTCGTCGGGCGCTTCGAGATCGTCGAGGGCAAGGTCGCGGCGACCGCGGTGATGGAGGACCGGGGTTTCGTTAATTTCGGCCCTGATCGGCACACCGACCTCACGCTGGTTCTGAAAAAGCCGGCCCTCTCCTTGATGCAGGTGGCTATGATCGATCTTTCGCGACTCGCCGGTCGGCGGGTGCGGTGCCGCGGCTGGCTCGATCTCCACGACGGCCCAAGCATGGAGGTCAGCCATCCGGAACAGATCGAAGTGCTGGAGGACCCGATCCCGTGACCAGACGTCCGCCGATCCCCGCTCTCCTCGCCACCCTCTCCCTCACCATCGCCGCTGTAGCGCTGGAAGGCTGCAGCTACCAGACCAGCCCGGCGACCGGACGGCAGTTCCTGAGCTCGGTTTCGCCACAGGAAGAGAACCATCTCGGCGCCGAGGAGCATCCGAAGATCCTGGCCGAGTTCGGCGGCGCCTATGCCGAGAAGCCGGCGCTCAACGCCTATGTGAACCAGATCGGCCAATACGTCGCGAGCAAGGCCGAGCGCAAGGACGTCCAATACACCTTCACCGTGCTCGACACCGAAGAGATCAACGCCTTCGCCCTCCCCGGCGGCTATGTCTACATCACGCGCGGACTCGTGACCCTCGCCAACAACGAGGCGGAGATCGCCGGCGTGCTCGGCCATGAGATCGGGCATATCAACGCGCGCCATACGGCCGAACGCATCGGCCAGCAACAGACGGCGAGCATCCTGGGCGCGATCGGCGTCGCGGCCGCGACCCTGCTCGGCGGCGAGGATGTCGGCCAGCTCGCCAATGGCATGGCGCAGCAGGGCGCCGCGATCTACCTCGGCCAGTATTCCCAGAGCCAGGAGTTCGAGGCGGACTCGCTCGGCGTGCGCTATCTCGCACGGGCGAGCTACGACCCGCAGGCAATGGCGAGCTTCCTCGACAGCCTCAACAACGACACCCACCTCGAGGCCAAGCTCGCCGGCAATGCGAAAGCCGCTGACGCCTACAGCATGACCCAGTCGCATCCGCGGACACCGGACCGGGTGCAGCGCGCGATCCAGGAAGCGAACGTGCCGGTCGCCAACCCGGTCACCAACCGCGATCGCTTCCTCGCCACGCTCGACGGCACACTCTGGGGCACCGACCCGCGCGAGGGCGTGATCGAGGGCTCGACCTTCATCGATCCCACGCTCCGTTTCGCTTTCGATGCACCCAAGGGAATGACGCTGAAGAACTCGCCCTCGGCGGTGACCGGCGCCGGCGGCAACGCGGTCATGGTGTTCGACGTCGCCGATCCCGCACCCGCTGGCGCGCTCGCCAACTACGTGGCCTCGGGCTGGCAGAAGGACGCGACGATCGAGAACGTACAAACTTTCGAGATCAACGGAATGGAGGCGGCGACGGGGTTGGCGCGCGACACCATCGAGAACACGCCGGTGATCGTCCGCGTGATGGCGATCCGCCAGAACGCGAAATCCGTCTATCGCTTCCTGTTTGCGACGACGCCGGAGAAATTCGACGCCATGGATGGCCGGTTCCTCGCTTCGGCCAAGAGCTTCCGCGAGATCACGGCCGCTGCGGCGAGCGGCTACCGGCCGAAGCGTATCCGCGTCGTCACGGTCCGGCCTGGCGACACGCTGCAATCGCTGGCCGCGCGCATGGAGGTCGATACGGCCAAGGTGGAATGGTTCCGTGTCATCAATCACCTTGCCGCCAACACCATCCTGAAAGCGGGCGACAAGGTGAAGATCGTGACCGAGGACAGCGGCGCGGTCTCAGCGCTGCCGACTCCTTCCGACGAGGTGGCGGATTCAACGCCGCCTGATGCACTGTCGGCCAGTCCGGAATGAAGCGGGTCCGAGCGCCGATCTGGCTGGTGCTGGCGCTGGCTTTCGCCGGCCTCGTCATCCTGACGGGGGGCGTGATTGGCGGCGTCTTCTATGCGACGGCCTACCGCAGCACCGGCGACCTCTTGGGCGAGATTGGGCGGGCGCAGCTCGACGCCCTGGCGGACTCGGTGCAGGCCGAGCTCACGCCCGCCAAGACCCAGTCGGATTTCCTGAAGGAGTACATCGAGCGCGGTGACGTGTCGATGCGCGACGACGCGCGGATCGCCGACTTGTTGCTGGGCTCGCTGGCTGGCTCGCCGCAGCTCTTCGCCGTGGCACTGATCCGCGACGACCTGACCGTGGTCGCGGCGGCGCGGAGCTCCAACGGCAAGCCCTACGTGACCGATGCCGGCAGCCAGTTGCAGAACCCGCTGTTCCGCCTTGCCTTCCGCGTTGGTTCCACGCTGCGGGACGCAGACTGGGGCGATCCGGTCTTCTCCGAGAGCCTCGGCATCACCGGCATGATGCGATTGACACCGCTGCGGCGCAACGGACAGACCATCGCCGTGATCGCCACGCTGGTCTCGGTGCCCGAGATGAACCGGCATGTGATGGCGCGGCTTGGCATGGGGGGCGGCGCGGCTTTCGTGATGCTGGATGACGGCAACGTCCTGATCCATCCCGAGATCGCACTCGGTCAATTCAAAGCTTCCGTCAACCAACCGCTGCCGAAGCCGACCGATCTCAAGGACCCAGTGGTGAAGGCGTTCGACCCGAAGAAGGGCCGGATCCCAAACATCCATCCCGGACGCAAGCTCGACTTCTGGTTCGAGCTGGCCGACGTGGACGATACCCAGCGCGCCTATCTCTTCCAGCCGATGTCGTTCAGCGGCAGCCGGCCTTGGACGCTGGTGCTGGTGTTTCCGGCGGCGCAACTGACGGCCCAGTTGACGGCGCTCAACATCGCGCTCGAGTCCTCGCTCGGCGTCGGCGCTTTCGCGGTTCTGGTCGCGGTGCTTCTCGGACGCAAGATCAGCGTGCCGATCAACACCTTCGCCCATGCCGCGCGGCGGCTGAACGCGCTCGATTTCGACCACGCGCCGCCCTTGAAGCGCAGCCGGTTGCGCGAGTTCGACATGGCCGTCGAAGCCTATAACGGCATGCGCGCGGGATTGGGCTGGTTCTCGACCTATGTTCCGCGCTCGCTGGTACCGGCGCTGATGCGGCCGGACAGCGCGGACTCCTTCACCTCGAAGGAGCGCGAGGTCACCGTCCTTTTCACTGACATGATCCACTTCACGGCGATCGGGCAGCGCTTGAACGCGCCCGCGCTCGCACGCTTCCTCAATCGACATTTCGCCATGCTGGGCGCCGCGATCGACGCCGAGGGCGGCACTATCGACAAGTATATCGGCGATTCGGTGATGGCCTTCTGGGGCGCACCCGCCGCCCAGGCCGATCACGCCGAGCGCGCGGTCAGGGCGGCGTTGGAGATCCGCCGGCGCCTGCAATCGGACAATGCGCGGCGCAAGCTCAAGGGCTTCAACCCCGTCCGGATGCGGATCGGCATCCACAGCGGGCGGGCCCTGGTCGGCAATATCGGCGCCCCGGGCCGCATCAACTACACGCTGGTCGGCGACACGGTGAACGTGGCGCAGCGCCTGGAGCAATTCGGCAAGGAGATCGACGACGGCCGTTCCGACGTGATCATCGTGGTCAGCCAGGCGGTCGCGGACCGGCTGCCCGTGGAAGTCCCGCGCTATGCGCTCGGCAAGTTCGCGGTAGTGGAGCGCAGCGATCCGATGGAGCTCTACCGGCTGGACGGCGCGGATGCGCCGGCCCAGCCGCACCACGAGGTTGGCCTCACGCCTCAACCAGGTTGAGCAATTCGCCTTTGGGATCGAGCAGGGCCGCCAGCGCCTTCCCGCCATAACCGCAGCCGCCGTCGATGGTGAGGGTGAAGGGGCCGGCGCTCGGCCCTTGATGCGTATAGTCGTAGCCCCTGACCACGCGCAGGAACTCGCCATAGGGATGATTGAGGGTGGCGAAGCCCGGGCTGCCCCACCACAGGCTGTCGCCTTGGGCCGAGAGCGGACGATCGGGATCAAGCCCGGCATGCACGAAGAGCAGGCCTTGATCGTCGGTATAGGCGGCGCGACGCGTGATGCTCATCAGCGCGGCATGGCCGCCCCGCGCCTGCATCGCCGCGCGCAGGCTGTTGGTCCAGCGCGTGATCGCGAGCGCGCCTTCGCGGCAATGGATGATGCCCTGGGCGGGATCGCCGCCATAAGCGGTGACGGTGGCGCCGACCCCATGCTGCAGCATCCAGGGCAGCACCTCCTTCGGGTTGGGCGCGAACTGCAGCTGGAGGAGCTTCGACCACATCTCCTCCTGCTGGCCGCGGAGATAGACGATGTCGTAGGCGAACATGCGCGGGCGAGACAGGATCTGGCGGCGGAAGGACACGAGTTCATCGACCGTGCCGGCGACATCCGGCCCGCGGCCGAGAAAGCCGCCGAGATAGACCAGGCGGTCGCCCTCCTGGAACTGCGGTTCGATATAGGCATGGAGTGCGCGCAAGCGCACCATGTCGCCATGGACCGGCGAGATCACCCAGATTCGCCGCGCCCGTCTGAGAACGGCGAACTTCTCCGGCTCCTGAATGGGGTCCAGCATCGGGTCTATCCCCAGTTGCCGTTTGGATGCGTCGCCGAAATGCGAGTCGCGCCCCGCGGCGGCGGTCACTCTACCAGCTTAGGAGCGGGCGACAAAAATCAGCGGAGCAGCGGCCATCGGACACCCCCGACGGATGACGCCGGTTGGGGAACCGGTGATGCCATCCGTCGCTTGCGGTTGGGACCGCTGGGGGCCTCTCCGAGGAGAGAGCGTGCTGCAGGGCCAAAGGCCCCGCATTCATCAAGAAGCGACGCGCGACTGCGCCGCTTCTAATCCACAGAAGCGGCGGTCAGGCCGCCTTCAAGACCTGGTGCAGGCGCTGGGTCGCCTGGGTCTCGTCGATCCCGTCGATCGCCGCCAGCTCGCGCACCAGGCGGTCGAGCGCCGCCTGATAGATCTGCCGTTCGCTGTAGGACTGATCCGGCTGGTCGGCATTGCGGTGCAGGTCGCGGACGACTTCCGCGATCGACACCGGGTCGCCGGAGTTGATCTTGGCCTCGTATTCCTGGGCGCGGCGCGACCACATGGCGCGCTTCACCCGCGAGCGGCCCTTCAGGGTCTGCAGGGCGGTCTCCATCACCTTGCGGGAGGAAAGCTTCCTGAGGCCCGAGTTCCGCGCCTTCGCCACCGGGACGCGCAGGGTCATGCGGTCCTTGTCGAAGCTGATGATGATAACCTGGAGCGTGTGACCGGAGATTTCCTGGTTCTCGACGCCCAGCACCTTGCCGACGCCATGAGTCGGGTAGACGACGAAGTCACCCTTCTTGAACCCGCTGTCCTTGTCCTTGGCTTTCGCCACTGTCTTCTTCTTATCGACCACGTTTCGCTCCCAATCCGATGCGTCATTTCCCAGGTGGCCCGGGCTTCCGCCCGCTGCCGTAGCTCAAAAAGCGCCGGCACCAGCCGACGCCAGATCGTTCCTCACCCGGTCCTTCCCTCAGGATAACTCCTGTACGCGGACGACCCGTGGCGGGGCACAAGCTACGCCGTTCCGGATAGTGCCTATCCGAACTGCGTTATCCCCGATTTGAGGCTTGGACGGCCCGGAATTCGTTAATCTTTCCGCCGAAAACCGCCCGAACGACCTACGCACGATATATATCAGAACGGGGGTCGGAATTCAAGGAAACGCAGCTATGCGCGCCCCGCAGCGAAGCAAGGCTTTGACTCGGAAAAGGAACCTGCCGCGGCGGCGACGGAACCGGTTAACTTATTAATAAATTTAGGACTTATCCGGATTGGCGCTGAAGAACTTCGAGAACTTGTCCGCAACGCCTTTCCACTGATCCGCGTCCGCCGGGGCCTCGCCCTTCCGGGTGATATTGGGCCACTTGGTCGCATATTCACGGTTAACTTCCAGCCAACGCTCCATGCCGCTTTCTGAATCCGGCAGGATGGCGTCGACCGGGCATTCCGGCTCACAGACCCCGCAGTCGATGCACTCATCGGGGTGGATCACCAGCATGTTCTCGCCGGCATAGAAGCAGTCGACCGGGCAGACCTCCACGCAGTCCATGTACTTGCACTTGATGCAGGCTTCGGTGACGACATAAGCCATGGATGGAACTCCTGGAGGCAACCTCGAAAATACCCCGGGGAAAGCGTGGAACCCGGGCCGTGTATGGCAGGCGGGCTAGCTAGCATAGCGGTCCCTGCGGTGCAACATGCCCCGGGAACGGAATCGGCGACCGGCTTATTCCTCGCCTTGCAGCCGGTCGATGGCGCGACGCTCGCGCTTGGTGGGCCGCCCGGCGCCCTCCTCGCGGGTGGCGACCGCCGGCGTGGCGCCGCCGGACGGCCTGGGCTGCGGCGGCTCGAGGTCCTCATAAAGCAACCGCGCCTCCGGCGCGCCGCCGCGGCGCTCGGCGAGGGCGACGACCTTGATGACGCGGATATGCGGCCCCAGCGCGAAGGTCAGCACGTCGCCGGCCCGGACCGGATGATGCGCCTTCTCGGTCGGCTGGCCGTTGACCCGGAAGCGGGCCTCGGTCACCAGCTTCGCCGCCGACGACCGCGTGCGGGCGAAGCGCGCATACCAGAGCCACTTATCCACCCGCAGAGTCTCGCTCATCGCCGCTCGAACTTGATCCCGGCGAGCGCCGCGAAGGGCGAGCCGGCGGTCGGCTTCGGCGGCTCCGGCCGGTGGCGCCGCCGCGGCTTCGCGAAGGTGCGGGGCGTCCCCTCCTCCGCCGGCTGGCGGCCGCGGGGGTGATAGCCGAGGGCGCGCATCACCGGCTCGAGCTCGGCGATGTCGAGCCGGCAGGCGGCAGCGGTCTCGGCGTCGGCGGCGATGGCGCCGGCCTTGGCGCGGCGGCGGAGCTGGGCGGCGATCCGTTCCAGCGCACCGAACTCGATCTCCTTGCCGCCGATCCGCCGCAGGCCCGAGGCGAGCAGCGCGGCCTCGTCGGTCTCCGCATCCGTACCGCGATGGATCGCCAGCAGCAGCTTCAGCAGCCGGCGCTGGCGCTTGTCGTTGATGCCACCCACCCAGACGGTCTCGCGACCGAGGCGCAGGCCGAGCTTCATCAGCGCAGCGCGATCCTCCGCGCCGAGCGCCTTCAGGGGCTCGCGCAGGCGCTCGGCCGGAAGGGCGCCGAGAGTCTCCAAGAGCTGGAACACGATGCCGCGCGGGATCGGCGGCAGGTCCGCCTGCGCCGCCAGGTGCAGCGGCCGCAGCCGGCGCACCACCATCCGCTCCAGCCAGACCTTCAGCCGCTCCTCGATGGCGCGGCGCTGGCGCGGCTCCAGGAGGTCGTCGTGCAGCAGGCGAAGTCCGGGCTTCAACGGCGTCTCGCCGGCGACCAGCATGGCGATCTCGGCCTCACGCCACAGCACCCGTCCCTTGGGGTCGAGCGAGAGACCCTGATCCGGATCCGCGACCAGCGTCTCGACACGGGCGGCGACGACCGGGTCGAGGATGCGCCGCGCGGCGGCCAGGAGCGCGCGGACCTCGTCGGGCTTCGCGTCCTCGGCGCGCTGGAAGCGGAAGCCGATCAGGCGGCCGACCGCATGGCCCTCGACCACCACGGCATCGTCCGCCATCACCGCGCCTTCGATCTCATGGCCCGAGCGCAGGCGTCGCTGCAGCACCGCGTGGCGGCGATCGACGAAGCGCTGGGTCAGCGCGTTGTGCAGGGCTTCGGAGAGCTTGTCCTCGATCGCCTGGGTGACGCCCTGCCAGTGCCGCGAGTCGGTCATCCAGTCACCGCGATGGGCGACGTAGCTCCAGGTGCGGATATGGGCGATGCGGCCGGTGAGCTGGTCGATATCGCCATCGACGCGGTCGAGCCGCGCCACCTGGTCGGCGACCCATTGCTCCGGCAGGCGCCCGCCTTCGGTGAGGTGCCGATAGAGCTGGCCCAGGAGACGGATATGCGCGTCCGCCATCAGCTTGCGGAAGTCCGGGACCTGGCAGACCTCCCAGAGCAGGCGCACGCGGTCGCGGCCGACGGCAAGCTCGGCGAGCTCGGGATCCTTGGCCAGCAGCTCCAGCGCCTGGTGATCCTCGGCGCTGCCCTGGCGGACCAGACCGGCGACCGGCGGCCGCTCCTGGAGACTCTCCTGCAGGGTGCGGATCGAGCGGAAGTCGAGCTCGGCGTTGCGCCACATCAGGTGCCGCAGCGGATCGAAGCGATGGTTCTCCACCGCCTCGACGATCTCGGGCTCCATCGACCCCGCCTCGGCCGTGGTGCCGAAAGTGCCGTCGGTCATGTGGCGTCCGGCGCGGCCGGCGATCTGGGCGATCTCCGCCTTGGTCAGCGGGCGCGGCGTGATGCCGTCGAACTTCCGCAAGGACGCGAAGGCGACGTGATGCACATCCATGTTGAGACCCATACCGATCGCGTCGGTCGCGACCAGGTAATCGACCTCGCCCGACTGATAGAGCTCGACCTGGGCGTTGCGGGTGCGGGGCGAGAGCGCGCCCATGACGATGGCGGCGCCGCCGCGCTGGCGGCGGATGAGCTCGGCCAGCGCATAGACGTCCGCCGCCGAGAAGGCGACGGCGGCGGAGCGCGGCGGCAGGCGCGTCAGCTTCTTCGCGCCGGCATAGGAGAGCGAGGAGAAGCGCGGGCGCTGGATGAACTCGACGCCCGACACCAGCGCCTTGATCCAACGCGACGCGGTCTCGGCGCCCATGAACATGGTCTCGGAAGCGCCGCGGGCGTTCAGCAGGCGGTCGGTGAAGATGTGGCCGCGCTCGCGATCGGCGGCGAGCTGGATCTCATCGACCGCCAGGAAATCGACCGGCCGGTCGAGCGGCATGGATTCGACGGTGCACACGAAATAGCGCGCCGACTTCGGGACGATCTTCTCCTCGCCGGTCACCAGCGCCGCGGCGTCGCTGCCCTTCGCCTTCACCACGCGCTCATAGTTCTCGCGGGCGAGCAGGCGCAGCGGGAAGCCGATCATGCCGCTGGCATGGCCGAGCATCCGCTCCATGGCGAGATGGGTTTTGCCCGTATTCGTGGGCCCGAGCACGGCGGTGACGCGCGGGGCTGCGCTCCCGTTCATACCCCCAATGTCGGGGCGAAAGGGCGGAAATGCAAGCCCTGCGGAGGCCCGCCTATCCGGCGTTTGGCGCTTCCACGCCGTTGCGATATGGTCCGGTGACGACATTCTGACAATTCGACCGGTGCCGCCATGACATCGCTTTCCCTCGACCTCCGCTCCTATCCCGACGAGGTCAGCGCCCACGACCACCCGTACCACCAAGTGATCCTCGCCCTGGAAGGCGCGCTCGAGATGGAGATCGGAACCTCGGGCGGCCGGTGCGCAGAAGGCCGCGTCGATCAGGCGCGGGGCGCCCTGGTGCCCGCGGGGACCCTGCATGCATTCTCCGGAATCGGGCGCAACCGATTTGTCACCCTCGATATCGGTTCGGATTCCCGGGCGGCGCCCAGCCGCCTCCTCGCAAGCGGCTCACCGTTCTTCGCCGTGCCGCGCGCGGTCGAGCACCTGCTGCACTATGTCGAATCGCGGCACGGCCTGACGGCCGAGGCGGAACACGTGGCGCCGCTGCTGGCCGCCGCTCTCGCCGAGCCCCAGGCCGGGCAGGAGATGCCCGATCCGGTCTTGCGCGCCATCGGCTTCCTGCGCGGCGCCTATCGCCGGCCGATCACTTGCGCCGACGCGGCGCGCGCCGCCGGCCTCAGCACCGCGCGGCTGCACGCGCTCTTCGCGCAATGGGTCGGCATGGGGCCGGGGCACTATCTCTCCGCTCTGCGCCTCGACCATGCCCGCGATCGGCTGGCGCGCGGCGCCGAGCCGATCGCCGAGATCGCCCTCGACGCCGGGTTCGGCGACCAGAGCGCCTTCACCCGCGCCTTCCGCCGCCGCTTCGGCCGCTCGCCCGCCGCCTATCGTCGAGCGCTGGAGAATCGGCATACGTCGCAATAGTTCCGGTCAAGACGCCGGCCGCGATTTCGGCGATCCAAGGGCTTTCCCGTTTCCGGAGCCGAAACGCCATGCGCCTCACCGATTTCAAGGTCCTCACCTTCGATTGCTACGGCACGTTGATCGATTGGGAGAGCGGCCTCCTCGCCGCGATGCGGCCGCTGCTGCAGCACCTCGGTGGCAGGATCGATGACGAATCCGCGCTGGTCGCTTTCGGGCGCCACGAATCCGCATTGCAGACCGAGCAGCCGGGCCTCAACTACCGCAAGGTCCTCGCCGAAGCCCATCGGCGGCTGGCGAAAGATTGGGGCGCCGCTCCGGACGAGGCCGCTGCCTTGCGCTTCGGGGATTCCGTGCCGGACTGGCCGGCCTTCCCGGATTCGGCTGCGGCCCTCGCCTATCTGAAGCAGCACTACAAGCTGGTCATCCTCTCCAACGTCGATCGCGCGAGCTTCGCCGAGAGCAACAAGAAACTCGGCGTCGTCTTCGATGCGATCTGCACCGCCGAGGACGTCGGCTCCTACAAACCAGACCGGCGGAACTTCGAATACGTCCTGAAGCGGACAAAGGAGCTCGGCTTCGCGCCGAGGGACGTGCTCCACACCGGGCAGAGCCTGTTCCACGACCACAAGCCGGCGAAAGCGATGGGCCTCGCCACCAACTGGATCGACCGCCGCATGGGCAAGAGCGGCGGCGGCGCAACCATGCCGGTGGAGGGCGTCAAGACCGACTTCCACTTCCCCAGCATGGCCGCCTTCGTCGAGGCGCATCGGAAGGAAGTTGGCAAGTAGCGCGCCGCAGGTGCTAGCCTCGGTGCATGGATGAGATCGACATCCGGCGTTCGGCAAAGTTCCTGATCAACCGGCGCGGCGTTGCGGACGCCAAGCAGTGGGCGGCGGAACGCGCGCTCGCGCTGTCGGATCCGGAGGAACGCGCAGCCTGGCTCCGGATCCTTCAGGCGATCATCGACCTCAGCCCCTCGGCCGAGGCCGAGACACCGCTGAACTAGCGGACGGGTTCAGGCGGCGAGCCGGAAGCGCTCGTGGAGGACGCAGGCGCTGGTGGCAAACATCAGGGTCGCATCGTTGGCGACCCGCCCGCCGTCATCCATCTCGTCGATCCGATCCAGCATGTCGATGATCTTCCTTTGGTCGAAGAACGGGATCGCGGCGAGCTGCGGCCCACGCAGCGTGTCCTGCACAAAGGCGTTCAATCGACCCTGCGGATTGAGGGTCGCGGGCGGCGCCAGGAAGGGATGCTTCTGCCGGCGATAGACGGTTTCGGTGATGACGTCCCGCACCGACTCCCTGAGGACGTATTTCTCGGTCATGCCGCGGATCTTCTGGCTGACCGGCTGCGAGCGGATGACCTCCACCAGGTGATGATCGAGGAAGGGCACGCGCCCCTCGATCGAATGGCCCATCTCCATGCGGTCGCCGAGCATGGTGAGGATGTAGGCCGGCAGGCAGGTCTTGGACCAGAGATAGAGCGACTGATGGACCGGCTCTCGCCCGGCGAGCTGACGCGGCACGTCGAGCTCGCTCAGCAGGGCGCGATAGCCCTGCCGGTTGCCGATCTCAGCCAGGTAGTCGTCGGCGAGGACCTCCCGCAACTTGTTGGCGCGCGACGAGAAGGCTTCCATCCATGACGGTACGAATCCGAGCAGCCGCTTCACGTCGTCGAGCGGCCCGGCGGCGCCGTCCGGAAGCAGCAAACCACGCGAAACCGTGTTGAGGCGCTCCTGCTCCTCGAGCAGCGTCTGGACCGTCTCGGGATCCTGTCCCGCCCGGTTGTGGAGCAGCATGTCGCGCCGGAAGTGGACGTAGCCGCCGAAGATCTCGTCGGAGCCCTCGCCGGTCATCACCACCTTGTAGCCGGCATCGCGCACCGCGCGGCTCAGCAGGTACTTCGCCACGCCATGCGCGTTGATGCAGACCGTCTCGCATTGGTGGACCGCGTCGGCGAAATGATCCGCGAGATCGTCCTGGCCGACTGCGATCGGGTGGAACTCGGCGCCGGCCAAGGCCGCCATCTCGCGCGCCTGCGCCTCCTCGTCGTATTCCGCCCGGTCGAAGGTCAGGGTGAAGGCGCGGATCGGGTCCGGATGATGGCGGGCGGCAAGACCGAGCACGGAGCAGGAATCGAGCCCGCCGCTCAAGTAGCAGCCGACCGGCACGTCGGCGCGGAGACGGATCCGCACGGCTTCCTCGAGCGCCGCGCGCAGCTCCGCCTTGTAGTCGGCATCGGATCGATGCGCGGCGCCGCTTCCCGCGGTCGGATAATCGAAGTCCCAATACGGCACGACCTGGATATGCCGGTCGGTCGCGATCAGGTAGTGGCCCGGCGGCACCAGGCGGATACCGTCGTATAAGGTGCGGGACTGGTGCCCGCCTTGCTCGGCGGCCTGCCAGAAGCTCTCGGAATCCCAGCGCGCCGGAACGCCGGCGGCGAACAGGGCCTTCACCTCCGAGGCGAAATAGAGCGTGCCGCCATGGACGGCGTAGAACAGCGGCTTGATGCCGAAGCGGTCGCGGGCGGCGAACAGCGTCCGGTTGGCGTCGTCCCAGATCACGAAGGCGAACTCGCCGCGCAAGCGGTGCAGGCATTGCGGCCCGAGATCCTGATAGAGATGGAGCGCGATCTCGCTGTCCGACTTGGTGCGGAGGCGATGGCCCGATTGCTCGAGCTCCCGCCGGATCGCCTCGTAGCCGTAGAACTCGCCGTTGCAGACGATCACGCTGCGGCCGTCTTCGCCGACGATGGGCTGATCGCCGGTCGCCAGGTCGATGATGCTGAGGCGCGCATGGCCGAGCCCCACCTTGCGGTCCGGGCTCAGCCAGTCACGCTGCCCATCGGGACCGCGATGCTCCAGGCTCGCGACCGCGCGGCGGACATTGGCGGGATCGACCTCTCCGCGAGGCGCGTAGAGCGCTACGATGCCACACACTTGCATTCTCCCGTTGTTGTGAATCGGGCCATCCGCAGCCATGCGAAAGCGAACGCTTCCAGTCGAGACACGCCGGCCCGAACAAGTGACACTCCAAGACGCCGGCAAGGATATGACCGCGATCACACCGTCGCCGATCGCGACCGGCTCGCCTCGCTGGTTTGCGAAGCACTCAGGTCCGCGCGAGACTGTGATTTAGGTGCCGCCGATGAGTGGATGGTTTCAGGGCGTGGCAGATGCGTTACGGCTGTAGCGACAACCCGAGACTGAGAACCCAAAGACTCAGGGCTGCAGGCCTCAGGGCCCAAGGCTTCAAAGCGTCAGGGCATAGGCTTCGAGGAAGACTTCGGGTCGGTGATCCAGATCTTCGGCAGCATCGCGCCGATAACCGCGCGCGAGATAGAGGCGCGCGACACCCTCAGCGCCTTGCCTGACGTGAAGGCAGATCGCCGTCGCTCCGGAAGCACGGGCGCGCTCTTCCGCCGCGTCGAGCAGCCGGCCGGAAAGTCCGCGACCCCGGAAGGCAGCATCGACCGCGAAGTAGCGCAGATTCGCGGCGCCTGGAATCCAGGACTCGCTACGCGGCCCGCTCCAAGGGAACAGCGCCACGGTTCCGACGATCCGGCGCTCATGCTCGGCCACCAGGACCGCGCCGGTCGCGCGCTTTTCCGCCTGGTTGCGGAGATCTTCATTGCGGGCCGCCGAAGGCTTCGCCTCGGGAAGCTTCCGGGCGTATTGCTCGGTATAGGCGCGCACCAGCAATTCGCCCACCGTCGCATCGTCCGCCACCGCCGATTCACGAATAATGATGTCGCTGTCCATTTCTTCTCGATCACTCCGGTCGGATGCATCAGAGCGCGACAGTCACTTATACGGCCGCAGCCGATCACTTATACGGCCGCAGCCGATTCAGGGGTCCGTCAAACTGCATCAAGCTTCTGAAAATGAAGACCGAAGTGTCTCCGGCAAGGGTCAACCCGATTCTGCGATTCGTAAAGGTCCGGTCAAGGTTGGTCGGAAAAGGGCGAGCGAGATTATAGCGCATCTCGGCTTTCGCAACAACCGTTGCGCGAGAATTCGCCAGCGAACGGCGGGGCGTCAGACGCGCTTGAACCGGAAGAACATCGGCGTGCGTCCCTCTTCCCGCGCCTTCTTCTCGTAGCGGGTCTCGATCGCATCGGCTGGACGTTGCAGCCAATCCTGCTGCGAGAGCGCGGTCCAGCGGAAAGCGGGATGGACCGGCACGTGGCGCAGGGTCCATTCGATGTAGGTGGGGTCGTCGCTGGCGATGCGAAGCTCGCCGCCCGGCGCGATCAGTTCGGCGAGACGGTCGAGATTGCCGCGGTTGACGAAGCGGCGCTGCGCATGCCGGCGCTTCGGCCAGGGATCGGGAAAGAGCAGGAACACACGCTCGAGCGCGCCGGGCTTCAGGACCGCGAGCAGCTGGCGCGCATCCTCGGGATGGATGCGCACGTTGCCGAGCTTGGCGGTTTCGATATGCGCCAGCGCCGAGGCGATGCCGCTCTCGAAGACCTCGCAGCCGATGAACCCGACATCGGGATTGGCCGCGGCCTGATGCGCGAGATGCTCGCCGCCGCCGAAGCCGATCTCCAGCCATACGGCGCGGGGCGGCGGCGCAAACAGCGCCGCCGGGTCGAGCGCGGCGCCGGCTTCGAGCGGCACGCGGAGACGCGGCAGCAGGTCCTCGAAAAGCGCGAGCCGGCCCCTGCGGAGGGGCCGGCCCTTGCGTCGTCCGTAGAACTGAAAGGCCTGCCGCCTCGACTTCTCGCCCGAGGACGAATCGTCCGGAGACGGAACCATCGGATCCTTAGTTGAAGGCCGACTTCAGGCTGTCCACCAGATCGGTCCTCTCCCAGGAGAAGCCGCCGTCCTTTTCCGGCGCCCGGCCGAAATGGCCGTAGGCGGCAGTGCGGGCATAGATCGGGCGGTTGAGGCCGAGATGCTCGCGGATGCCGCGCGGCGAGAGGTCCATGAGCTCGCCCAGGGTCTTCACCAGCTTCGCCTCGTCGATGTCGCCGGTGTCGTGGGTGTCGACATAGACCGAGAGCGGCTTCGAGACGCCGATCGCGTAAGCGAGCTGGATGGTGCAGCGGTCGGAGAGACCGGCCGCGACCACGTTCTTCGCGAGGTAGCGGGCGGCATAGGCGGCCGAGCGGTCGACCTTGGTCGGGTCCTTGCCGGAGAACGCACCGCCGCCGTGCGGTGCAGCGCCGCCGTAAGTGTCGACGATGATCTTGCGGCCGGTCAAACCGGCATCGCCGTCCGGGCCGCCGACGACGAAGCGGCCGGTCGGGTTCACGTAGAATTCCTCTTCCGCGCACATCCAGCCGTTGGGAAGGACCTGCTTCACATAGGGGCGGACGATCTCGCGGACCTCGGCTTGATCGAGATTAGCCGCGTGCTGGGTCGAGACCACGATCGAGGTGGCCTTCACCGGCTTGCCCTTCTCGTAGAGCAGCGTCACCTGGCTCTTGGCATCGGGGCCGAGGCCCTTCTCCTTGCCGGAGCGGCGCGCCTCCGAGAGCAGCTTCAGGATGCGGTGGGCGTAGTAGATCGGCGCCGGCATCAAATGCTCGGTCTCGCGGCAGGCATAGCCGAACATGATGCCCTGGTCGCCGGCGCCCTCGTCCTTGTTGCCGGCGGCATCGACGCCGACGGCGATGTCCGCCGACTGCGAGTGCACGTAGCACTCGATATCGGCGGTCTTCCAGTGGAAGCCTTCCTGCTCGTAGCCGATATCCTTGATCGCGGCGCGGGCGGCGTCCTTCAGCTTGTCATGGGTGATGGAGGACGGGCCGCGCACCTCGCCCGCCAGGACCACCTTGTTGGTGGTGCAGAGCGTCTCCACCGCCACCCGGGCCATGGGGTCGGCGCCGAGATAGAGATCGACGATGGTGTCGGAGATTCGGTCACAGACCTTGTCGGGGTGGCCCTCGGAAACGCTTTCGCTGGTGAACAAGTAGCTGGATCTGGTCACGCCGGTACCCCGCTCAAGGATAGGATAGGGAGATTGTCGGATAGCCCCGGCCAAATTGGCTCGCCCGGCGCATGGAATCAGGCTGCACCCGGCATCGGAGCGGGGCGGATGATGGTGGAGCCAGGGGTTGGGGTCAAGCGCGTTTCTCTGCGCCCGGCCTGCCCGAATCGGCGGCAACCCGCGATAAAACCAGTGGAATCCGCGGCGCCTGCTGTCAGGAGCGGCTCAGGTGCCGGACCGGCGCCGCGGGCGGTCCCCGCGACTAATCGTCGTCCTTGAGGCCGCGGGCGATCGACTTGATGAGATCGAACACCTTCTTGCGGACCGACGGCTCGGTGATCTTGTAGTAGGCGCGCACCAGCTCGAGGGTCTCGCGCTTGGCCATCGGATCGGGCTCGTACTCCACCGTCGGCGGATGGGCGAGCCCCATGAGGCGGCTGGGGCTCTTGTCCTGGACCGTGTTCGGCATCTCGTCGAAGAAGTAGGCGATCGAGACGTCGAGCACCCGCGAGAGATCGTACAACCGGCTGGAGCCGACACGATTGGCGCCGCGCTCGTACTTCTGTACCTGCTGGAAGGTGAGGCCGATGGCCTCGCCGAGCTTCTCCTGGCTGAGCCCGAGCAAGGTGCGGCGCAAGCGGATGCGCGAGCCGACGTGAACGTCGATCGGGTTCGGAAAGCCCTTGCTGGCCATTCTGCCCGAGGACTTTCGGCCTCGCGGCATCCTTCGCTTTTCCATCTGCCTCGCCAACGGAACCGACCTGCCCCGTCCTCAATGACCGACACGTCAAAATTCGTCGATTTGTATAGACATACCGCGTTATGCGGTCAACGAGGAATGCCGCGCGCGACATAACGGGCGCATTTACCATGATGATCGATTCGCGCAGCCGCACTCGCGCGCGATGTGAGATTTATCACAAGCTATGAGATCGAAAGCTTGCGCGCGCCGAACAGCATAGGAACGAGCGCGATCAGTAGGAGCGGCAGCAGCGTGAGCGCGCCGAAGCGCGCGAACGGCGTGGCCGCCAGGGCCGGCGGCACTGCAGCGTCGAGCACCGCCTCGACCTCCAGATTGGAGCGCGTCTCGACCCGGCCATAGGCGTCGACCACGGCAGAGATTCCGGTATTGGCCGATCGCAGCAGCGGAATACCTTCCTCTACCGCGCGATAACGCGCGGCGGCGAAGTGCTGGAACGGGCCGGTGCTGGTCCCGAACCATCCATCATTGGTCACATTGACGATAGCGCCGGGGCGGTCCGTGGGGTCGAGCACGGCGCCCGGGAAGATCGCCTCGTAGCAGATGATCGGGCTGATCGACGTCAAGCCGGGCAGATGCAACGTGCGCGGACCGGGGCCGGCGGAGAAGTTCATGGCGCCCGGCGTGATCTTGTTGATGAAGGGGAATATCTCGCGGAGCGGAACGTATTCGCCGAGCGGCACCAGATGGAACTTATCGGTCGTTCCTAGGATTCGCCCGGTATCGTCGAGGGCCGCGAGCGAGTTCCAGATCTGATCGAGCTTGCCGGATTCGGGTTCGCCGCGGGGCGCGCCGGTGATCAGCATGCCGCCCGCCGGCGCCGCCTGGGCCAGCACGGCGCGGAGCTCGGGCTCGCGCTCCAGGAGGTAATTGGCGGCGCTCTCCGGCCAGATCACCGCCTTCGCCTTGGCGAAGCCCGGCGTCTCGAGCGTGAGGCGCATCAGCGTGTCGATCTGGTGCGGCCGGTCGTCGGCGGAGATCTTCAGCGATTGCGCGATGTTCGGCTGAATGATTCTCACGACGGTGGCACCCGGATCGTCGACCTTCGGATCCGGGACGGCGTCGGCGAGCCGCCACTGACCGCCGCCGTAGAGCGCGCCGAGGATGATCGCCATGCCGGCGACGGCCTGGCGCGTCGTGCGGACCTCGTAGCGCACCAGGAGCGCCGGCAGCGCCAGCACGAACACCGTCACCAGGCCGAGACCCCAGGAGCCCCAGAGCGCCGCCGACTGCATCATGGCGTCGCTGTCGCTCCAGATATAGGCGGCGAGGTCCCAGGGATAGCCGGTCAGCACATGGCCGCGCAGCCATTCGGCGATGCTCCAGGCCGCGGCGAAGCCGGCGATGCCGGCAAGCGACAACGGACGCGGCAGCATGCGGAAGGCGAGCGCGGCGAGGGCCGGATAGAGCGCGAGATAGGCGGCGAGCCCGCCCAGCACCGGCGGAATCATCCAGCCGAAGCGCGCGGCGTCGATCAGGAAGGATTCGGCGATCCAGTAGCTGTTGACCGCAAAGTGCCCGAAGCCCCACCACCAGCCGACGGCGAAGGCGCTGCGCCGTCCCGGCGCTTCCGCCGCGAGCCAGACCAGGCCGGAGATGCCGAGCGCGAAGGCCGGCACGAGGTTGAGCGGCGCGAAGCCGAGGCCGGCGATGGCGCCGAGGCAAGCGGCGAGGCCGTAGGCGCGCCAGCCGGAGATCGCGCCGAGGCCGCGCCGGGCCGCGCGCGGCGTGCTGGATGAGGACGCCACCGCTTCCTGCTCCGCCAAGATGCTACCCCTTGTCCTTGGCGGCGACACTCTTCTCGGCCGCGTCGGGATCGACCTTCGGCGGCGCCTTGCGGACGCGCAGGCGCTTGATGCGGCGGGGATCGGCGTCCAGCACTTCAAAGGCGATGCCGGAAGGATGGGTGACGAGCTCGCCGCGGGCCGGGACACGGTCGGTCAACGACATGACGAGCCCGCCCAAGGTGTCGATGTCGGCCGCGCGCTCCTCCGCGGTTAGCACCGGGCCGACGCGCTCCTCGAAGTCGGCGATCCGCGTCCGCGCGTTGGCGATCAGCGTGCCGTCGGGCCGCTCCACCAGGTTCGGGCCGCGCACCACGTCGTGCTCGTCCTCGATCTCGCCGATGATCTGCTCCACCAGATCCTCGATGGTGACGAGCCCGTCGGTGCCGCCGAACTCGTCCACCACCAGCACCATGTGCGCTCGGGCGAGCCGCATCTGCAGCAGCAGGTCGAGGAGCCGCACCGAGGGCGCGACGAAGACCGGCTCGCGCAGGATGCGCTTCAGCTGGAACTTCTCCGGCTCGAAGATCGACGGCAGCACGTCCTTGATGTGCACGACCCCGATGATGTCGTCGAGATTCTCGCCATAGACCGGCAGGCGGGAATGGCCGAACTCGCGCACCGTCTGGATGAGGCCGCGGAGGTCGATGTCGTCGCCCACCGCCTTGATGTCGGCGCGCGGTACCATGACGTCATAGGCGGTCATCTCGCCGAACTTGAGGACGTTCAGCAGCAGGTCGGATTCGCTGGTGTCGAACGCATCGCCGGTGTCGGCGTCCTCCTGCTCCTCGATCAGCTCCTCGATCGCATCGCGGAGGTCGGTCTCGCCGCCGCGGCGACGCCAGAGCCTGAACAGGCCCCGGAGCGAGCGCCGGGCTTTCGGCTCGTCGACGGTCTCGCCGCGACCGCCGCGGGTGGCGGGAAGGTCGGTCATCGTGCGTCAGCGCCGATAGGGATCGGCGATGCCGAGCCCCGCGAGGGCGCGGCGCTCCAGGGATTCCATGTGCTCGGCTTCGGCTTCGGATTCATGGTCGTATCCTAGCAGGTGCAGCACGGCATGCACCATCAGATGCGCCAGATGGTCGGCCAGGGCCTTGCCCTGGCTCTTGGCCTCGCGCTCAAGGGTGCCCAGGGCGATCGCGACGTCGCCCAGCGCCTGGCGCCCGGCCGACGGCCCGCGCGCCTGCGCTTCCGGGGCCGGGAAGGAGAGGACGTTGGTCGACTTGTCCTTGCCGCGATAGACCCGGTTGAGCTTGCGCATGGCGCGGTCGTCGATGAGGGCGACGGCGATCCCGACCGACCGCGCCTTCGGCCCGCGGCGATCCCGGCGCGCGACGGCGAGCGCAGCCTTCGCGGCGCGGCGCAGCAGCGGCACCGGTTCGGCGATCGCCTTCTCCCAGCCCGCATGCTCGACGATCACGTCGAGCGAGGTGCGCGGCTGGGGAGCGGCACGTGTTGCAGCGCGCGGCATGACAGCGGAATTCAGGCCGAGGGATCGCGCGTGCCGGCCGGCGGTTCGGATGCCGCCTTCTTGCCCTTGCGATCGCGCTGGTCGTAGGCGCTGACGATCTTCGCCACCAGGTGATGGCGCACGACATCGACCTCGGTGAAGCGCGTGATGCCGATCTCCGGCACCTGGGAGATCGCCTCCAGCGCGTCCTTGAGGCCCGACTTGGTACCGGTCGGGAGATCGATCTGCGTCAGGTCGCCGGTCACCACCATGCGCGAGCTCTCGCCCAATCGGGTCAGGAACATCTTCATCTGCATGGGCGTCGTGTTCTGCGCCTCGTCCAGGATGACGAAGGAATGCGCCAGCGTGCGGCCGCGCATGAAGGCCAGGGGCGCGATCTCGATGTCGCCCGAGGACATGCGCTTCACCACCTGCTCGGCCGGCAGCATGTCGTAGAGCGCGTCGTAGAGCGGGCGCAGATAGGGATCGACCTTCTCGCGAAGATCGCCGGGCAGGAAGCCGAGGCGCTCACCGGCTTCGACGGCGGGACGCGAGAGCACGATGCGATCGACGGCGCCGCGGGTCAGCATGGCGACGGCGACGGCGACGGCGAGATAGGTCTTGCCGGTGCCGGCCGGCCCGAGGCCGAACACCAGCTCCCTCTCGTGCAGCATGCGCATGTAGCGCGCCTGCATCGCCGAACGCGGCGTGATGTGGCGACGCTGGGTGCGGATGGCGGTGCCGTCCTTGGCGTCGGCGCCGAAGAGATTCGGCTCGAGCCCGTCATCCTGGCGCGCGAGCCGCATCGCCGCATCGACCTCGCCGCGATCGACGTCGAGGCCGCGCTTCAGCCGCTGATAGAGCCCGGTCAGAACCAGGCGCGCGGTCGCAACCGCGCTGGGCGCGCCGGAGATCGCCAACTGGTTGCCGCGGGAGACCAGCGAGACGCCGAGCTCCTTCTCGATCCGCGCCAGGTTCTGGTCGTGCTCGCCGAACAGCAGCGGCAGCAGGCGGTTGTCGTCGAATTGCATATGCGAGGCGCTCGAACTGGTGGTCGATTCGAAGCTCAAGCGCGCGCCTCCATCAAATTCTCCGTGTCCTGGATAGTTGCGATTTGGCCCTTCAGGCTGAAGCGGCCGAGATCGACGATCCGCACATCGACGACATCGCCTATGCGGTGCTCGCCATCAATATGCACGGCCTGGGCATGCGGCGTCTTGCCGACCAGCTGGCCCTCGCGGCGGCCCGGCTTTTCCAGGAGCACCGGCACCACGCGGCCGAGACTGGCGCGGTTGAAGTCGCGCTGCTGTTGGTTCAACAGGTCCTGCAATTCGGCGAGGCGCGCATCCTTCTCCGCCTCCGGAACCTGCAGCTCCATGGAGGCGGCGGGCGTGCCGGGGCGGACGCTGTACTTGAAGGAATAGGCCATGGCGAAGCCGGTCTCGCGGACGAGATCCAGGGTCGCGGCAAAGTCCCGCGCCGTCTCGCCGGGGAAGCCGACGATGAAATCCGAGGAGAGCGCGATATCGCTGCGCGCTTCGCGCAGGCGTTCGATCACGCGGCGGTAGCGATCGATGCCGTGCTGCCGGTTCATCGCCTCGAGGATCCGGTCCGAGCCGGACTGCACCGGCAGATGCAGGAACGGCATCAGCTGCGGCACCTCGCCATGGGCGGCGATCAAGTCGTCGTCCATGTCGCGGGGATGCGACGTCGTATAGCGGATGCGCAACAGCTCCGGCACCCGATCGGCAAGCGCGCGGATGAGCCGCGCGAGATTCCAGGTCGAACCGTCCGCAGCTTCGCCGTGATAGGCATTGACGTTCTGCCCGAGCAGCGTGATCTCGCGGGCGCCGCCGGCGACGAGCGCGCGGGCTTCGGCGACGATGTCCGCAACCGGTCGCGAGAACTCGGCACCGCGGGTATAGGGCACCACGCAGAAGGTGCAGAACTTGTCGCAGCCTTCCTGGATCGCCAGGAAGGCGCTGACCGGGGACTCGCGGCCGGTCGGCAGGAAGTCGAACTTCGATTCCGCCGGGAAGTCGGTGTCGAGCAGGCCGGCGCCGCGTTGACGCGTGCACTGCCCGGTCTTCTCAGCCCGGGCGCGGATCGCCCGCGCCACCATCTCCGGCAGGCGGTGATAGGTCTGGGGCCCGAGCACGATATCGACGTCCGGCGCGCGGCGGATGATCTCCGCGCCTTCCGCCTGGGCGACGCAGCCGGCGACCGCGACGATGACATCGGTCGCCCCGCGGTCGCGGCGGTCGGCGCGCAGCCGGCCGAGCTCGGAGAACACCTTTTCGGAGGCCTTCTCGCGGATATGGCAGGTGTTGAGGATGACCATGTCGGCCTCGCCCGACTCCTCGGTCGGGGCATAGCCGAGCGGCGCCAGCAGCTCCGCCATCCGGGCGGAGTCATAGACGTTCATCTGGCAGCCGTAGGTCTTTATGAAAAGCTTTTTCGCCAATGACTTAACGCTCACTCCGGCGTGCGGGCCGGCGTGCGGACGGAAGGGCCATGGCGGTCGCGTGAGATCCCGATCTGCATGGTGTCGAACCTAGCATGCCGGGCGTTCCAGGTGTACCCCCTGGGAGGTTCAATGGCGCTCGGCGTCGGGCGCCGTGGCGATCGCCCGGCCGGTGATGGCTTTCTCGACCCCGGCGGCGACGGCATCGAGACAGTATCGCGTCAGTTCCTTGCGCGAGCCCGCGTCCTTCAGGTCCACCGGTCGGTGGAACTCGACCACCACGGTGATCTTGCCGAGCCTGCTGAACTGCCAGAGATGCGGCCCCAAGGTCATGTCGCCGTACCAGGCGACCAGCGGACGGAGGCCGTGGCCCATCGGGATGCCGTTCAAGCCCACGTAGGCGATCGAGACCGGCTGGATCACAAGATCGCTGTCGGCGCCGGCGCTCTCCGCCACCGACAAGAGCGCGCTGCGGAACGGCAGCACGCGGTTGCCGTCGTTGGAGGTGCCTTCGGGAAAGAGGATCAGGTTGCCGCCGATCTTGAGGCGCTCCTGCAGCTGATCCCGCTGCACATGGGAGGTATGGCGCTTGCGATCGACGAAGACGGTGCGCTGCAGCTTCGCCAGCCAGCCGTAGAGCGGCCAGTTCGCGACCTCGGTCTTTGCGACGAAGCTGCCGGGGATGACGCTGCCGAGGGCGGTGATGTCGATGTAGGAGCTGTGGTTGCTGACGAACAGGGTCGGTCGATGTCGCGACATGGTGCCGACGGTGACGATGTCGATCCCCATCAGGCGGCAGCAGATCCGATGATAGAGGACCGGGAAGCTTTCCGCGAGGCGGCTGCCGAGCGCGACGAACAGCGCCTGGACCGGCATCAGGGGCAGGGTGAGGCAGAGATAGGCGATGAGGCGCCGCGCGCCAAGGAGGTCGGAGCCGAAAGGAGCGATGCCGCCGCCGATCTCATCCTCGATCTCGGACGGGTCGCGCCGGACGACCTTCCGGACGGCGGGAACCGGGGCCACGCCCAGGCCCTCGTCAGGAACCGCCTGTGTCACTCTCTCCCCGGGCGTAGTGCTTGTAGTACTTGTCCGAGACGAGCTCAGTCACCACCACGACCGAGACATCGACGGTGCCGAACTGGTGGTCGATCACCGCGCCGTCGCCGACGAAGCCGCCGAGCCGGAGGTAGCCCTTGACCAGCGGCGGCAGGGCGGCGAGCGCGCGCCGCTCGTCGATCTCGGCGATCGGCTTCATGTCCATCGAGACGTAACGCGCGGGCACGGCGCGGGGCCGGAACTCCGGCGGCGCCAGATGGCGGTGGTGGAGGTAGGAGAGCGTCACCGCATGCTGCGCGGGATCGGTGCCCGGGAAGCTGGCGCAGCCGAACATGATCTCGATGCCGAAATGGAAGACGTACTCGCTGATGCCCTTCCACAAGAGTTGCATCACCGCCTTGGAGCGATAGGCGG
>DATKMF010000212.1:0-34525 GCA_035542015.1 Candidatus Cybelea sp.
CGCCGCGCGCCGTGTTGATCACGACGGCGCCGTTCGGCAGCTTCGCGATCCGCTCGGCGTTGAGCCAGCGTTGAGTCTCCGCGCTGGCGGGCGCGTTGATCGAGAAGAAGTCGCTGTGCGCCAGCAAATCCTCCGGATCCTCGTGGAAGATGGCGCCCTCCTCGAGATCGTGCGGCAGGCGCCGGCGGTTGGAGTAGTGCACTGCCATGTCGAAGGCGCGGGCGCGCTTGGCGACGGCCTGACCGATGCGGCCCATGCCGAAGATGCCGAGCCGCTTCCCAGTGACGTGGACGCCGAGCATGTAGGTGGTGGACCAGGACTTCCAGGCGGACTCGCGCACCGCGCGCTCGCCCTCGTAGGCGCGGCGCGCCGCACCCAGCATCAGCAACAGGGTGATGTCCGCGGTGGCGGCGGTCAGCACGTCCGGCGTGTTGGAGACCGGGAGCTTGCGCTGCTTGCAGGCTTCGAGATCGATATGCTCGTAGCCTACCGAGAAGGTGGCGATCATCTTCACGGTGGCCGGCAGGCGCTCGATCAGCGCCGCGTTGATCTTGTCGGCGGGCGTCACCAGCAGGGCGTCGCGGCCCTGGGCTTTCTCGACGATCTCGTCCGGCGTCATGATGTGGTCGTCGGGATTGACGATGGCGTCGTAGTCGCCCTGGAGCCGTTCGGTGACGGCAGGCGGCAGGCGCCGCGTCACCAGCAGCTTCGGTTTCATCGCCATCGCGGATCCCCCTTCCCCCCGAGCGGAATGCCCCGAATCCCGGCCCGAATTTGTCCATCGGGCGGGGCAGGGCGGCGGTATCTTGCGGTTTCGCGCCTTGCGATACTGCCTGGAAACGGCTTCAATTGGCATCGCAACGACAACAGGCCGCAATGCGTCACTTCAGCTTGCTGAGATTCCTGCCGGCGGCGTTCCTGGCGCCGGCCTTTGCCGTCGCCGCAACCGCGGCCCGCGCCGACGATCTGGTCGCGCATCGCGCGAGCTACATCCTGAGCCTCGCTCCCGACAGCGGAGCAGCCGAGGGCGCCGGCGGCGACGGGCTGATGGTCTTTGAGCTCAAGGACGCCTGCGACGGTTGGGCGACCGACCTCAAGCTCCGCTTCACCATGGAAGGCGACAACGGCGAGAGCCGCACCTTCGATGCTTCGCAGGTCGCCTGGGAGGCGAAGGACGGGTCGGCCTATCGCTTCACCATCAAGAACGGCTTCGGCGACCAGCAGGACCAGCTGCGCGGCGAGGCCAAGGTCGACGTCTCGACCGGCAAGGCCGAGGCAACATCGGACTTGCCGACCAAATCGCAAGCCGAGCTGCCGAACGGCACGCTCTTCCCGCTCAACCACACTCGGCTTCTCCTGAAGAAGGCGGCGGAAGGCGAGACCGTGGTCTCCGCCGAATATTTCGACGGCACCGCCTCGACCCAGGCCATGCAGGCGAGCGCGCTGATCGGCGCCGGAGAGAAGGACTGGCCCGGCCTCGCCAAATCCTTCCCTGCCCTGAAGGGCCTCACCTCCTACCCGATCGGGCTTGCCTTCTACCTCGGCGACCAGACCGACGCGACGCCGGACAGCGAGCAGTTCCTGCGGCTCTACCAGAACGGCGTGATGGGCGCGTTCACCTTCTCCCTCGGCAATGTCAAGATCCACGCCACGCTGGACCAGCTGGAGCTCGAGCCCCCGCCGACCTGTTGATGCCGGGCGGCTGGAGTTATGGCTCAGGGCTTGGTCTCGGGAACGAGCCAGTAGAGAACGGCGCAGCCCATCAGCCCGACCGCGGCCAGGCAGAGGAACCCCGTCGCGTAGCCGAAGTATTGGACGACGTAGCCGGAGATGCCGGTGCTGATCGAGGCGCCGATACCCATCGCCGTGCCGGCGTAGCCTTGGGCGAGGTTGTAGTGACCCGTGCCGCGCGTCAGATCAGCGATCACCAGGGGCATCATCACGCCGATGACCGCTGCCGTAATGCCGTCCAGCGGCTGAAGCGCAAGCAGAATCCATTGGCCGGGCGCGATGGCGAAGACCATCGCGCGAATCCCGACCACACCGAGGCCGAGCAGTAACAGCGGTTTGCGCCCCATTTCGTCGGTGCGGCGCCCGATCCAGATCGCGAGCAGCGCGGCGATAAGCTCGGGGATCACGACCGCCGCCGCGGTGACCAGCTCGGCGGTGTTGTCGTGACCGGCGCCCAAGCGGCCGGTCGCGAGCGGAATGAGCGAGGCATTGGCGAACTGGAACAGGACGAGACAGGCTACAAAGGCGTGCAGGTGATGGTTCTGGGCCGCGTCGCGCAGCCGGAGGCTGTTTCTTGGTCGGCTACGATCGGCTGCGGAGCGGACCCGGCCATAGTCGATGTCCTCGCCGCGGATCGTCAGCAGGGAGACGACGGCCGGGATGCACAGCAGGGCGGCGGCGTAGAACGGCGCTCGCACCGACAGCAAGCTGATGGCCCCCATCATGGCCGCAGTCGTCGCGTTGCCGAAGGACTTGAACGACTGGTTGCGCCCGAGCCGTCCACTGAGCGCACGATGACCGACCAGGCCAAGGCCGAGGGCCGAAAGCGCCGCCCTGACCACGCCACCCGTGCTGCCTTGCAAGGCCACCGCAACGATGATCGGCCAGAAACTCGGCCAGAGTGCAAACAACAACGCTCCCGCAGCGATGAGACCGATCGCGATGCCGACCAGGAGTCGCTCGGAGGAGACCGCGTCGATCAGGGCACCGCCCGGGGCCTGGCTTGCGATGCTGATGATGCCGCCAAGAGCGAGCACGAGCCCGATATGGGTCGGTTGCCAACCCTGGTATGCGAGATAAACCACGACAAAGGGCCCAAATGCCGTCTGCACGTCGGCCACGAAGAAATTCAACCAGTCGAGACCGCGCAGGCTCTGCCGCGACACGGGCGGGCGGGGCGATCCGGCGGCGGGATTCTGGGGGTTGTGGCGCATCGTTTGCGTCGGAGTGCGGCTTCGCCCTGAAAGGTACGAAGCACTAACGGAATTTCCGACAATGAGTTTCCGCCGCCAATGCCGCCGGCCCGGCGAACCCTCGCTCCTGGCCGTTGATGTCCGGTTCGACGAGGCCCGCCAGCTTTGATTCAGAGCAAAGAGTTCAAGAAGGAGTCGTGCTACCGATACCCATCCCGAAACGAATGCTCCCTATAGCAACACCAAACACCGCCTAGACTTCCACCTCAGTCGCGAAGGTGCGTCATGATCCAACGACTGGCTGTCATTGGCGCCGGGCAGATGGGCAACGGTATTGCCCATGTGGCGGCGCTCGCCGGGCTGGACGTCTCCCTGATCGACCTCAGCCCCGCCGTATTGGACCGCGCGCTCGCCGCGATCCGCCGAAACATGGAACGGCAGGTAACGCGTGGCAGCGTCAAGGCCGAGGACGTGCAGGCCGCGCTTGCCCGGATCTCCACCGGAACGGAACTGAAGGCCGGCGCGAACGCCGATCTCGTCCTGGAGAGCGTGACCGAGAAGGAAGACGTGAAGCGTGAGATCTTCGCGAAGCTGACGGCGCTGCCGCTGCCCCCCGGCGTCCTGATCGCGACCAACACGTCGTCGATCTCGGTCACGCGGCTCGCGGCCTCGACCGATCGTCCGGACAAGTTCATCGGCCTGCACTTCATGAACCCGGTGCCGGTGATGCGACTGATCGAGCTGATCCGCAGCATCACGACCAGCGAGGAGACCTACCGCGCCGTTCGCGAGCTGACGCTGCGGCTCGGCAAGACGCCGGTCGATGCCGGGGACTTTCCCGGCTTCATCGTCAATCGAATCCTGCTGCCGATGATCAACGAGGCGGTCTACGCGCTGCACGAGGGCGAGGCCTCGGTCGAGGGCATCGATCTCGCGATGAAGCTCGGCGCCAACCACCCCATGGGGCCGCTCGAGCTGGCCGACTTCATCGGGCTCGACACCTGTCTCGCGATCATGGAGGTCGTGTACCGCGGCATGGCCGACACCAAGTACCGGCCGTGCCCGCTCCTGGTCAAATATGTCGAGGCCGGCTGGCTCGGCCGCAAGACCGGGCGCGGCTTCTACGACTACAGCGGCGAGAAGCCGAAGCCCGCGGGCGAGCGCATCCGCTTGGCCTAGCTCGGCTGGGCGTCAGCTGGGCTACCGATCCCCGCACGCCGAGCGCGTTCCTACATGCGCTCCAGTTCTGCGATCGCGCCGGCATGCTCGATGAAGGTCTTGGGGCAGGTGTCGGCGGCATGGCGGAGTTGGCGCCGCGCCGCGTCCTTGTCGCCGTCGAGCAGGGACCATTCGCCTTCGTAGAACGCCGTCTCGCAGTCCTGCTGCGGGGTGAGCTCCGGGTCGAGGTTTGCGCCGGTTTCCGGCTCCTTCTGCCCGAACATGGGCTGGGCGTTCCTGAACCGGCGCAGGATCGGCCCGGGCCATTGGTCGGTATCCACGGTCATCGTCTCGGTGAAAAGATCCATCGCCACGCCTTGGCCGAGGCGCCGCTGCGCAAGGACGTGCCAGAGCACCGCGTAGGCATTGCCGCGATCGTCCTCCACGATCTGCTGCAGCGCGTCCGCGGCCTCCTTCCAGCGGCCTTGGTTGTAGAGCACGACACCGCGGTTGAGCGCCGCCCAGCCCAGATAGGGGTTGAGCTTGAGTGCCGCGTCGAAATCCGCCAGCGCCTTGTCATAGGCGCCGATCTGGTCGTAGATGTTGCCGCGGGCATTGTGGGCAGCCGCCGCATAGACGAAGTCCGGCTTGAGATCAATGACGCGGCTGAAGCTCGCCTCCGCCTGCCTGTAGTCGCCCTTGCTGCCATAGGCCTGCCCGCAGGCGTAGTGCGCGGCGACGCTGTCGGCATCGAGCTTCAGCGCGGCGTTGCAATCGCCTATCGCCGCATCGAAGTCCCCGGTGTTGCGGTAGCCGAGGCTGCGATTGCTGAGCGCGGTCACGCGGTCCTCATCGGCGAGCGCCGGGGATCCCAGCGTCTTGCTGCAAGATGCGACCGTGGCGCGGCCGTCTCCGGTGTGGCCGGCATCGATGCAGGCCTGCAGATCGTCCGCCGGATCGGCGAGCGCGGGCGCGCTCACCGCAGCAAGAAGCAACAAGAACACCGGGCATCGTGCGTTCATCCGACGCTGCGCTTCTTCAATTCTTGTTGCACGCCTCGACAAGATAGAACCTTGGCGGGCCCACGATGCCTGCAGTGAACAGGATGGCGTCGAGCGGCGCAACAGGAGTCGGCTCCATGTGACCGGTGATGTCGATATCGCGCTCCGCCATGCTCCAGTGGATCGGCGCGAGGGCATCGCCATCCAGACGATAGACACCATCGCGCAGAAAGACCACGATCTCGCCGCCGAAATCCAGAAAGCGCGTGAAGAAGAGGTCGGTCTCCGCAGCGGGCGCGTGGACCTGCACCAGCTGCAGCTTGCCCGGTTCACCGCGCAACTCAAAGATCGATTTAGGGCTGGTGAGGAAGGTCCGGCGAGATTTGCTGGTCTCCTGAACCAGGAGATGTTCCGGTAGCGCCCCCAGAACCGGGTAAAGCCGCCCCCCATCGTAGGCATAAAGTGTATTGGTCGCGTCCTGGAACAACGCCACATGCCTCGCCTCTGCATCGCCGACGAAGCGGGTGAGGACGATGCGGCCATCCCCAACCTGTGCCAGGACGCCGGCGCGGAGCTCCTGGATCGAGCCGCCACAGACGATCAACCGCTCGATCGCCCTGCTGAACGTTCGGCAGGGATCGGTGCGGATAATCGCCGACAACCCGTTCCGTCGAATCCGCTCGCCATCGTCGTCGAAAATCCAGCGCATCACCGCATCCAGAGGGCTGTCCCTGTCAAGGAGGCGCACGACCTTGTCGCGGCTGAAGGCGCCATCCTTCTCGATGACATGCACCGCGTTGTCGTATTGCGCGCCCTTGAGGTAGAGCCAGCCAGGGTCGCGGGTCTCGACGATTTCTTCCCAGCCTCGATAGTCGTCGCCCGAGTTGACGGCACCGAGGTTCTGAACCCTGCCATCGGGCGTGAGAAATCGCAGAGTGTCGCCGAGCAGTGCAGTCACGCCTAGCCT
Organism: Candidatus Cybelea sp.; assembly: GCA_035542015.1. GTDB lineage: Bacteria > Pseudomonadota > Alphaproteobacteria > Dongiales > Dongiaceae > Dongia. Next base: position 6,051 of record DATKMF010000212.1, read on the forward strand.
CGGCACATCCGCCGCGATGTCGATAGGACTGTCGTCGATCGGTTGATGGCCGCGCCCCTTCAGCAGCAGAACCCAGGGCGCATCCAGATTGGCGACGATGTAACCATGCTGCAGGTCGCTCCAGAAGATCGATCGCAGCTGTGCCTGTGCCTCCCAGTCGTCATCGTCAAGGTGCGACGGCGGCCGATCCCATTCTTGCTGATAGATCCATTCTCGCCACGTCCGGCTGCTGGAGCTCGTGTCATAGCGACCGGCCAGAAACAGAAAGCGGCCGTTCGGATCGTGGCTGATGGTGTTCGCCTCTCCGATGAGACGCGGTCGGGGCGGTGGATTGCCGGAGAGCGCATAAGGCCCAATAAGGGCGCCGTCCGAACTCAAGTGCCAGAATATGGTTCGGGGTTGAGACGATCCGCTGGCTTGCGGCACCGGGACCTCGCCGTAGATGAGAGGCGGACGGTCCTGGCCCGCGTCGGCAAAGTATTGAGGGCGCATGTCAGGGCCTGGCGACTGGGCGGTGACTCCTGATTCAGCCCGAACGCTCGGGTCGGGCGGTCGCTCCGGCACCGGCCGAATGCAAAACGCCGCCGGCGATTCCGCGGTTGCGCTTCCAATCTGGCCGCAAGCGATCAGGAGGATAAGTCCGTAGCGCGTCATCCAATTCATGGTCGTGCACAGAGCACGGGATTGCGACGTGCTTATGGTGTGCTGGTGATGAAATGGCGACGCGTCACTGCAGGCTCCTGCCCTTGACGATCGCTTTGCCGCCCAATTTGCGGCGGACCTCGTCCATGGCGAGCTCCACCTTGCGGCGGCGCTCGGCGTCGGGATCGGCGAGGTCGGGCGGGTCGGCGTCGCCGGCGGGGTGCAGATCGTCGGCGCCGATGCCGATCAGCCGGAACCAGTTCCCCGTCGCTTCGCGCTTCAACAGCACCTCGCCCATCCGGTAGAGCACTTCCGCGAGCTGGGTCGGGGCGGGCAGGCGGGCCTGGCGGGTGATGATCTTGAAGGCGGCGGTCTTCAGCTTGAGATGCACGACCTGGCCGGAGAGCTCCGACCGCTTCAGCCGCAGCGAGACCTTCTCGCACAAGGGCCAGAGCTCCTTGGCGAGTGCGTCGAAGTCGGCGATGTCGGTGTCGAAGGTGGTCTCGGCCGAGATGCTCTTGGCCTCGCCCTCCGGATCGACCGCGCGATCATCCTCGCCGCGGGCGAGGTGGAAGAGATGAAGCCCCATCTTGCCGTAGCGCCGGGCGAGGTCGGCCTCGTCCATGGTCTGCAGCTGGCCGATCTTGGCGATCCCGTCGGCTTCGAGGCGCTGGCGCATCACCTTGCCGACGCCCCAGATCAGCGAGACCGGTTTCGCGGCGAGGAAGGCGAGCGTCTCGGCGCGGCCGATCACGGTGAAACCCCGGGGCTTGTCGAGTTCGGAGGCGATCTTGGCCAGGAATTTATTATGACTGAGGCCGATCGAGACGGTGATGCCGATCTCGCGCTCGATGCGGAGGGCGAGCTTGTTCAGCGCCCGCGCCGGGCTCATCTGGTGCAGCCGCTCGGTGCCGGAGAGATCGAGGAAGGCTTCGTCGATCGAGAGCGGCTCGACGAGCGGCGTCACCTCCAGCATGAGGGCGCGCACCTCCTTGCCCACCCGTTGGTACTTCGCCATGTCGGGTGGCAGCACCACGGCCTCGGGGCAGAGCTTCCTGGCCTGGAACATCGGCATCGCGGAGCGCACGCCGGACATCCGCGCGATGTAGCAGGCCGTCGAGACGACGCCGCGATGGCCGCCGCCGATGATGAGCGCGCGGTCCCTGAGCTCCGGCCGGTCGCGTTTCTCGATGGCCGCATAGAAGGCGTCGCAGTCGATATGGGCGATCGCCAGGGCACCGAGCTCGGGGTGGCGGAGGAGGCGCGTCGAGCGGCAGTGGCCGCAGCGCCGATCGCTTTCCCCCGCCGGCCGGCCGCAGTCGCGGCAGAAGCCGCTCCCGGCGCCCGGACCCTCCGCCGGTTCCGGATTCATCGGCGCGGCAGCGCGGAAAGGGCCTGTTGCGACCCCTGAGCCGTGCCTTGTAACCGTTTGGAAACGGTCGGATTTTGACCGTTCATCTTGGTAAACTCGGCCTTTGAAAAAGCAAGAAATCATTTACTATCATGATCTATATTCAGTGCGGCAGCACTATCGGCGTCCCCCATCCGATCGATCATGGGCGCGACGGCGAGACTGTTGCGATGGATTGCGCGTCCGGCCCCGGCACAGCGGGCGGAAGCGGGGGCAGCGCCCGCGAAAAGGCGCTCGTTGGAGGGGTTATGGACGAGGAGAAGCGCAAGCGCGCGGCCGGGAAGACGATCCTGATCGTGGAGGACAACGAGCTCAACATGAAGCTCTTCCACGACCTCATTCAGGCGCATGGCTACAACATCCTGCAGACCAAGGACGGCATGGAGGCGCTGAAGCTCGCGCGCCAGCACAAGCCGGACCTCATCCTGATGGACATCCAGCTGCCCGAAGTCTCGGGGCTCGAAGTCACCAAGTGGATCAAGGAAGACGACAACTTGAAGTCGATCCCGATCATCGCGGTCACCGCCTTTGCGATGAAGGGCGACGAGGAGAAGATCCGCGAAGGCGGCTGCGAGGCCTATATCGCCAAGCCGATTTCCGTCGTCCAGTTCCTGGAAACCGTCGATCGCTTCCTGCAGTAGCCGCGCATGTCGGCACGCATACTGGTGGTCGATGACATAGCCGCGAACGTGCGGCTTCTCGAGGCCAAGCTCGCAGCCGAATATTTCGAGGTGGTGACCGCTTCCAGCGGTGCCGAGGCGCTCGACATCATCAATCGCCACGCCCCGGACATCGTGCTCCTGGACGTCATGATGCCGGAGATGGACGGATTCGAGGTCTGCTCGCGGATCCGCCAGAACGCGAAGACCCGGTTCCTTCCGGTCGTGATGGTGACCGCCTTGAGCGACCCTTCCGACCGCGTGCGCGGCCTGGAGGCCGGGGCCGACGATTTCCTGACCAAGCCGGTCAACGACCTGGCGCTGTTCGCCCGGGTGCGTTCCCTCGTCCGCCTCAAGATGATGATGGACGAATGGCGGATGCGCGAGCAGACCTCCGGCCAGTTCGACATCCTGACCGGCGAGTCGGAGCCCGGGCCGGAGGACGACCGCAACGCCGACATCCTGCTGGTCGAGAGCTTCCAGCCCGCCGCCCAGCGCATCGTCAGCGTGCTGTCCGGCGACGGCAACCGGGTCGATGTCGCCGACACGCTGGCCAAGGGCATGGAGACCTCGGCGAAGTCGCGCTACGACCTCATCATCACCAACATCCAGGTGGCGGGCGAGGACGGGCTTCGGCTCTGCTCGCACCTGCGGTCGCAGGAGGAGACGCGGCAGGTGCCGATCCTGCTGATCGTCGAGGACTACGACATGCCGCGCCTGATCAAGGGGCTCGACATCGGCGCCAGCGATTACCTGATGAAGCCGATCGATCCCAACGAGCTGTTGGCGCGGGTCCGCATCCAGATCCGCCGGCGGCGCTACCAGGATCGCTTGCGCGCCAATTACGAGCGCAGCCTCAGCCTCGCCCTCACCGACAGCCTGACCGGGCTCTACAATCGCCGCTACGCGATGCGGCATCTCGATGGCCTGATGAAGCGCGTCGCCGCCACGGGCAAGACGCTCGGCGTGCTGGTCTGCGATCTCGACCGGTTCAAGTCGGTCAACGACTCCTATGGCCATGCCGCCGGCGACGAGGTGCTGAAGCAGTTCGCCCAGCGCGCCACCTCCTGCATGCGCAACATCGACATGCTGGCCCGGATGGGCGGCGAGGAGTTCGTCGCCTTCCTGCCCGATACCGACGGCCCGACGGCGCTCAGGGTCGCCGAGCGCCTGGTGAAGAAGGTCGGCGAGACGCCGATGCAGGTCGATGGGCCGCCGGTGCGCGAGCTCACCGTCACGGTCTCGGTCGGCGTCGCCTCGACCAGCGTCGAGATCCCCGGCGAGGAGCTGATCAAGATGGCCGACGCCGCGCTCTACCGCGCCAAGGAAGGCGGCAGGAACCAGGCCATCGCCGATCCCGCGAGTCTGCTGTAGCGGTAGGCGATGAAGGGTCGCGCTGCCGCCCGGATAAATGGGTATAATTGGGTGTAATTGGGTATAAGTGGGTATATATTTGGGTATGAACCCAAATCTGCCCGACCCCGACACCCTGACGATCACTCCGGAGATTTTGACGCTCATCGCTGGAATCGATGAGTTCAAGGGCGCTTGGCGAGCGCTCGGCGCGATTGCGCCGGGGCGACTGCAAGCGCTGCGCAAAGTGGCGACCATCGAGAGCATCGGGTCGTCGACCCGTATCGAGGGCGCGAAGCTCTCCAACCGGGAGGTGGAACACCTGCTTTCGAACCTTGAGATAAAGACCTTTGCCACGCGCGATGAGCAGGAGGTCGCGGGCTATGCCGAGGTCATGGATCTCGTCTTCCAGTCCTACGCCGAAATCACGCTCACCGAGAACCACATCCGGCAACTGCACCGCAACCTTCTACGCCACAGCACAAGGGACGATTGGCATCGCGGCGACTACAAGACCGCTCCCAACCACGTAGCCGCCTTCGACGCGCACGGACATCAAACCGGCGTCGCGTTCGAGACGGCAAGCCCGTTCGAAACGCCGGCGCGGATGGCTGGGCTCGTCGCCTGGGCTGAGGCGGCGCAAGTCGTGAAGCGGCTGCATCCGCTCCTGATCGCTGCGATCTTCGTCGTCGTGTTTCTCGAGATCCATCCGTTCCAGGACGGCAATGGACGACTGTCGCGAATCCTGACGACGCTCATGCTGCTCCAAGCCGGCTATGCCTACGCCCCATACTCCTCGCTCGAGAGCGTGATCGAGCAGGGCAAGGAGGGCTACTATCTCGCGCTGCGCCAAACCCAGTCGACGATCCATCGCGCTCAACCGGATTGGCGGCCCTGGCTCCTTTTCTTCCTGAGGGCGCTCGATCAGCAGAAGAACCGCCTCGCTGCCAAGGTCGAGCGCGAGAAGATCGTCATCGCCGAACTGCCCGAACTGTCGGTACGCATCCTCGACTTCGCGCGAGAGCACGGTCGCGTGAGCGCGCGCGACATGCTGAGCCTCACCGGGGTCAACCGCAATACGCTGAAACTGCAGTTCCGTCAGCTCGTCGAGCGGGGCTATCTTACCCGCCATGGCGGTGGACGCACGACTTGGTATGCATTGCGATAGCGCGCCGGGGCAGGCGGCGCTGGCGTTCTTCGCGACCGTGCTTTCGTGCCTCGCCCCGCCGGCGCACGCCGCGACCGAGATGGTGGATACCGCGCTCATCCTCGCGGTCGATGTCTCCAACTCGGTCGATGAAGACCGCTATGCGCTGCAGATGGAGGGGATCGCCGCGACCTTCGAGGATCCGGAGGTCGAGCGGGCCATGGTCTCGGGGCCGCACCGCGCCATGTTCGTGATGCTGGTGGAATGGTCGAACAACCCGGTGGTCACGGTTCCCTGGACCCTGATTACCGGCGCGGCGGACGCGCGCGCCTTCGCCGCCGTGGTGCGCAAGGCGCCGCGCGCGGAAAGCGACTTCACCTGCATGTCGCGGACGCTGCAAGCCATTCATGATCAGCTGGTGCCGGCGCTGCCGGTGCCCGCGACGCGCATCGTGATCGACGTCTCCTCCGACGGAAGGGACAACTGCAACCTCACGCCGCCGGTCGAAGCGTTGCGCGATCAACTGGTCGCCACCGGCGTCACCATCAACGGCATGCCGATCCTGGAAGGCACCGAGATGCAGACGCTGGAAGGCTGGTACAAGGAGAACGTGATCGGCGGCAGCGGCGCCTTCACCCTGCCGGTCCAGGGCTATGAGGACTTCGCGCGCGCAATGCGAAGGAAATTCCTCACCGAGGTCAGCGAGCGGCTGTAGGCCCGGAGCCGCCGGCATCGCGGAAGCTGCGGTAGAAGTCGGAATCCGGCGCGGCCGCGTTGTTCGGCTGGCTCATGTGCAGCGACCAGAAATAGGCGTGGCTGGTATGGGAGTTCTGCAGATCGGGCGGCCATTCGATCAGGCGCGGTCCCGCTTCGCCGGGAAACCCGGCGACATGGGCCGCGAAGAGCGCGATCTGGTCGAGGAACCAGACGGCCTGGCCCTTCACCAGGAAATGCAGGATGTAGCGGCGCACGGTCTCGAAATACCGGATGGACAGCGCGGAGGGTGACGCCAGCATCACGTCGGCCCAGAGCCGCGCCCAGGGATCGGAGATGCGCGACACGATGGCGCTGAGATCGGCTTGTTCGAGCTGTTGCTGCTCCAGCAGGGGAGCGACCTCACGCAACACGATCGCGTCCACGTCGAGCACCAGCACCGGCTTGGCGTAGAAACGGAGCAGGTCCGGAAGCCTGAGGAATCGCGCACAGGCGAAATAAGTGCGGCGCTGGTCCGGCGGCATACCCTCCGGGACCGCCTCGCTCGTCATGAGGATCGGGAGACCAGGGAGGCGCTGCCTGATGGCCGCGAGGCGTTGCGGCACCTCGGCATCGGGTTGGACCACGTGCAAATGCAGCGCCGCGGCAGGACAGGCCTTGGCGATCGAATTGGCGAGCGCATCGGCGAAGCGATGGAAATAGCCGGCGTCGCATCCCGCGAGGACGACGAACGCCGCATCGAAGTGCGGCACCGCGTCGCGCGGCGGATCGATCCAGCGCGGCGCATCGATCGGCGGCAGGGTTGCGACGAAATCGGGCGACAGGCGGATGACGGCTTCGATGCCGCCGTATCGGGCGCCGAGCGCCTGGTAAATCCGATCGGCCTCGCGATAGCGGGCCTGATCCACCAGGATCGAGGCAAGGCGGCCCAGCGCGAACGGATTGTCCGGTGCGTATTTCAGGGCGTCGCGGCAGAGGGCCTCGGCTTCAGCGGTCTTGCCGGCGCGCCGTTGCCGGTTGGCCAGTCCGAGCCGGGCGACGAGGTCCCTCGGGCCGCGCGTCAGGAGCGCTTCGAACTCGGAGTCGGCGATGGCAGGGCCGAGCTCGCCCGTGCCCAGATGAACGAACATCGAGCGTGCGGTCGCATAGTTGCCGGAACCTGCGGGTGCCAGCAGCCAGGCGGCGAGGGCGACGCGGGCGGCGAGGATCGGATCGCCAGACGACAGGGACCCGGCCACCGGACCCAGGCGCTCCGCCATGGCCGTCGCGGGGGCGCCGAGCATCACCCCAAGGTCCGGAACCAGCGCGGCCCCCTCGAGGACAGTCGCGGTGACCTTAAGCCAGTTCCGGCCGGCTTCGTCCGCGAGGCAGCGGCGGAACAGCAACTCGGCGAGGCCGCGGCGTGCGACATCGAGCTCAGGCGCAAGAGCGAGTGCCTCTCGCAACAGCGGCTCGGCGGCATCGACGCCGTCGCGGCGAAAGCTTTCGACGCCCCGATTGTAGACGACTCGGGCCAGCAGCCCGGCGAATCCGGGCGCAGGAGAACCGGCGGCTATCGATGCACGCAGGATCGCTTCCGCTTCGGCCGCCCGGCCGTCGTGGAGACAGGCGAGAACTTGCTCCAGATCCGCGGCCATCGGCCTATCGCACCGTCGTTGTAGCCCTCGCCTGTATTGCAAGCCCAGCCGAGTGATTCAAGCTCGGGAAGTCGTGCCGGGGCGACTGTGTCTCATGCCGCCTTCGCCAACACCGCGCAGGCACGCATGAATGCCTCCTGCGGCAGGTCGGCGGTGGCCCAGAGTGGGTGCAGGCCGTGGCGGGGCAGTGTCGTGATGCGCGCCTGCAGGTAGTCCTGGGCGATCACGTAGCGGCGGGCGATGCCGGTGGCGTTGGCTTCGTGGAAGGGCTCGATCATGAAGGCGTGGCCGGCGGCGACACGGGCAAGCTCGCGCAGTGCCGGCCGGAGGATGCGCTGCATCTGCTCCAGGGCCAGCACGGTGATGACGAGATCGAAGCTGTTGTCGGTGTAAGGGAGCGCGGCAGCGTCGCCGGTCTGGAAGGTAACGCGCCGGAAGGCGGTGGGATCGGCGAGGGGGAAGGGCGCGAAGGTCTGGAGATGCAGCGGCAGGGCGGTGTTCTGCGCCTGCAGTTGCTTGGCCGTGGCGATGCGTTCCGGGGTGAGGTCGAGTCCGGTGAACGCGGTCTCCGGGAATCCCCCTGCGAGCAGGAGCAGGTTGATGCCACTGCCGCAGCCGATCTCGAGCACGCGTTGCGGCTTCAGCAGCGCGATCGCCTGGGCGAGGAGCAGGACGCGGAGCCGCGTGCCGCCGCTGCTGGCGGCGAAGCTGCGACGCTCGCCCCAGCGCCAGAGGCTGCGCGCGTCAGCCGCCGCATCGAGCCGATAGCTCTCGGTGCCGAGGCCGCGGCGGCCGGCGGCGTATTCCTCGCGGACGGCGTCGCGGTCGCGGCGGCGCTGGGCGCTCCAGAAGAGCAGGCGCCGGCGCAGGTATTGGCGCCAGACCTTGCGATTGCGCCGCTCGAAGCGGCGCTCCCAGGCGGCGTCGTCCACCCGGGTGAAGGGCGCGAACTGGCGCTCGACCTCCGCGCGGGCGAGTCCGAGCGGGACCTCCTCCAACGGCAGCAGCGGAAACATGGACCAAAATATGGAATCAAAAAGGGCGCAGCGCGAGGCGCTCGCCCTTTCAGCACACGCGAGGAAAGCGCGCTACTTGATCTTGGCTTCCTTGAAGGCGACGTGCTTCTTCACGACCGGGTCGTACTTGCGGAACTCCAGCTTCTCGGTCGTGGAGCGGGGGTTCTTCTTGGTCACGTAGTAGAAGCCGGTGTCCGCGGTGCTCACCAGCTTGACCAGAATCGTTGCTTGCTTCGCCATGGCCTGTTCTCGGAATCCGGATGCGAAATCGGCCGGCACCATAGCGATCAGGCCGGCGCTGTCAACCCCGCCGGCTAGAAGGCGCGCGACCGGTGGCGCGAGAGCGTCATGACATCTTTCCGATAATTCAATAGCTTGGGTGGTTCCGCGCCGGCCGGAAGCCGGGCTTGCCAGCGGCGCAGGGCTTCTTTGAGCACATATTCGGTGACGTCCACGATGTTGAGCCCGGAGAGGGCGGAGGCCCGCCGCCAGGCGAGGTCCACCAGCTCGCCGTCGCCCCGGATGTCGCCGACCGCCTGGGTGCCGTCGGCGAGAAAGAATCGGGTGTTGTAGCGGCGGCCGGAGGTGACCGGGGTGATTGCCCGGCAGACGAAATCGAATCCGGCAAAATCCGGGGCGACTCCCGCGTCGCAATAGCCGCGCCAGACTGCCTGATCGGTGGTGCTTTCCGGCCTCCCGGGCACGCCGACCAGGAGACCAGTCTCCTCATGCGTCTCGCGCAACGCGGCACGGGGGAAGGCGATCGCCGGCCGCCGCGTGCCGCCGCTCTGGAGCGCCGCAGCGACCGCCTCGTTCAGACTCTCGGGAAAGCCGCTCGGCAGATGGTCCTCGGCGTCGACGCGCCCGCCGGGCACGACATAGATGTCGGGCAGGAAGCCCGCGCGGTTGTGGCGGCGCCCGAGCAGGATCTCGGGCTCCCCGCCGCGCGCGGCTCGGATCAGCACGAGGCCCGCCGCATCGACCGGGCGCACCGGCTTCGCGCCGACGTCCATCGGCTTACGGCAGGACCGAGACGTTTTCCTTGGCGGCGGCGGGCTCGCCCGCGGAAAGGACCGGCGGGACGGCGAGGCGCAGCGCCTCGGCGAACAGGTTCGGGCGGTTGAGCAGGCGGACGGCGGTGTCGAGATCGATCGCGTCGGGCTCATGGCGCCCCGGGCAGGTCTTGCGCAGCGCGTCCATCGCCGTGGTGTCGTCCGGCTGGATCGAATTGCGTTCCGCCGTCGGCACACCCTGCAGCTTGCCGGCGGAGAGCTCGGCGATCAGCGTGCCCGCATCCTTCTGGCCCGCGGTGCAGACGGTGGGGAGCACGCCGAGATGATGCAGCGTGTAGCCGGAGGGCGCGTGGAAGCGGGCCCAGGTCAAGGTGATCTCGCCCTTGTTCGGCAGGGTGACCACGTTCTGCACCGTGCCCTTGCCGTAGGAGTTGCTGCCGATGACGACGGCACGCTCATTGTCCTGCAGGGCGGCGGCGAGGATTTCGGCGGCCGAGGCCGAGTTGCCGTCGATCAGCACGGCGATCGGTTTGCCGTCGGTGATGTCGCCTTCGGTCGCCTCGAAGAACTGATGGCTGTCGGGATTGCGGCCCATGGTCGAGACGATCTTGCCGTGATCGAGAAACAGGTTCGCGACCGAGACAGCTTGCGACAGCAGGCCGCCGGGATTACCGCGGAGATCGAGCACGTAGCCCCGGAGGCTCTCGCCGATCTCGGCCTTGGCATCGCGGATCGAGCGCTTCAGCGTGTCGGTGGTGCCGGCGTTGAAGCGGTAGATGCGGAAATAGGCGATATCGCCTTCGCGCTGATAGGCGACCGTCTCCGGCACCACCAGCGTGCGGATCAGCGAGACCTGGATCGGGTCGTCCTGAGTGTGGCGCTTCAGGGTGAGCGCGACACGGCTGCCGACTGGTCCCCGCAGCCGGTCGACGACATCGCGCTGGGACATGCCCGTGGTCGGCGTGCCGTCGATCTCGGTGATGAGATCGTCGCGCAGGATGCCGAGGCGGTCGGCCGGCGTGTAGTGCATCACGGAGACGACGCGCACCACCTCGTCCTCGACCGAGATGGTGACGCCGATGCCGCCGAAGCCGTCGCGATCGGCGCGGAGATCCGCGGCGTTGGCGGCCGAGGCGTAGTGGGAGAACTGGTCGAGCTTGCCCACCACGCCGTCGAACACCGCCTCGTAGATCTTCTCGGGCGGCGTCGCGGCGATCTTCGGCGATTCCTGGCGCGCCTCGTTGAGCACGTCGGCCGCGAGATCCCCCCAGTGCTGGGGATCGAGATGATCGTTGACCGCGATGTTTTCGACCGGATGCTCCTTCAGCAGGAGCTCGACGGTGTCGCCCTCGCGCCGGGTGCTGATATCCGGGTCGATGGTGGAGAGCTGTTGCAGGCCGGCCAAGGTCAGCGCGCCGATATCCGGGCTGGTGATGTAGATCTGATCGATGTCCTCGAAGCCGGACACGAACATGTCATGGTCGAGCCGGCGCGCCGCCTCCGACGGGGAGAGCGTGGAAGAGGTGGAACAGGCGCCGAGAACGAGGACGGAACCCGTCACCAGCAACAAGAGGAACCGAGCCCCGGGCAGGCGCCCGGCGCCGACGTCGCGCAGGTCGTGTAAATCCGGCATCCGCAATCCTGTCGACCGGCGCCCGACGGAGGAAACGCGTCCCATGCGCACCGGACCGGCCAGATGCGTTAACTCTAGCAGAATTCCGCCCTCCCGCCAGTGACATTCTCGCCGCACCGGCCGCCAAATCCCATGAAATCAAGGGGCAAGGAAGCACTTACCATAGGTCGCAAACTCACAATCCGGGACGATTCGGCCGCGCGGGTGATGCGGGGCGGCGTCAGCGGCGGCGCTTTGGACCCGATTTGCGGCTGCGGCCCGCGGGACGCTGCGGGGGGCGTGGCGGCTTGGCCTTGCCGGAGCGGGGCGGCGGGGGGAGGGCGTCCTCGCCGCCGCCTTCGATCAGCTCGAAGGTGATACCGCCGGTCAGGGGCTGGGCGGAGACCAGGCGTACCTGGACCCGGTCGCCCAGCCGATAGACCTGGCCCCAGCGCCGGCCGACCAGGGCATGGCGCTTCTCGTCGTGGTCGTAGAAATCATCGGGGAGGCTGGAGACCGGGATGATGCCGTCGGCCCCGGTCTCGTCGAGCTGCACGAAGAGGCCGGCGCGAATGACGCCGGAGATGCGGCCGGAGAAGATCTCGCCGGTGCGGCGCGCGAGGAAGGCGGCGGTGTAGCGGTCGACCGCCTCGCGCTCGGCCGCGGCGGCGCGGCGCTCGGTGGCGCTGATGTGGTCGCCCAATTCCTTGAAGCCAGGGACGTCCCGGTCGAGCCCATCGGTCCCGAAATTGTAGGCGGCGATCAGACCGCGATGCACCAGGAGATCGGCGTAACGCCGGATCGGCGAGGTGAAATGCGCATAGCGGCTCAAGGCCAGGCCGAAATGGCCGAGATTCTCCGGCGCATAGACCGCCTGGGACTGCGAACGCAGCACGAGGCTGTTGATCATATCGGCATAGGGTGTCTTCGCCGCCTGGGTGAGAAGCCGCGTGAAATGCGCGGGCCGGATCACTTGCCCCCGCGGCAGGCGGAGATCGAGTCCCTCCAGGAACTCGCGCAAGGCCTCGACGCGCGAAGGATCCGGCTGGTCGTGGACGCGGTACATGCAAGGCCAGCGCCGCTTCTCCAAGGCTTCCGCGGCGGCGACATTGGCCGCGATCATGAACTCCTCGATCAGCCGATGGGAATCGAGCCGCGCGCGGGCCTCGATCTTCAGGACCTCGCCATGCGGATCGATATGCACGCGACGCTCGGGCAGATCGAGCTCCAGCGTGCCCCGCGCCTCGCGCGCACGCAGCAATGCGCGGAAGGCGCCGTAGAGCGGGCGGATCACCGGATCGAGCAGGAGCGCGGTGACGGCATCGGTCTTGCCGTCGATCGCGGCTTGGGCGCGCTCATAGGTCAACCGCGCGGCCGAGCGCATCAGGCCGCGGAAGAAATGATGCCGCCGCTTCTTTCCCTCGGCGTCGATCACCATCTCGACCGCCATCACCGGCCGGTCCTCGTCGGGCTTCAACGAGCACCAGCCGTTGCTGAGCTCTTCGGGAAGCATCGGCACGACGCGATCCGGGAAATAGACCGAGTTGCCGCGCTCGCGCGCCGCCTTGTCGAGCGCATCGCCCTCGCGGACATAGTGCGAGACGTCGGCGATGGCGACGATCAGCTTCCAGCCGCCGGGGTTCTTGGGATCGGGATCCGGCGTGGCATGGACCGCATCATCGAAATCGCGCGCATCCTCGCCGTCGATCGTCACCAGCGGCACATTGCGGAGATCGGTGCGGTGGCCGAGCGGCGCCGGTCCTGATTCCTCGGCCTGTTTGAGCGCCGCCGCCGGGAAATCGGTCGGGATGCCATGGGCGGCGATCGAGATGAGACTCACCGATTTCGCCTCGCCCACCTGGCCCAGCCGTTCGATGATCCGCGCCTTCGGCGTCCCCATTTGCCGGCCCCCCGGACGACCATTGGGTCGGATCGGTTCCACCTCCACCACAACGATCTCGCCGGAACGTGCGCCGTGCGGGCTCCTGCCATCAATCGCGAACTCGGTGCGGATGCGCTTGTCGGCGGGCAAGATGCGGAGCGAGCCGTCGGAGGCGCGGGAGACCAGGCCCACGACGCGGGCGGCACGGCTCTCGAGCTTGCGGATCGGGAGCGCCTCGTATTCATCGGCATCGGTGCGCTTCAGGCGCACCAGCACGCGATCGCCGGGGCCGAGCTGAGCGGGTTTGCCGTGGCGCTCGTGCTTCTCCTCGATCACCAGGATCTTGGGCTCGGCATCGTCGGGGCGGAGATCGACCGGACGCGCCCAGAGATCGCCGTCCTCGTCGGGACCGATGATCTGCACCACCGTCACTTCCGGCAGCTGGCCGGCGGCGCCGAGGCGCCGATTGCGGCCACGATCGATCGCGCCTTCGCGCTCCAGCTCCTTTAGGAGTGCCTTCAACGGGATCCGGTCGGAGCCCTTGAGCTGGAAGGCGCGGGCGATCTCGCGCTTGCCGACGGTGTTCGGACTCTCGCGGATGAAGGCAAGCACCTGCTCCTTGCTCGGAAACGGCGCGGCCTTCTTGCCGCGGCCGGCGGGGGCCGGCCGTTCATGCGGCTCCGATTTCGGCTTGCCGCGCCGCCCCTTGGATTCCGGGCGGCGGCCGCGGTCAGGCGGGTTTGAGCTCGATTTCGACAAAGGCGAACTCGAAGTCGTTGGCGTTGATCACGTTGTGCTCGACCCCGACCGGCCGGGCATAGGACCGACCGGCGATGAGATCGGCGATATGGGAATCTTTCCCGTCTTCGAGCTGCAGCTTTCCGGTCAGCAGCGGGACGACCACATAGTCATAGCCATGGCGATGCCAGCCGGTTTCCGCCCCGGGTGCGAAGCGCCATTCGGTGACGATCACGCGCTCGTTCTCGATCTGCTTGGTCGGGACCGCTTTGGGCCGCTGCGCCATCTGTCGAATCTCCCAGTCTCGCGCCAGAGCAACGATACTCGGGTCACCATACCTGGGCCACCATACACGGGCCCGGAGGATGGCCGCGAGCAATTCCCGTGTTCCGGCGGAACCCGGTTCCACGGGGCGCGAGGACGCCGACCGCAAGGCCGGATTCCACGCTTTTGTTGCCGGGCTCAGGAAGGCAAGAACGCGGCTCGGCTGATCCGCAGCCCATTCCGGGCATTGCTCCAGATCAATTCATCCGCCTCCAGCCCGTGGCACCCTGAACGCCTGTTGCGGACGGGAAGGTTGGTATGCTGACGTATCAAGATTGCGTGGCGCTGTGCGGTCTCAACCGGCAGGAGGTCGAGGCGATTGCCGAGCACGAGCACATTCCGCCGATCGTGGCGACCGAGCTTGGCAACTATCTTTGTCGCAATGCGGAGGGGGAGCTCTGCATCCAGCGATTCATCCTGGACGACATTGCCGCGGCCGAGCATCGTCACGACCAGCACCACGTGAATGTGCTGCGGGCGGTGCTGAGACATTTCGTCGCGACGCACCCACAGCGCCTGGGCGCGAGCCAGACGGCGGCTGCCGCGCCCAGAGCCTGACCGCGATACCGACGCGATCGAAGCGTAAGAACGCGTTCTTCCTGCCGGAGGCCGACGTGCCGAAACCCGAGCCCACCACCAAAGAGCCAGTCTCGGAACAGCCCGCCGCCAACGACGACGCGTCGCCGAAGGCGTCGCCGTCGCGCAGTCCCAGACCGCGCGAGATCCCCGAGCCGGAGCCGGTCGACGCCTATGACACGCGCGCCGAAACGCTCGACCGGATGGCCCATGCCTGGCAGGCGCGCTTCACCGCCTCGATCTCGCCCGAGGCATTGCGGCTCGCCTTTTCCGATTGGGGGATGCACTTCCTGAATTCTCCGGGCAAGCAGCAGCAGCTCATCGAGAAGGCGGCGCGCAAGTGGACCCGCCTCATGCTCTATCTCGCGCGGCACGCCCGCGATCCCGAATGCGCGCCCTGTATCCAGCCGCTTCCCCATGACAACCGATTCACCGATCCGGCCTGGCGACAGCCGCCCTTCGACGGGATGTACCAGAACTTTCTCCTGATCCAGCAGTGGCTGCACAATGCGATGACCGATGTGCGCGGAGTTTCGAAGAGCAACGAACGCATCGTCGATTTCACCACGCGCCAGCTCCTAGACATCTGGTCGCCGTCGAACTTCCCCGCCACCAATCCCGAGATCCTGAAGAAGGCGATGGAGGAAGGCGGACAGAACTTCCTGCGCGGCCTCACCAACCTCGTCGAGGATTGGGAGCGCGCCGTCGCCGGTCGCCCGCCGGTCGGCACGGAGAAGTTCGTGCCGGGCCGCGACGTCGCGGCGACGCCGGGCAAGGTTGTCTATCGCAACGAGCTGATCGAGCTCATCCAATACGCGCCTTCGACCGACAAGGTGCGGCCCGAGCCGGTGCTGATCGTGCCCGCTTGGATCATGAAGTACTACATCCTCGATCTTTCGCCGAAGAACTCGCTGGTGCGCCATCTGGTGGCGCAAGGCCATACCGTGTTCATGATCTCGTGGCGCAATCCTGGCGTCGAGCAGCGCGACCTCTGCTTCGAGGACTACCGCCATCTCGGGATCGATGCGGCGCTGGACGCGATCCAGGCGATCACCGGCGCCGAGAGGATGCATGCCTGCGGCTATTGCATCGGGGGGACGCTGCTGGCGATCGAAGCGGCGCATCTGGGTCAGAAGGACGACCAGCGCCTCGCCAGCGTGACCCTGCTCGCTGCGCAGACCGACTTCACCGAAGCCGGCGAGCTGATGCTGTTTATCAACGAGACCCAGGTCGCCTATCTCGAGGACATCATGTGGGAGCAGAGCTTCCTCGACACGCGACAGATGTCCGGCGCGTTCCAGCTGCTGCGCTCGAACGATCTCGTCTGGTCGCAGCTGGTGAAGGAATACATGATGGGCGAACGGGCGCCCATGAACGACCTCATGGCCTGGAACGCGGACGCGACCCGCATGCCCTATCGCATGCATTCCGAGTATCTGCGCAAGCTGTTCCTGAACAACGATCTCGCCGAGGGACGCTACGAGGTCGAAGGCCGGCCGGTGGCCATATCCGACATAAGGGCGCCGATGTTCGTGGTCGCGACCGAGACCGATCACGTGGCGCCTTGGCGCTCGGTGCACAAGATCCATCTGATGGCCGACACCGACGTGACCTTCGTGCTGACCACCGGTGGCCACAATGCCGGGATCATCAGCGAACCCGGCCATCCCAACCGCTCGTTCCGGATCAGCGGGCGCCACGATCACGAGGCCTATCTCGATCCGGAGACCTGGGCCGCCAGCGCCGAGCGGCGCGAGGGCTCATGGTGGCCGGCCTGGTTCGACTGGCTTGCCGGGCATTCCGCACCGGCCGTCGCACCGCCTGCCCTTGGCGCGCCGGCGAGAGGCTATCCCGCGCTCGCCGACGCACCCGGCACTTATGTGAGGCAACAATGAACGACAACACCCTCTCCCTCTCCCTCGACACCCCGCGCGTCCGGGCCGATCAGGTCATGACGTCCGGTGTGGTCACGGTCTCGCCGGAAACGCGGGCGAGCCAGATCGCCAAACTGCTGCTGGAGAACCATATCAGCGCGGTACCGGTGGTCGATGCCGGCGGCGCACCGCTTGGAATCGTCAGCGAAGGCGACCTGTTGCGCCGCGACGAGGAGGGCCGCACCGCACGCCGCGCCTGGTGGCTCGAGATGCTGGCCGAGGGCGAGCAGCTCAGTCAGGAATACCTGGCGCAGCTGCGCACCAAGGATCAGACCGCCAGAGAGATCATGTCCTCGCCGGTGGTGACCGTGACCGAGACGACGGACCTCGCGGAACTGGTGCACCTGTTCCATAACTATCGCATCAAGCGCGTGCCCGTGCTGCGCGACGGCCGGGTCGTCGGCATCGTCAGCCGCGTCGACCTTCTGCGCGTGTTCGATGCGAATGCGGAGCGGCGCGAATCGGGCGATGCCCGACGTTCCATCCTGCACCCGCTCGAGGCACTCGCCTCGCTGGAGCAGCGATTGAGCAAGGCGCGTCATGCGACTACCGCCGTCCCGGCGGAACGAGCGCCGGCGCGGCGCAAGGAAGATGCGCTGGACGTCGATCATTTCCGGGCGCTCGCCGCCGACTCCAAGCAGGAGGATCTCGCCCGGCGGATCGAAGCCAACCGCGCGGAGGCCGAAGCCCGGCAGCGCACGGTCGAGCAGCTGATCGACCACCATATCGGCGATGAGACCTGGAAGAACCTGCTGCACCGGGCGCGCGAGGCGGCGCAGCGCGGCGCGAAGGAGTTCATGCTGCTGCGCTTCCCGCACGACCTCTGCAGCGACGGCGGACGCGCGATCAACGTGCCCGAGCCCGACTGGCCGAAGACGCTGCGCGGCGAGGCGGCCGAAGTCTATCTGCGCTGGGAGAGCGAATTGAAGGGCCGCGGCTTCCGCCTGGGCGCCCGGGTGCTCGAATTCCCCAACGGCTTCCCCGGCGACATCGGCCTGTTCCTGATCTGGGGCGAGTGATCGGCGCCAGCGACGCCCGTGCAGAAGGCATGGGATGCGGCGTGAAGCGCCACGAGGAGCATGCGCGATCTTACGTTCCGTCGTGAAAACGATAGGACGCGAAGTCGAGATCGCCCAGCCAAATCCACATCGCGAGCAGAGGATCGGCGGCCGTCCTTATGGCAAGGCGCTGATACGGCGCGTGACACACCAGGGTGCCAGGCGGTATCGCGGAGAACGGCGCGTCGTCCTTCTGCCAAACGGGTGTCCCGCTCAGCGTCAGATAGAGCTCCTCGGCCGCATGGAAATGTGAGGGGTAGAGAGTCTCCGGCGCTTGCAGAAAGAGCCCGAAGCGCAGCTCTTCCGCCATGGCCAATCCGTCCGGTCCGACGATCTCCGTGGAAGCGAGGCGGCCGGCGATTGCCGGTGGAACATTGCTTTCTGTCAAGGACCAGGGGAGCCGCGCAGTTTTGATTCCGAGCAGGGATCGCAGCGGCCCGGGCCCCATCGCCTCCAGCGCAGATGCGAGGTGCGGAGGGGTCCTCGATGGCGGGCGCGTTGTAGAGCGACCCGCGGAAGCCCGCAACATGGCCGCCGCGGCGATGGCCTGAGGTTGCCCCGTGGCGGCGTAGAGGTCGGCTGCCACGCTGATCAGCGCGTTGAGGTCGGCACACATCGAACGATCGGCCGGGATCGTCTCCGGATCACGCCGCGCTCTTCTTCTCCGTCGCCTTCTTCGCGGCTGCTTGCTTCTCAGCCGGTTTCTTCGTCTTCGACGCAGCTTTCTTCTTCGCGGCCTTCGGAGCCGGCGCGGCGTCCTCGCTGAGTCCAGGCGCGGCTTCCGTCCTCTTCGCCGCCTTCTTCGCCCCGCGCTTCGGCTTGCCGCCGCCGGCGGCGAGCTTCTCGGCTCTGGCGGCGATCAGCGACAAAGCCTGGTCGAGTGTGAGCGACGATGGCTCGATCGAACCCGGGATCGTGGCATTGACTTTGCCCATCTTCACATAGGGTCCGTAACGGCCCTCGTGCTGGGTGACGGTTTCGCCCGAGGCCGGGTCCTTGCCGAGCTCCTTGCCGGGTGCGGCCTGGCCGCGGCCGCGGCCCTTGCTTTCCTGGGCGAGGATCTCGACGGCGCGGTTCATGCCGATCGTGAGCACGTCGTCGTCCTTGGGGATCGACTTGTACTTGCCGTCGTGCTGCAGATAGGGGCCAAAGCGGCCGATGCCGGCGAGGATCGGCTTCTTGGTCTCCGGGTGATCGCCGACCACCCGCGGCAGCGACAGCAAGCGCTTCGCCTGGTCGAGCGTTACGTCGTTGGGCTCGATGCCCTTGGGGATCGACTGGCGCTTGGGCTTCTCGCCTTCCGCACCTTCGCCCAGCTGCACATAGTGGCCATAGGGGCCCTTGCGCAAAGTGATCGTCGTGCCGTCATCGGCCTTGCCGAGCTCGACCGGGCCGGCCGCGGCCGCATCGACGGTCTCCGCGGTCTGGACGGCAAGAGGCACGGTGTAGCGGCAGTCCGGATAGCGGCTGCAGCCGATGAAGGCGCCGTTCTTCGCGAGCTTGATGCCGAGCTCGCCCTGGCTGCAGGCGGGGCAGAGACGGGGATTCTTGCCGTCGCCGCGATTGGGGAAAAAATGCGGCGCCAGGAGATCGTTCAGCACATCGATGACGACCGAGCGCTTGCCGATGCCCTTGTCCAGGAACTGCACGGCGTCCGACATCGAGGGGAGGCCGCCGGTCTGGTCGTCCTCTTCCTGCTGATGGAGGCGGGAGAAATCCTCCCAGAACTCCTTCAGCACCTCTTTCCACTGGGCGCGGCCGCCGGAGATGTCGTCGAGCTTCTCCTCGAGCCCGGCGGTGAAGCCGTATTCGACATAGCGCTCGAAGAATGAGGTCAGGAACGCGGTCACCAGCCGGCCGCGATCCTCGGGAATGAGGCGGCGCTTCTCGAGCCGCACATACTGGCGGTCCTCGAGGGTCTGCAGGATCGAGGTGTAGGTCGAGGGCCGGCCGATGCCGAGCTCCTCCAGGCGCTTGATCAGCGAGGCTTCCGAGTAGCGCGGCGGCGGCTGGGTGAAGTGCTGCTCCGGCTTCACCTCCTGCGCCTCGGGTTTGTCGCCGACCTTGAGCGAAGGCAGCCGGCGGCCGCTGTCGTCGTCCTCCAAGGGATCGTCTCGATCTTCCTGATAGAGCGTCAGGAAGCCGTCGAACTTCACCACCGAGCCGGTGGCGCGGAGCGTGTGCTTCTTGTCCGCGCTCGCGATATCGACCGCGACCTGGTCGAGCTCGGCGCTTTCCATCTGCGAGGCGAGGGTGCGCTTCCAGATCAGGTCGTAGAGCTTGAACTCGTCGTCGCGCAGGGCGCGCTTGATGTGCTCGGGGCGGCGGAAGAGATCGGTCGGCCGGATCGCCTCGTGGGCTTCCTGGGCGTTCTTCGCGACCGTCTTGTAGATGCGCGGCGCGTCCGGAAGGTATTCCTTGCCGTATTGCTCGGAGATCAAACGGCGCCCGGCCTCGATCGCATCCTGGGAGAGGGTGACGCCGTCGGTGCGCATATAGGTGATGATGCCGACCGTCTCGCCGCCGAGATCCACACCTTCGTAGAGCCGCTGGGCGATCTTCATGGTCTGGGCCGCGCCGAAGCCCAATTTGCGCGAGGCTTCCTGCTGCAGGGTCGAGGTGGTGAAGGGCGGGTAGGGGTTCCGCTTGACCGTCTTGCGCTCGACATTGGCGACCGAGAAGGGGGCGCCGGCCCTGAGCTTGGCGGCGGCCGCCTCGGCCGAGGCCTGGTCGGGCAGGTCGAACTTGTCGAGCTTCTTGCCGTCGAGATGGGTCAGGCGCGCGGTGAAGACCGCGCCGTCCGGCGCCTTGAACACGACCTCGATCGTCCAGAATTCGCGGGCCTTGAAGGCCTCGATCTCGGATTCCCGCTCGCAGATGAGGCGGAGCGCCACCGACTGCACGCGTCCGGCCGAGCGGCTGCCCGGCAGCTTGCGCCAGAGGATCGGCGACAGGGTGAAGCCGACCAGATAGTCGAGGGCGCGGCGGGCGAG
This sequence comes from Candidatus Cybelea sp., assembly GCA_035542015.1. Taxonomy (GTDB): domain Bacteria; phylum Pseudomonadota; class Alphaproteobacteria; order Dongiales; family Dongiaceae; genus Dongia. The sequence goes on from DATKMF010000212.1 coordinate 26,760, forward strand.
ATAGGCGTCCACCAGTTCCTGGTCGATCTTCCGCGGGTTGGCGATCGCCTCGGCGACGGCGCGCTTGGTGATCTCGTTGAAGGCGACCCGCTCGATCGGCAGGCCCTTGAACTGCTTCCGGTTCCGGATCTCCTCGGCGATGTGCCAGGAGATGGCCTCGCCCTCGCGGTCGGGGTCGGTCGCCAGGATCAGCTTGTCGGCACCCTTGGCGGCGTCGGCGATCTCCTTGATCCGCTGGGCGCCGCGGCCCTCGACCTCCCAGGTGATGGCGAAATCCTCCTCGGGACGGACCGAGCCGTCCTTGGGCGGGAGATCGCGGACATGGCCGAAGCTGGCCAGCACCTTATAGTCGCCGCCGAGATACTTGTTGATGGTCTTCGCTTTGGCGGGGGATTCGACGACGACGACTTTCATGGGCTGTTTCGCGCTCACTCCGGGAAATGTTCTGATCGATTACGGCGCGTACCGTTAACCAATTTGGACGGGTCGGTGCGGCAGGCAGATTGGCGCTCAGGCCGCCTGCATCAAGAGGGAGACCCGATTGCCCGGATGGCGTTCCAGCCGGCCCGCCAAGTCCAATTCCAGCAGCACGATTCCCATGGCGGGGGCCGAGCATTGACATTGCCGGACCAGTTCGTCAACCGCCACCGGGCTCGGGCCGAGCAGGGAGAGGACCTCGGATCGGAGCCCATCCGCGTCATTTAATACATTAAAATCAGAGCCTTGATCTATAAAATTCAAGTTCTCGTGAAACTTGAGATTAGACCCTAAGGGGCCCTCCAGCGACTCTATGACCTGCTCGAAATCCTCGACCAGGCGCGCGCCTTCCCGGATCAGGCGGTTGGCGCCGCGGCATCTTGGATCGAGCGGCGAGCCGGGCACGGCCATCACCTCCCGGCCCTGATCCAGGGCGAGCCGCGCCGTGATCAAGGACCCGGATTTGAGGGCCGCCTCGATCACCACCACCGCCCGGGAGAGGCCGGAGATGATCCGGTTCCGGCGCGGGAAGTGCCGCGCGACCGGTTCGGTCCCCGGGGCAGCCTCGGCGACGATAAGGCCCTCGGTGCCGAGCTTGTCGAACAGGGTACCGTTCTCGGGTGGATAGAGCACATCGATGCCGCCGGCCACCACGGCGATGGTTCCGCCGGCGGCCGAATCTCTGAGAGCGCCGAGATGGGCCGCCGTATCGATGCCGCGGGCCATGCCGCTGACCACGACCTGGCCGGCGCGGCTCAGCCCCTCCGCCATGTCGGCGGCGATCTTCCGCCCATTGGCCGAGGCGTTCCGGGCGCCGACCAGGGCGATCTTCGGTCCGGCAAGGAGGGCCGAACGGCCGCGAACTGTGATCACCGGCGGCGCATCTTCGACGGCGGCGAGGGCCTCGGGATAGTCCGGCTCTGCCCGGGCGACCAGCCGGGCGCCGAGCTTCTTTAAGCTCGTGAGCTCCGCCTCAGCCTCCTGGCGGGTGCAGACCCGCAAGGGCCGCGGACGCCCGCCACGCCGCGCCAGCTCAGGCAGCGCCTCCAAGGCTTTCGAGGCGCCCCCGAAATGGGCGACGAGGTCGCGCACGGTCACCGGCCCCACGCCCTGGCTCCGCGCCAGGCGCAGCCAGTCGAGGCGTTCCTGCTCACTGATGCCCATGACGGGGAACATAACGGCAACTCGCCCTCGGATCAACCATGGCCGATCAACCGTCGGTGGGAATCAGCCGGTTGGTTGCGCAGCTTTCTTGCGGCCGATCTTCGGTTCTTCGCCCTTCAGGAGCCGGCGGATATTCTCGTGGTGGCGGATCCAGACCAGGATCGCAAGGCCGATGCCGAACCAGACTTGCGGCATGGTGCCGAGGAAGGCGGCGTAGACGGGGGCGGATGCGATCGAAAGTAGGGCGGAGAGGGACGAATAGCGGAAGATCAGCGCCACCACAAGCCAAGTCAGGCAGCAGAGCGCGCCGACTTCCCAGTTGAGGGCGAGGAGGGTACCGAGTGCCGTCGCCATACCCTTGCCGCCCTTGAACAGGAGCCAGATCGGGAAGCAGTGGCCGATGAAGGCGGCGGCACCCGCGATGACGTCGAGATCCGGCTGGAGCGAATGCGCGATCAGCACCGCCGCGGCGCCCTTGCCGCCGTCGAGCAGCAGGGTGGCGAGCGCGAGGCCCTTGTTGCCGGTGCGGAGCACGTTGGTGGCGCCGATATTGCCGGAGCCGATCTGGCGGATGTCGCCGAGCCCGGCTGCGCGCGTCAGCAGCAGGCCGAAGGGGATCGAGCCCAGCAGGTAGCCGAGCACCGCCGCGATGATCTCGGGGAAAGGGCCGAAGGTGATGTTGATGTCCGACATCAGCCCGTGCCCTCGCGGGCGAAAACCTGGCGACCGTCGACGAAGGTGCGGCGCACCACGCCCTGCACCGGCCTTCCGTCGTAGGGAGAGTTCTTGGACTTCGAATGGAAGGCGGCGACGTCGATGCGGTGCGGGCGCTCGAGGTCGATCAGCGTCATGTCGGCCGGCGCGCCCTTCTGCAGCCGGCCCTGCGGCAGGCCCAGGATCTCGGCCGGCCGGCTGGTAAGGCATTTCAGCAGGTCGGTCAGCGAGACCGCGCGGTTGTGATAGAGGCCGAGGCTGATCGGCAGCAGGGTCTCTAGGCCGATGACACCGGCCGCGGCCTGGGCGAAGGGCACGCGCTTGCTCTCGACGTCATAGGGCGCGTGGTCGCTGGCGATGCAATCGATGATGCCCTCGGCAACCGCGGCGACAATCGCGCGCCGGTCGCTCTCGCCGCGCAAGGGCGGCGACAGCTTGGCGAAGGTGCGGTAGTCGCCGATCTCGTTCTCGTTCAGCGAGAAATAGGGCGGGGCGGTGTCACAGGTGACATGGAGCCCCTCCTGCTTGGCGCGCCGGATCGCCTCGACCGCGGCGGCGGTGGAGACATGGGCGACGTGGTAGCGCGCGCCGGACATCCGCACCAGGTGGAGATCGCGCTCGATCATCATCACCTCGGCGCAGGCCGGGATGCCGGGGAGGCCGAGCCGAGTCGAGAGCTCGCCGTTGTTCATGGCGCCGCCCTCGGCGAGCCGCGGGTCCTCGGGATGCTGGATGACGAGCAAGCCGAAGGAGCGCGCGTAATAGAGGGCGCGGCGCATCACCTGGGCGTCGGCGACCGCCTTCAGCGCATCGGTAAAGCCGAGCGCGCCGCTTTCGGCCAGTAGGCCCATCTCGACGAGGTCGCGGCCTTCGAGACCGCGCGTCAAGGCGCCGTAGCAGTAGATCTTGCTGCGCTTGGTCTCGCGGGCGCGCCGCGCGATGAACTCGACGCCGGCGACGTCGTCGATCACCGGGTCGGTGTTGGGGAGAGTCACCATGGAGGTGACGCCGCCCGCGGCTGCCGCGAGGCTGCCGGTCTCGATCGTCTCCTGGTGCTCCTCGCCGGGCTCGCGCAATTGCACTCGCATGTCGATCAGTCCCGGGCAGAGCACGTCGCCGCTGCAATCGACGATCTCGGCGCCATCGGGCAGGCTCGGGCGCATGACCTGCGGCCCAAGCGCCTGGATGACGCCGTCCTCGACCAGCACGCCGCCCGGCTCGTCCCGGTTGGAAGTGGGATCGACCAGCCGCGCATTGATCAGCGCCAGCGGCCGGGTCTGGCGCTTGGGCGGGCGGGATGAACCCCCCTTGAATGAACTGTGGGACGAACTATGGGACGAACCCTGGGGCTGACGCTCGCTCATTGCGCCGCTCCCATCTGATCGGCGCGGGGCTGGTTGTCGCCGATCAAGTTGCGGGTGAGGGCATCGAGGCAAGCCATGCGCACGGCGACGCCCATCTCCACCTGCTCGCGGATGACCGAGCGGTTGATGTCGTCGGCGACCTCGGAATCGATCTCGACGCCGCGGTTCATCGGGCCGGGATGCATGATGATGGCGTCGGGTTTCGCTTCCTCCAGCTTGTCATAGTCGAGGCCGTAGAAGCGGAAGTATTCTCGGATCGAGGGCACATAGGCGCCCTGCATGCGCTCCTGCTGCAGCCGCAGCATCATCACGATATCGACGTCCTTCAGCCCCTTGCGCATGTCGGTGAAGACCTCGACACCCATCCGATCCACCTGCGAGGGAATGAGCGTCGAGGGCGCGATCACCCGCACGCGGGCGCCGAGCTTGGTCAGCAGATGGATGTTGGAGCGCGCGACCCGGCTGTGCAGCACGTCGCCGCAGATCGCGACCAGCAGCCCCTGCAGCTTGCCGCGGCGCCGCCGGATGGTGAGCGCGTCGAGCAGCGCCTGGGTCGGGTGCTCATGCCGCCCATCGCCGGCATTGATGACGGCGCCGTCGACCTTCTGTGACAGGAGATTGACCGCGCCGGATTCCGGATGGCGCACGATCAGCACATCCGGGCGCATGGCGTTCAACGTCATCGCCGTGTCGAGCAGGGTCTCGCCCTTCTTGATCGAGCTGGTGCCGACCGCCATGTTGATCACGTCGGCGCCGAGGCGCTTGGCCGCGAGCTCGAACGAGGTCAGGGTCCGGGTCGAGTTCTCGAAGAAGAGATTCATGACGGTCCGGCCGCGCAGCAGCTGGCGCGCCCGCTGGTCGTCGCGCGCCTGCTCGGCATAGGACTGGGAGAGATCGAGCAACCGGGTGATCTCCTCCGCCGAAAGCCCTTCGATTCCCAGCAAATGCCGGTGAGGATAGAAGGCGGCAGGCTTTCGGGCTTGGTCGCTCATCGAGGGCGCATCATAGGGGCGGGGGCTCCGAGGTCAACGATTCGTCAGGTCCTTCCGGCGGTATTTCCCCCGGCACTTTTCCTGAAGGGAATGTGCTAGCTTGAAGCTTAGGGCGAGGAGGGCCATTTCAGGGGCAGGATGAAGCACCGCGCGCAAGCCACTGCGAAGACCGAGACTGCGAAGAACGAGGAGGGGCCGAGACCGGTCCCCGCCCGGGTCGAGCGCTATCCCGACGCGCGCCTCGCCTTCCGCTGCGATCTCGCCGCCTGGTTCCTGATGGGCGTCGCGCTGATCGGCATTCTCTGGCTGCACCTGATCTCGGGATTGCTGGCCGGACTGCTGGTCTTCGAGCTGGTCGAGGCGATCACCGCGAACCATGCACGGCTTCGGATCGGCCGCCGGACGGCGCGGATCATCGCCGTGAGCCTGATCGGCCTGGCGACCGTGCTCGTGCTGGTGCTGAGCGGATTCAGCCTGGCGCGGCTGGTGACCGAGCAGTCGCAGGCGGTGCAGGCGCTCGGCCAGAAGATGGCGGACATCATCGGCTCGGGCCGGCACTACCTGCCGCTCTGGGCGCAGGCCTATCTGCCGGCCAATGTCGACCAGTTCGAGGCCGCCGCGGCCGACTGGGTGCGGCATCATGTCAGCGACGTGCGTGCGGTCGGCGAGCGCTTCGGCGGCGTGCTCATCCATATCCTGGTCGGCATCATCATCGGCGCCATGGTGGCGCTGACCGACATCACGCCGAACCGCGAGCTGCCGGTGCTGACGCGCTCGCTCGAGCGGCGCGTGTCGCGCCTCGGCCTCGCCTTCCGCCGGATCGTCTCGGCGCAGATCCGCATCTCGGCGCTCAACACGCTGCTGACCGCGATCTATCTCGTGGTGATCCTGCCGCTGATGGGCATCGACCTGCCGCTGATCAAGACCATGCTGCTGGTCACCTTCGTGGTCGGGCTCCTGCCGGTGATCGGCAACCTGATCTCGAACACCATCATCGTCATCGTCAGCTTGAGCGTCTCGGTCTATGCCGCCGCCGGCTCGCTGGTGTTCCTGGTCGCGATCCACAAGCTGCAATATTTCCTGAACGCCCGGATCATGGGCGGCGAGATCAACGCGCGCGCCTGGGAGCTGCTCTTGGCCATGCTGGTGATGGACGCGATCTTTGGCGCGCCGGGCCTGATCGCGGCGCCGATCTACTACGCCTATGTGAAGGACGAGCTTTCGCAGCGCGGCCTAGTGTAGGACGCGCTGCTTCGGCGCGCAGTCGGGTGCGCAGTCCTCGGCATCCCCGATCTCGATCTGCAGGGTGGGGTGCTGGATGCCGAACCGGTGGCCGAGGTGGTGGCCGACCTCGGCCAGGAAGGCGTCTCCGGGATGTCCCTTGGGGAAGACCAGATGCGCGGTCAGCGCGTTCTCGGTCGTGCTCATGGCCCAGACATGGAGATGATGCACCTTCGTCACGCCGGGGATCGCCTCGAGATGCCGCCGCACCGCCGTGATTTCGATGTTCGAGGGAACGCCGGCCATGGAGAGCTGGAAGGATTCCTTCAGCAGGTTCCAGGTGCCCCAGACGATCACCGCGGAGATGCCGAGGCTCGCCGCGGGGTCGACCCAGGTCCAGCCGGTCACGAGGATGATGGCGCCGGCGGCCACCACGCCCACGGAAACGGCGGCGTCGGCCACCAGGTGCAGGAAGGCGCCGCGGATGTTGAGATCGCCCTTGCTGCCGCTGACCAGCAGCCAGGCCGATAGCCCGTTGATCGCGATGCCCGCCGCCGCCACGAGCATCATGGTCATGCCGGCGGACGGCTCGGGCGCGCCCAGGCGCCGGATCGCCTCCCAGGCGATGGCGCCGGTCGCGACCAGCAGGAGGATCGCGTTGGTCAGCGCCGACATGATCGAGGCCGAGCGGAAGCCGTAGGTGAAGCGCTCGGTCGCCTTCATTCGCCCGAGCGCGTAGGCCCCCCAGGCCAGCACGAGCCCAACCGCATCGCCGAAATTGTGCCCGGCGTCCGCCAGAAGGGCGACCGAATGCGCGGCGACGCCATAGCCCACCTGCACCGCGACCAGCGCCAGGTTGAGCGCCGTCGCCAGCGCAAACGCGCGGCCGAACTCCGCCGGAGCATGGTCGTGCGCGTGGCCGTGGGAATGCGAATGGGCGTGAGCGTGAGCGTGCGCCATGGCCCCTATATGGGGCAGGCGGGGGGCGTTACACAATTACAGGGCGGAAGTTCAATACGACGCCGCGGGGATCTGGTCGGAGTTCAGGATCGCGTCGGTCTCGTTGCTAAACCTGCTCTGATAGGGGTGCTGCTGCGCCATCTGGCACGCGGCAGTCTGTTCACTGCTGCCGCTGTCGGCAAAGTGATACGTGAAGCAGAGCAGTGACATGCCCCAGGCATCACCCTTCGCGGCGGCGCGGCGGAAAAAATCGCGCCCGGTTTGGAAGCCTTCCTTGCTGCCATCCAGGAAGTAGATTTCTCCGATCTGGGTCAGCGCTTCGGCACTGCCTTGATTGGCCGCAATCTGTAGCCAATGCATAGCGGTCTGATTGTCCTGTATTACAGTACGATTCGGGTCGTAGAGATTCCGCCCGAGCTTATAAATTGCTCCCAGTCGAAGCTCGGCATCGAGAAAGCCTTGCTCCGCGGCCTGCTTGTACCAGGTCGCTGCCGCCTGGTCGTTTTGCTGGACCCCGTTGCCGACGTAGTTGAGATAGCCGAGATAGGTCTGGGCGACGGGATTGCCCTTCTGAGCGGCTTTGGCAAAGAGCGCGACGATATCGGCATCATGTTTGGGATCGCGCATGAGTTGGCGCGCCTGCTGCACTTCGGGAGCCGCGATTGCCTTGGCCAGTGCTGCCTCGGACAAGGGATGGATATCGTCGGCGTGCGCCATAGACGTCAGCGCAGCGAGAATGGGGAAGACACTTCCCTGGGCGAGCCTCCTGCCGGGCGGCTTCGTGGTCATATGATCCCCTTCGCCCTTAATTCCGCGATATCCTTATCTCCAAGGAACAGCAGCTCCTTCAGAACCTCGTCGGTGTGCTGGCCGC
>DATKMF010000213.1:0-26437 GCA_035542015.1 Candidatus Cybelea sp.
ATCACCGCCTGGAGTGGATTCATCCGCCGACCGTCGGCGATCGCCATGCGGCAGCCTGCCGCCATCGCGATCCGCGCTGCGGCGAGCTTGGTCACCATGCCGCCGGAGCTGTAGCCGGGCCGCGCCGAACCCGCCATCGCCTCGATCTCGGCGCTCAGCTCCTCGACCTCGGGGATGAACTCGGCACCTTGGTCCTTGCGCGGATCGGCGGTGTAGAGGCCGTCGATGTCGGAGAGCAGGACCAGCGTGTCGGCGCTGATCATGGCGGAGACCCGCGCCGCCAGCCGGTCGTTGTCGCCGAAGCGGATCTCCGAAGTCGCCACCGTGTCGTTCTCGTTGATCACCGGCACGGCGTCGAGCTTCAGCAGCATCGCGAGGGTCGAGCGCGCGTTCAGATGCCGGCGCCGTTCCTCGGTGTCGTCGAGGGTGAGGAGCACCTGGGCGCAGGTGATGCCATGGCGCGCCAGCGCCTCCTGATAGGCATGGGCGAGGCGGATCTGTCCGGTCGCCGCCGCGGCCTGTTTCTCTTCGAGCCGCAGAGCGCCGGTCTCGAGACCGAGCCGCCGACGGCCGACCGCGATCGCGCCTGAGGAGACCAGCAGCACCTCGGCGCCGTTCTTGCGCAAGGTCGCCACGTCGTCGCACAGCGCCTCCAGCCATTTGCGCCGGATGTCACCGCTCTCCTGATCGACCAGCAATGCCGAGCCGACCTTCACCACCAGCCGCTTCGCCGTGGCGAGGCTGCGTTCCTTGGCAGTGGTGCGGCGTCGCTCGGTCATGGCTCGTCTCAATAGACGGCTCGGCCGCCGGTCAAATCGAAGGTGAAGCCGGTGGTGAAGCTGCAGGCAGGGGAGACGATCCAGGCGATCATCTCCGCCGCCTCTTCGAGCTCGCCGCAGCGCTTCATCGGGATTTTCGCCGTCATGTAGTCGACCTGCGGCTGCGGCATCGCGGCCACCATGGGCGTGCGGATCACCGCGGGGGCGAGACCGTTCACCGTGATGCCGGTCTCGGCATAGTCCTTGCCCATCACCTTCACGAGGCCGATCAGGCCGGCCTTGGTCGCGGAATAGGCCGCCATCCCCGCATTGCCGTCCTTGCCGGCGATCGAGGCGATGTGGAGGATGCGGCCGTATTTACGCGCAAGCATGTGCGGCACCACTGCCTTCGAGACCAGCAGCGCGCCGCGCAAGTTGATCTGATAGCACTCGTCGAAATTCTCGATCTCGACCTCGTGGGTCGGGATGTTGGTCTTGCCGACGATGGCCGCACAGTTCACCAGCCCGTCGATCTTGCCGAACGCTTGAGCGACCGAATCGACCGTGGCTTTGGTCGCGGCCCAGTCCTTGATATCGACAGCGAGACCGATCGCGTTGCCGCCAAGCTCGTTGGCCGCAGCGGCGACGCCGTCTTTGTTGCGGTCGAGCACGGCCACGCGGACCCCCTGCCCGCTCAAGAACCGTGCGGCTTCGAGGCCGATGCCGCTGGCACCGCCCACGACGACCACCGTGTAATCATCCTGATCGAAGTATCGCAATCCCATGCCCGGCCCCTTACGAGAAGTGCAGTTCGTCGGATTCCTCGGTCTCGACGCGCGCCTTGGCGGCCGCGCGTTCCTCGTCGATGATCGCGGCGGCGCGGCGCAGAAGATCGGTGATGCCGGTTCCCGCCGCACCGGAGATCGCGAACACCTTGTTGCCGCTCTTCTTGGTGATCTTGGCGGCCCGCGCCAGCTTCCTCGTCTTCTCCGCGATTTCCTCTTCGGAAAGCGCGTCGCATTTGTTCAAGGCGACGATCTCGCGCTTCTCCTCGAGCCCCGCGCCATAAGCCAAGAGCTCCCCGCGCACGGTCTTGTAGGCAGCGGAAACATCCTCCTGGGTGCCGTCGACCAGATGAATCAAGACGCCGCAGCGTTCGACATGGCCCAGGAACTTGTCGCCGAGTCCGGCGCCCTCATGGGCGCCCTCGATCAGGCCGGGGATGTCCGCCAGCACGAACTCGGTCTCGTCCGCGCGGACAACGCCGAGCTGCGGTTTCAACGTGGTGAAGGGATAGTCGGCGATCTTCGGCTTGGCGCGGCTGACCGCGGCCAGGAGGGTCGACTTGCCCGCGTTCGGCAGGCCGATCAAACCGGCATCGGCGATCAGCTTTAGGCGCAGCCATATCCAGCGCTCCTCGCCCGGCCAACCCTCGCCCTTCTGCCGCGGCGCCCGGTTGGTCGAGGTCTTGTAATGGGCATTGCCGAAGCCGCCATCGCCGCCCTTGCAGAGCACAACCGTCTGGCCCGGCCGCGTCAGATCGAAGAGGACGTTCTCCTTCTCCTCGTCGAGAATCTGGGTGCCGACCGGAACTTTGAGCGTGATGGTCGGGCCGGAGGAGCCGGAACGGTTCGAGCCCTCGCCGTGATAGCCGCGGCGCGCCTTGAAGTGCTGGGCGTAGCGGTAGTCGATCAGCGTGTTGAGGTTCGGTACCGCCTCGACGATGATGTCGCCGCCGCGTCCGCCGTCGCCGCCATCCGGCCCGCCGAACTCGATGAACTTCTCGCGCCGGAAACTGACGCAGCCCGCGCCGCCGTCGCCTGACTTCACGAAGATCTTGGCTTCGTCGAGGAACTTCATGGGAGGACTTCCATGGATAGGGTGTTCGACCCCTCACCCAAACCCTCTCCCTCCCGTCGGCGTAGGCCGAGATTCGTCGGCAGGGGAGAGGGCTTTCCGCCGAGGCTCGGCGCTGGCGAGTTCGAAGGAACGCGCAACAGCGCTCCCTCTCCCCTTGAGGGAGAGGGACGGGGTGAGGGGTTGCTCCGCTCTATCCGACTATGCCGAAAGACACTCATCTCGAATCGCCAACGAGAAAGGGGAACGGCGGCTTCGCCATTCCCCTTCCAAACTCGCGGTCGTGAATGGCCGCGCCTAACTAAGGCGCAACAATTTCACTCCGCCGCCGGTCGCGCTGCAGCGGGGGCTTCGGCCACCGCCGGCTTGATCGAGACGTAGGTGCGGCCGCCGGTCGTGGTGTGGAAGGCGACCTTGCCGTCGGTCTTGGCGAAGAGGGTGTGGTCTTTGCCCATGCCGACATTGGCGCCGGGATGGAACTTGGTGCCGCGCTGGCGCACCAGGATGTTGCCGGCGAGCACGTCCTGGTCGCCGAACCGCTTCACACCGAGCCGCTGGCCGGCGGAGTCGCGGCCGTTCCTGGAGCTGCCGCCTGCTTTCTTATGTGCCATAGTCCTGCTCCTTCAGGCGCCTTAGGCCGCGCGGATCTCGGTGATCTTCAGCGCGGTCAGCAGCTGACGATGCCCGTTCTTGCGGCGGTAGTTATGGCGCCGGTTCTTCTTGAAGATGATGACCTTGTCGGCCCGCGGATGCTCGACCACCTCGGCCGCCACGCTGGCACCCTGCACGGTCGGCTGGCCGACGGTGATGTTGGCGCCGTCGCCGATCATCAGCACCTGATCGAGCGCGATGGTCTGGCCCTGCTCGGCCTCCAGCCGCTCCACCAGGATAACGTCCCCATTGGCGACCTTGTACTGCTTGCCGCCGGTCTTGATCACCGCATACATGACTATCGTCCCTATGACGCGCCGGCGCCGTTAAGAGGCTGCCCTTGGCGCAAAAAACATGGGCCGCCAAACCGCTCTCCGGGGCGACCCGAACCGAGCCGGGAATATACGGCCCAAACTCCGGCTGTCAATGCGATTCCGGGCTGGGCTGTCGCCCAACCAGGGCTCTACGCGAACAGGCAATTTGAGGTTTCAACCCGCTCTTTTCAAAGTATTTATCCAGTCCCGCCCGCATCAGATCTGAAGCGTCCGCCACAATCTCGCCTCATTCTGTTGCCAACGACCCCAATACATTGATCCTGAAGCATTCTGTGGCGGGCGCCGCGTGGCGCCCGGATTGCTCCAGGCCGAGCACGGCAAGCTCGCCGGTCTTGAGGTCGGCGATCACCGCCAGCCGGCTCAGATGGTTGAGCATGGGGTAGCTGAGCCAGCTGAAGTCGCCCTTGAGGCTCCGCAGGTCCGAGACCAGGGCTTTGCATTGGACCAGCCGTCCAGCGCTGTCGACCCCGCGCGGATGTCCCCGCCAATGGGGATTCAGCCACTGGTTCGGGATGGCGCCGGGCCCCTCGTGGACATAGGCGAGATCCTCGGCCTTCTCGATGATCGCTGCCTCGCCGCCGGCGCCGGCCAGGGTGAGGAGGCCGGTATAAGCGATGCGCGTCTGCTGCAGCGCCTCGAACGCCGCCCCAAAGTCGCTGCAGGTCTCCAGAACCTGGCGGATCAGATGGGTCGCCGGGATGGACCGTTTCGAGCCAAGCCGTATCCGCTCGATCGCCCAGTCGATTGCCTTGAGACCAGTGACGTTGCGGATCGGCGCCTGGTTGTAGGCGACGGCGAAGCGGCCGGGCGCGATGCCGGTCAGCACGCCGATGAAGCCAGGCCAGGTCACATTGTACCAGGGACCCATTGGGCTCAGATGGTGCACGACGGTGATGGCGCCGCCGAGACCGTGGATCGGCCAGTCGAGTGTGCGCACCAGCCGCCCCTCTGCCGTGGCCGAGGTGCAGGCCCATTCAGGCGAGAGATTGAGCCCATGGGCGCCGGACACGCCGGGGATCGCGGCCACCCGATCGATTTCCCGGCGATACGGCGTCTCGTTCTTCGCGAGCCACGCGCGCGAGCGCCGGTCCATGGCCCCCAGGATCGGTCGTGGAATCAGCCGCGAGGCCGCCGCCGTGAGCATCCGCACCCGGTCCGGCATTCGCTCCGCCAGCGCGTCGAGTCCGGCATCGCCCAGCTCGACCAGCGGGATAACGGGTAGATTTGCGGGTTGCCGGGAGCTGTTCACTGGATTGAGTAATGCCAATGCCGGGGCACGGCCCGAGCCTGCCGGGCCGGAAAACGGGGGTCAAGGAAGGCTTGCGGCGCCGGCTGGCCGCAACTATTGTCCGCGCCCGTTAACGGCCCATCTCCCGGCATCACAGCCCGGGACCCTGCGGAGGGGTGCCAGAGTGGCCGATTGGGACGGTCTCGAAAACCGTTGTACGTGCAAGCGTACCGTGAGTTCGAATCTCACCCCCTCCGCCATCCTGCTTCGCGCTACGCGCTTTGCAGGACAGGCGCCGACGCCAAGCTGCCCAATCCCCTACCGAATTGCGGTCGCCGCGAGCCGCTCCACCAGTTGTAGGTCCTTCATCGCGGCTTCCACCGTATTCCGCACCGGTGCCCCTTCGGTCACGCTCTGCCAGAAGCCGACGAGCTCGCGCTGGAATGCCTCCTCGTAGCTTCCGCGGTATTCGGTGCGCTGCATCACCTGGCCGTCGGACTTGGTGACGGTGAGCTTGGTGGGAAAGTGATTGAGATAGGGCGAGGGGAAGACGAGCTCGTAGATCGCGTCGTTGAAGTAGAACGCGACGCGCTCCTTGTAGTCGGCGACCTTGTGCACGAAGAGATGGGTCATCTGCCAGATCGCGTCGAGGCCTTTCAAGCGCACGCTGCCATGGCCGCCGTCGCCGCCGGCGAAGAAGGCCGCGCCAATCACCGGACCGGTCTCGATGCCCCAGCCGTCGAGGATGCCGTGCACGACGTTGATGTCGTGAATGAGGCTGGATGAATAGGAGTTGGTGTAGCCCCACATCTCGGCTTGGGTGAGCGCGCGGCCGACGGCGAGGGCCACCTGCTGGTCGCGGCGGCGCTTGCCGTCCTCGATCATCTCCGGTGGAATATCGCCGGTCTTCACGAAGTCCCCCTGGTGGCGGTTGAAGGGCCAGGAATCGGGGTCGTTGACCTCGACGCTGATCATGCGGAGCTCGGCCGGGTCCTTCGGCAACATCGAGAGCAGCAGCTCGTAGCTCGGGTCGAAGCGCTTCATATAGCCGACCTGCACCACCCTCCCCGCGCGCATCCGTGCCGCCGCGATCTCCTTGGCCTGGGCGACGGAGAAGCAGAGGGGCTTCTCGCAGAACACATGGATCCCGCGTTCCAGGGCCTTCACCGTGATCTCGGCGTGATACTGATCCGGTGCGGCGATCAGGATCGCGTCGATCCCGGCATCGAGCAACGGCTCGTAGCCGGAGAAGCTGCGCAACCCGCGCGCCTCCAGCTCGCGCCGCATCTCCGCCGAGGCCTCTGCGACGCCGGCGATCTCGTAAAGATGCGTGAGGCGCCGGAGATTGGGAATGTGCTCGACCTGCCCGATCAGCCCGGCGCCCACCACGCCGATCCGGATCCGCTTCGCCCCGACGCGTGTTCCCCCGTCCATATTCTCTCCCAGACCAGTGAATGGCCGTCAGTGAATGGTCGACTGGCCGTTGCGCGTGCCGAGCCTTTCGATCTCGGCCTCGAGCCGCTTCAGATCCTCGCCGCCCGCCATCACGTTCAACACTTCGTCGCGGCTGATCATGCTGCGGAGATAGGTGCCCTTGCTCCGCCCGCGGTTGAGCAGCGTGAAGCGGTCGGCGACGGCATAGGCGTGGTGGATGTTGTGCGAGATGAAGATGACGCCGAGGCCGCGGTTGCGCGCCTGGGCCACATATTTCAGCACCATGGTCGCCTGGTGCACGCCGAGGGCCGATGTCGGCTCGTCGAGGATCAGCACGCGGGCGCCGAAATGCACCGCGCGGGCGATCGCCAGGCACTGGCGCTCGCCGCCCGAGAGCGTGCCCACCGCCTGGCCCGGATCGCGCACGTCGATGCCGATCTCGGCCAGCTCCTTCACCACCATCGCGTCCGCCGTGGCGACGTCGAAACGCGCGAAGGGTCCCCAGCCCCTCTTCGGCTCGCGCCCCAGAAAGAAGTTCCGGGTGATGCTGAGAAGCGGGATCATGGCGAGGTCCTGGTAGACCGTGCCAATGCCGCGCTCGAGGGCGTCGCGCGGCGAGGTCATGTGCACCGGTTGCCCGTCGATGAGATAGCTGCCCTTGGTCGGTGCATGCACGCCGGCCAGGATCTTGATCAGCGTGGATTTGCCGGCGCCGTTGTCGCCCAACAGGCAATGCACCTCCTCGGGATAGACCTGGAAGCTCAAGTCTTGCAGCGCCGAAACGGTGCCGAAGGATTTGGAGACGCCCTGAAGCTCGATGATCGGAGTCATCTCTAGCGCTCCTGGGTCGCCCGGCGGCGCACATAATTGTTGAACAGCACCGCCAGCAGCACCATCAGGCCGAGGAACACCTTGAAGAGGTCGGAATCGATGCCGGTATAGAGGATGCCGATCTGCACTGTGCCGTAGATCAAGGCGCCGAGCATGGCGCCGACGGCGGAGCCGTAGCCCCCGGTCAGCAGCGTGCCGCCGATCACGACGGCAATGATCGCGTCGAACTCCTTCTGGGTGCCGCGCAGAGTGTCGGCGGATCCCACCTCGGTGATCTGGGTCGCCGCGAACAGCACGGCCGAGACCGCGGTCAGCGCGAACAGCATGATCTTCACCCGTCTGACCGGCACGCCGACATTGCGCGCCGCCACTTCGTCGCCGCCGACGGCGAAGATCCAATTGCCGAAGCTGGTACGGAGCAGGACCCAGGTCGCGACCGCGGTCAGGCCGATCCACCACAGGATCGAGACCGGAAAGCCGTCAATGATCGGCGCGCCATTGGGCTTGGCGGTCATCCACCCCGCCGTCGCCATCCAGCGGAAGAAGCCCTGGCCGAGCGTGCCGCCGAAGAGCGGAATAATCACGCTGCCGGGATCGGTCGCGGTGATCTTGGAGATCTGGGTGTAGCCGGCGACCGCGCGCGTCACTGCAATGGCGAGACCGCGCAGCACCAGCATCGAGGCCAAGGTCACGATGAAAGACGGCAGCTTGGTCTTGACCGTGAGATAGCCGTTGAGGGCACCGATGCCGCCACAGACGAACAGCGCGATGAGCGTCGAAACCGAGAGCGGCAGCCCATAAGCCGTGACCCCGAGGCCGATTACGATACCGGCGAAGCCGATCATGGAGCCGAGCGACAGGTCGAACTCGCCGGCGATCATCAGCAAGGTCGTCGCCGAGGCGATGATGCCGATCTCCGCGGAAACGCTGAGGATGTTGACGATGCCCTCGACCGAGAACATGCCGCTGTTGCGGGCGGCGGCATAAAACACGATGTAGATCAGGATCACGCCCGACAGCGCCCCGAGCTCCGGCCGCCGCATCGCGCGGGCGAAGAGCGGCGCCCGCTGGATCCGCGCGACGTCGCTTCCGATGCCCTTGCGCATGGTCTGATCGGTGGTGATGCCTTCGCTCATCGCTGCCCCCGCCAGCTGGCTTGCCGGTCAACCGGCAAACCAGCTTCGGACCACGGCCGGGTTTTGTGAAGCGCTACCGGATTCCCTTCTTGCTGAGCTCCTGGATCTTGGCGACGTCGGCCGAGGTCACCGGGTTGGGGCCGGTATAGATGTTGCTGATCGGCAGCAGGCCGTATTTCGCGTTCAGGGTCAGCATCACGATCGGCAGGTAGCCCATCAGATACTGCTCGGAATCGAAGGAGAACTGGATCTCACCCTTGCTGAGCGGGTCCAGCGTATCGCCCGAGACGTCGAAATTGCCGATCTTGTACTTCGACAAGGTCCCGGCGCTCCGCAGGGCGGTCACGATGTTGGCGGCCGACGGCGCACCGAGCGCGAGGATGCCGGTCACGTCCGGATGGGCCGAGAGATAGGCCTTCATCCTGCCCGCCGTGTCGGTCGGGTCGAGGCTGATCTCGACGCGGTCGCCATTGGCACCCATCGTCTTGATGAACCCGTCGCAAGCCGACTCGTTCACCAGGTTGCCGGCCTCATGGTTGGCGCAGACGCCCTTGGTGACGCCGGCGGCCATCAGCTGCTTCGCCGCCCGGGCGCCCTGCTCGAAGTAGTTGGTGGTGCCGACGAAGAACTTGGCGCCAACCTTGGCAACCTCGTCCTCGCCGCTGTCGATGATGATGACCGGAATGCCGGCATCGGCCGCCGCCTTCACCGACTTGTCGAGTGCGTCGGCGTCGGGGATCGAGACCACGAGCCCCTGCACCTTCTGTGCGACGGCGGCGTCGATCATGCGCGCCTCGGCCACCATGTCGGTGGTCTGCGGTGCCTCGTAGGTGACATCGACGCCCATCAGCTTCGCCGCATCGTCGACGCCCTTCTTCACGACGGTCCAATAAGTGTCGGACGACTGGCCGTGCGTCACCACGGCGAGCTTGATCGCGTCCTGGGCCAGCGCCGGCCCCGCCAGCAGGCCCGCGCCCAGCGTGAGTACAACAGCGCTCAATGCAGTCTTGATCGGTCCCATGCTCTCTCTCCTCTGTCTCGGTTGGTCTTCTTGCTCTGCTTCGCTACGCCTGTCATTCAGTAGAACATGAATTCCATAAATAAAGTCAAACAGAAAAATGATTCATATCCACCGGATTCAATTCAATAAATACCATAAACTATACTTATAAGGCAGCAACTCGGCATTCGCGCTGAAACAGCTTCAGCACGCGGGAATGCGTTCGGATGGCCCCAACAGAAATGCCTGTTGCAAGGCGACGGTCGGGCGTTGGCGGCAGGATTTGCGTTATGGCGGCGGCGAGATATAGGAGGCGGCGCCGAAATCGTCGGAGCAGATCGGCGCGGCAAAAGGCGCGAGCCGCCGGTGCATGGGCGCGGCGCACCGCTCCACGGCCCGGCGCACACCAGGATGGCTCGCGCCCGGCCGGCGATCTGCTATTGCGGCTCTGCGCTCAAAGGCAGACACGGCCCCCACCGTCTCCTCGTTCAAGCACCGGACATTATGGGCTTCGCGTCACCGCCGCGCAAAGGCATTTGGACCGGCCGCCCAGGCCCAAAAGACTCACTTCCCGGTGTGAAAACCGGCCCAGCAGGGTGGCGTTCGACCGGGCGTCGCCGACGCGCAGCAACCCGGACCTCCTCCCGATCCGATCGGAGCCCCGCCGGGTCCGCCGCCAACAAATGCGCCGACCAACAAGCTCACCTTCCTGCGCAGAATCCAATTGATCGATGGCGCCGGTGTCGCCGAGTTCGCCACCATCTTCCCGGGCTGCTATCCCGGCCGCACCAACCATATCCATTTCAAGGTGCGCCTCGACGGCGCCGTCGGCGAGACCTATCGCGGTGGACATACCGCGCATATCGGCCAGGTGTTTTTCCCGGAAGATCCTGCGCTCCGGGTGATGGCGAGCGCACCCTACGCATCGACCGGCGTCCGCCGCACGCCGCAATCGGAAGACGGAGTCTTCACGCGCCAACACGGAACCGCCGCCATCGCCAAGCTTGCCTCGGGCGGGAGTGACCTCGAAGCCACGCTCGATGCCGCGGTCAGCCCGAACGCCGCGCGGCTCCACCTTCGTCAAGTGACGTCGATCACAGAGCGGACAATCGGCACGGGGTGAAGGTTCCGCGCTCGGCGGATTGCTCGAGTGTGCAGCCTTGCACGCGATGCATCCGACGTTTGCGCAAACGGCCGTCATGCATACGCGCATCATCAGTGTAATTCACAGCGGCAATGAACAGCGTTCATATCGACGCGTGATCCCGGCGGTGAAACTTTCATTACGGGTTTGTGCTGCAGATTCCGCGACCGTCTAGTCGCCAGGTTTTATGCGGCTTTCAGCACTTCACCGCACGGCGTTGGGCCAAGTTGTCGCAGCGGTAGCGGCAACGTGAAGGAATAACAAGATCATCGGGCGGAATGACCTCGGCGTGAGAGGCGCATTTCAAATTTATCGGAGCCGTGTGGGGATTGAGGTGTACGGAGCCGATCCCGAAACCGAACCCAGTTGATGTGAAGGAAACCATCATGAAGCACTACCAGATCAGCCGCGCCGCCTGGCTCGCCGCCATCGTGATCGCGGGCTCGGCCGGCATCGCGTCCGCCGACAGCACGACCACAACGGCGCCGTCGACCGATCAGGTGACGCAGCAGCAGGCCGGTGCCACCACCGCGCCGGCCGTTGTGCCGCAGACGACGCAGACCACCAACGCCAGCACCACGACCTGGAAGCCGCCACGGAAGCCTGGCCAGAAGGCCGAGCGCGGAAGCAAGCGTCCGGGCAATAGCGGCATGCACCTCTAACGCCAAGCACAATGGCGATGACAGCAAGGACCCCGCCGGCTTGGCCGGCGGGGCCTTTCGTCCCGGGCGAAACGCGGTCGGCCACCGTGCGCGACGGACGCACGCTCCCGTCCATTGATTTCGGAATCTGAGCGCGGCGCGCAGCAGACCCGACGCACCCGCGCTCACCTGCCGCTCACCGCCGAACCGGAGTTCCGGTCCCCTAGCCCGCTCGCCGGGCGGTTGGTAGTCTCTCTGCCGTTCGACCGCCTGAGGTTGCTCCCGATGGCTGCCCCGCAGAGTCCCGTTGCCGCACGACCGGCCGGAGCGCCGGTCCTGCCGCGGTTCCGCCCCGTGCTGGGCGCGGTGACGATGCTGGCCGGGCTGGCGATGCTCCCCGGCATGGACGCGATCGCCAAGTATCTGGCCATGGGACGGCATCTGCCGCCGCTGGAGATCACCTGGGCACGCTTCGTCTTCTATCTCGTTGCCATGGCACCGTTCGGTCTCTATGCGCAGGGCCCCGCCGTGTTCAAGCCAAGGCGTCCTGGCTTGCAGCTTGTCCGGGGCGTGCTGTTCGCCGCTTCCGCCTTCACATTCTTCTTGGCGATCGCGCGGCTCCCGCTCGCCGATACGATGGCGGTCTTCTTCGTCTATCCGATGATCATCCTGACGGTTTCCGCCTTGCTGCTCGGAGAGCGGATTGGCCCGCTACGATGGGTCATGGTGACGAGCGGTTTCGGCGGCGCGTTGCTGGTGATCCGGCCGACGCTCTCCGGCATCTCGGCCGGCGATCTCTTTGCGCTCGTCTCGGGTGCCGCCTACGCGCTGGGCATGATGGTGACGCGGCGTCTGGCTCAGCATGATCCCAGCCTCGTCACCGGGGTCATGTCCGGCCTGATCGGCGCCGTCATCTACAGCGCGGTCGTGCCCTTCGTATGGCAGACGCCGTCGGCGGTGGATTGGATCTGGATGGTCGCGGTCGGCGCGATCGCGGCGCTGGGGCATTTCCTGCTGATCACCGCCCATCGCATGGCAACGGCGGCGCAGCTGGCGCCTTACGGTTATGCGGAGATCGTCTCGGCGATCTTCTTCGGACTGGTCGTGTTCGACCAGCTGCCGACGCCGATGGTCTGGGTCGGTATCGCCGTCATTGTCGCGAGTGGCTTGGTGGTGACCTGGTCCAACGCCAGGCTGGAGACCGAGGGCGCCTAGGCCAGGGAGACCACCGCCAGGGCCGCGACCAGCATCAACACGACGATCAACGAACTGCCCAGCACGTTGTGACCGCGGGCGTTCTCGCTCAGGACGTCGAAGTATGATTCGTAGTTCGGCATGGCGGTCTCTCCTCTTGGACGTGGAAATGGAGCAAACCGGGGCCGGGTTCAATACTGTTAACAAAATGTGACACAATACTTTTGGGCATTTGTGCGATCGGTCACAACCCGGAAGCGGCTCCCGGGCGACGTGGGGTCATTCACGCGTGATTCCAATACATTGGATTGTGCACCTGTCCCCGATTGCTTGCAAAGCTCCCCGCCGAGCCGGGTCCGCGCAGATGCAATTCGACCAGGTCAGAAGAACGTGCGTATCGCGCCAGTCACCTTGTAGTCGTCATCGACCAGACAGATCAGCTGCCAGCGGTCAAAGGTGGTGCAGGGATGCGAGACTCCGAAGCCGACGGCGTCGCCGATCTTGAGCGGCGTGCCTGCTGGACATTGGAGGTACCCGTGCTGGTCGTTGAGCTTGGTGATGGCGTAGCCATCCGGCATCGCCTGCACCGCGCTGCCGGGCGAGAACCAGGCGACCGGCTTCGGCAGTCCGGCGTCGAACGAGACGTCGCGCTTGCCCATCGTGACGAGCGCCAAACCTGGTTCCGGCATCGACTGCACCAAGGCCCAGACCTCTAGCGCTGCGCGCGGACCATGCGCGAGGAGCTCATCCGAGGCAAGCGCGCGGGCCGCGAGATCGCGGAACCGATCCTCGTACATGCCGCTGTCGTGGGTCAGATAGCAGCCGCTGCGCAACACCACGCGGATCGGTCGGGCGAAGTCGCCTTTGCGCCAAGCCTCCGCCACGAGATCGAACTCCGCCGAGCCGCCGGCGGTCACCACGATTTCGCCGTCCGAGAACCACCTCTCGTCGATGCCGCGACGGACTATGGCACCCAGGAAATCCAGGAACATGCGCACTTTCGACGCGCGATCATCGGGCGAAGCGGCGTCGATGATGCCTTCGAATCCCTCGACGCCGCGCAGCGCGATATGCGGCGCCGCGGCGCGGATCGTCTGCGCCACCGCCGCCGCGTCCTCGATCGTGCGGCAGCCGGTGCGACCGCCGGCAATGCCGCCTTCGAGCAGCACCTGCAGCGGCCGGCCCGCGTTCGCGGCGGCGGCGGCGCGCGCCAGGCGCTCGACCCCGGCCACGGAATCGACCAGGCAGTAGAAGTCGAAATCCGGGTCGCGCTTCATCTCGGCAAGGACCGCACGGATCGCGATCGGGTCGATCAGCTGGTTGGCCATGATGATCCGCTGCACGCCGTAGGCCCGCGCGATCCTAAGCTGCTGTGCGGTCGCGACCGTGATGCCCCAGGCGCCGTCGGCGAGCTGGCGCCGGAAGAGATGCGGGCTCATCGTCGTCTTGCCATGCGGGCAGATATCGACCTCGTGCTCATGCCGGAACGCCGCCATCCAGCGGCTGTTGTGATCCAGCGCAGAGGTCTTGATGACCGCTGCGGGGAACGGGAGGTCGCCATTGAGCAGACTCCAGCCGCGATGCCCGATGGAACCCAGCGAGGTCGGCTCGCCGCCCGGCGGAAAGCCCTTGAAGCGGTCGTCGATGATGCCGGCGTCGAGCGCCGCGAAGGCGGGGCTGGGGATCGGGTCCATGTCGGAATCTCGCGGTTGATGGTGCCGAAGTCTCCGAAGCCGGCGCCGCAAAGTCAATCGGCCCAAGCGGGTCGGGGCCGAGCGCTTCCCGGCGCGCGCCGTTTAGGGTAGCGTTGCAGGCAATTGTCGCCACATCTCGGGGGATGCCATGGGTATCATCAGCTGGATCGTGTTCGGCCTGATCGCGGGCCTGATCGCCAAGTTCCTGATGCCGGGGCGCGATCCCGGCGGATTCATCATCACCATCGTGATCGGCGTGGTCGGCGCGATGATCGGCGGGTTCATCGGTAATGCACTCGGCTTCGGTGAGGTCACCGGCTTCAACATCCGGAGCTTCGTGATCGCCGTGCTGGGCGCACTGGTCCTCTTGATCGGCTATCGCGCGATCAAGGCGCGCTAGGTGCCTCAGCTCCCGACCTTGTAGGTGGCGATGTTCTCGCCGAGATAAGCGTTGGCGGCCTCGCGCTGCTTGGCCGCGGCATCGTCGTAGAGGAACGGCAGGAAGGCGTAGCGCCGGCCGGCGGTCACCGGCAGCGCCTGGTGCAGCAAGCCGCAGGAGAACACGACCGCGCCGCCGACCGGCGGCTTGAACATGATCCTCCCGTATTCCGGGAAGGTCAGCTCGCCGCCTTCGTATTCATCGCTGTTGAGATTGACGGTCACGGCGAAGCGGCGATGCGCCGTGCCCTTGGTCGTGTTGTCGCGATGCGCCTGGAAATAGCCACCGATGCTGGAATCGTAGCAGGCGACGATGTAGCGCTCCATCCGTGTCACCTTGAACTGGAACGCCTTCTCGATCTCCGGCACGATCCGTTCCTTGATCCTGGCGCGCGCGGCTTCCTTCAGCCGCTCGTCGTCGATCGTCCAGTCCGAGCGGCGCTTGTGCTTGTGGTCGACCACCAGCACGGTCTTGCCGTCGCGTTCGCGCATGAAGCCGGATTCCTGGCCGCCGTTCTTCTCGTACCCGTCGATCAGCGCCTTGCAGAGTGCGGGCTCGAACACGCCGGGCAGGAACAGCACGGGCGCTTGCGGCAGTCCAAGCTGGAACGCGCCAATCGGAACCAGACGCCGCACGAGATCGAGCATGGCGGCAGCGTGCTGCTGCGGATCGGGCTGGCGCACCACCGCCAGCACCCGCAAGTCGAGGCCGATGAGGTAGCTGACGGGCTCGTGCTCGCCGTCCATGCGCTGGGGCAAGGCGCCGAAACGCCGGCTGAGGACGCCTTCGGCGTCCCAGAACATGTCCATGCCGCTCTTGTTCCGGGAAAAGTCGGCGGATGCCCGATCCCGCGGCCCGGTCACCACGCCGAAGAAGTAGTGATCCGGGTTGGCGAATAGGGGTGCGGAGGCGAGGTAGTGCCCGAACAACGCCTCGGTCGCGGGCGCGCCGGTAGGCCCCAGGAAGCTCAGCACGATGTAGCGCCCGGCCGCCGCGGCGAAGTCGAAGTCCGGGTTGATGTTGCTCGGCGCCCGGAACCAGGGTGTGGGATCGCCGGGGAGGAGCACGTTACGGGCGTCCGCCAAGGATGGCCTCGAAGCCGAAGGTCGCGTCGGCCTCAATTCTCCAGGTTTTGCTTGAGGAACGCCAGCGTCATGTCGAGCGCCTTCTGGTGGCTTGCCGCGTCGTAGGCGGCGCGCTCGTCGCAGCTGAACCCGTGGCCGGCGGGATAGGTGTAGACCTTCACCTCTGGACGGGCGGCGATCACCTTCTTGACATCGGTCATCGGGATGCCCTGGTCCTTCTCGCCGAAATGGAGGATGGTCGGCACCTTCGGCTTCTCATTGGCATGGGCGGCGATCATGCCGCCATAGTAGCCGACGGCGCAGGCCAGGCCGGAGAGCCGCGTCGCCGCCAGGAAGGCCAGCGAGCCGCCCCAGCAATAGCCGATCACGCACACCTTGCCGGCCGGCTTGAGCGCATCGATCGCTGCCTGCACGTCCTTCAAGGTGTCCTCGAGCTTGATCGCGGCACGGAGCTTCACGCCCTCGTTCACCGAAGGCTCGTCATAGCCGAGATCGACGTCGCGCTTGGCGCGGTCGAAGATCGCCGGCGCCAGCGCGGCGTAGCCCAGCGCCGCGAAGCGGTCGCAGACATTGCGCATGTGGCGGTTGACGCCGAAGATCTCCTGCAGCACGACCAGCCCGCCCTTCGGCTTTCCGGCAGGATCGGCACGGTAGCCGCCGAGGCCGAAGCCGTCGCCGGCCTTCAGCGCGATCGACTGTCCCATGATTTCGACTCCGGATCAGGCGCGGAGCAGCCGCGCATGGTGCTCAAGATGCTCGCGAATGAAAGTCTGGATGAAGTAATAGCTGTGGTCATAGCCCGGTTGCCGGCGCAGGGTCAATTTCTGTCCCACCTTCGCGGCTGCGGCCTCAAATACCTCGGGATAGAGCTGCTCCTTCAGAAACTGGTCGGACATTCCCTGGTCAATCAAGATCTCCGCGTGAAATGCGCCGCGGCTGATCAACAAGCTTGCATCGTATTCGCTCCAGGCATTCGGGTTCGCTCCGAGATAGCCGGAGAAGGCCTTCTTGCCCCAGGGGCAGCGGCTGGGCGCCGCGATCGGCGCGAAAGCCGAGCATGACCTGTATTGCGCCGGATTCTTGAGTACCGAGACGAGCGCGCCGTGCCCGCCCATCGAGTGGCCGAAGATGCCGGCGCGGTTGAGGTCGGCGGGAAAGGCGGCCGCGACGACCTCCGGCAGTTCCCGGTTCACGTAGGAATACATCCGCCAATGCCTGGCCCAGGGCTCCTCCGTGGCATCGACATAGAAGCCGGCGCCGACCCCAAAGTCCCAGTTGTCGGCCTGGCCGGGGAAATCGGTCCCGCGCGGCGATGTGTCGGGGGCGACCAGCATGAGTCCGAGCACGGCGGCGAGGCGCTGCGCGCCCGCCTTGATCATGAAGGTCTCCTCCGTGCAGGTCAGGCCCGCGAGATAAGTCAGGACCGGCACCCTGCCCTGCTTTGCCCCGGTCGCCACTTGCGGCGGTACGAATACTGAGAAACGCATCGGCAACCCGATCTCGCGCGATGCGTGCTTGAGAAAGAGCTGCCGTCCACCAAAGCAACGCTGCTCAGAGATGGTCTCCAGGCTCAATAGAGCACCACGCTGCGGATCGACTTCCCTTCCTTCATGAGCTCGAAGCCCTTGTTGATGTCCTGCAGCGGCATCGTGTGGGTGATGAGATCGTCGATGTTGATCTTCTTCTCCATGTACCAGTCGACGATCTTCGGCACGTCGGTGCGGCCCCTGGCGCCGCCGAAGGCCGTGCCCTTCCACACGCGGCCGGTCACCAGCTGGAACGGCCGGGTCGAGATCTCCTGGCCCGCACCGGCGACGCCGATGATGACCGAGACGCCCCAGCCCTTGTGGCAGCATTCCAGCGCCTGGCGCATGGTGGTCGTGTTGCCGATGCATTCGAAGCTGTAGTCGGCGCCACCCTTGGTGAGATTGACCAGATAGGGCACGAGGTCGCCCTGCACTTCCTTCGGGTTGACGAAATGCGTCATGCCGAACTTCTCGGCCAGCTGCTTGCGCGCGGGATTGATGTCGACGCCAACGATCATGTTGGCGGCAGCAAGCCGCGCCCCCTGGATCACGTTGAGGCCGATGCCGCCGAGCCCGAACACGACCACATTGGCGCCCGCCTCCACCTTCGCCGTATTCAAGACCGCGCCGATGCCGGTGGTGACGCCGCAGCCGATGTAGCAGACCTTGTCGAAGGGCGCGTCCTCGCGGATCTTGGCGACCGCGATCTCCGGCAGCACGGTGAAGTTGGCGAAGGTCGAGGTGCCCATGTAGTGCAGCACTTTCTTGCCGCCCATGGAGAACCGGCTGGTGCCGTCGGGCATCACGCCCTGGCCCTGGGTCGAGCGGATCGCCTGGCAGAGATTGGTCTTCTGCGACAGGCAGTATTCGCACTGCCGGCATTCCGGCGTGTAGAGCGGGATGACATGGTCGCCTTTCTTCAGCGAGGTGACGCCGGGCCCGACATCGACGACGATGCCGGCGCCCTCATGGCCAAGAATCGCGGGGAAAGCGCCTTCGGGATCGGCGCCCGAGAGCGTGAACCAGTCGGTGTGACAGAGGCCGGTCGCCTTCACCTCGACCATCACCTCGCCGGCCTTGGGTCCTTCGAGCTGGACCGTCTCGATCGAAAGCGGCTTTCCGGCGGCGTGGGCAACGGCGGCGCGCACGTCCATGACAGATCCTCCATCAGTCTGAGCGCACGGCCCGACTCGGGCCGCGCGATGTCGGGTGAGAGAGGCGACGCACAAGCTTGGCGTGCGCCGCCACTGCGTCAAGCGTGCAGAGTGCCCTTCGCCTTCGCGACATGCGTGGCGATGTGGTCCATCAGCCCCGGCGACAGGCAGTCATAGGGCTCGAGCTTCAGCTCACGGAGCCGGGTGCGGACCCCGTCCATCTTCTTCGGATCGGCGCCGCTCTCGATGATCGAGGAGACGAAGGCGGCGAATTCCGGCGGCGACCAGCCGTCTTCCTTGGAGAGCTCGGTGTGGATGAAGTCGAAGCCGTAGAGCGGATGCTCCTTGTTCTCGATCCGTCCGTACATGTGAACGCCGCAGCCGGTGCAGGCGTGGCGCTGGATCGCCGCATTGGGATCGACGATCTTCAGCTTCTGCGCATTCTTGGTGACTGAGAGCTTGTCTCGCGGCACCACAGCGACCTGACTGAACGCGGCGCCCGCCGGCTTCCAGCACTTGGTACAGCCACAGACATGGTTGAACGCCGACTGCGCGGTGATGGTGATCTCGACGGAATCGCTCGCGCATTTGCACGTCAGCTTCCCGCCGGAAAATCCGGCCTTCGCCGGCTTAATCCCATTGTCGACAGATGGATGGATGGCAACGGCCATGGGTTTCTCCTCCCTTTCCTGGCTTTCCCCGTTCGAGGCGCGATCTTTTGCGGTCTTGCGACGGCTCGATCGGTCCGGTGGCGGGATTATAGCGGCTCGGCTTTGTAGACTTCCAGGGTGATTGCCTCCGCGAGCCGCCCCAGATCCGGCCCCAGAGCCCGTAAAACTGTGATCGGCGGCACAAAGCGGCGAATAAAGTCGAAGCGAGCCTGCAACGCCGCAGGCGGCGCACGGTCGGTGACCGCGAACGCTTCGGCCGCGATCAGCCCCAGCACCGCGAGGCAGGCGTCGAAGGCACGGCCGGCGCTATTTTCCTTGTGCCAGGCGAAGAAGGTCGCGACCCCGACATCGTTCTGCCCGAACCCGCCGCTCTCAGCGCCGGGGAGGAAGCTGCGCTGTGCCGCGTGCCTTGCCCGTTCGCCCTGCCCCACCGCCACCATGGGCAGCGGCACCAGCTCGCGCGGATCGTCGGGAGCGGCGCGCAACAGATCGGGCAGCAGCGAGACTCTTCCGTCGAGCAGCTTCGCCGATTGCCGCTCGGCGATGGTGCAGAGATCAGCCCAGCTCGCGGCGAGGTCGTCCAGCGCCGGCGTCGCCATCCCGTTGTGATAGCCGCCGTTGCTCAAGACCCGGCCGTTGGGATAGCGCACCGCATCGCAGCCCGGCGACCCTGGTGCGAGGTAGACGGGGTTGTCAGTGACCGAGGCGAGCGAGACTTCGGCCGCTCGGACCGCGGCGTCGCGGGCACGGATGGCGCGCCCCAGGATCCGCGGCACGATCCGGAAGCTGACCGGCGCCTGGTAGGGGCGACGCTCCGTGGTGCCGCCGGCCATCAACATGCGCAACGCGCCGAGCGCCTCGGCCTCGGCGGAATCGCGCCAAAGCTCGACCAAGGCCGCATCATAGGCCTCGTGCGGCGCCTTGAAGGCCTCGGCAGAGAGCGCCAGGAGCTCTTTGGCGATCTCGATCCGCCGCTGCGCCGCCAGGGCTGCGTCGGCGATCAAGGCAGCCGAGCACGGGCTGCCGTTGATCAGCGCCAAGTGCTCCTTCTCCTCCAGGCCGAAGCTCCGCCCGAGCTCGGCGAAGAGATGGCCGAGAGCCAGGATCTCACCGGCGCCGCTGTTGCCGATCACCGGCACTTCGGGGAGCGAGCCTTCACTGAGCATGGCCGTCACCGCGGTCGCGAGCTCGGGGCGAACGGCCGCATGGCCCTCGATCAAGTTCGCGAGCCGCGCCAGGATGAAGCCGCGGGTGACGCGCTTGGGGAAAGCCTCGCCGAAGGTCGCCGCGGTCCCGTGATTGGGGACCGCCGCATGTGCCTTGCGCTCCGCCGGCTTCAGACGGTGGCCGGCGCGCCCGCCATAGCCGGATGTGACGCCGTAGACCGTGACCGCCGGATCTTCCAGCAGCCGCAGGAACGCGGCGCGCGAGGCCGCGATGCGGGGCATCGCCTCGGCTGCGAGTGTCACGCCTTCGCCGCGCCAGGCGACCGCTTCGAAGGCCTGGAGTGTGATGTCGGCGCGCGACCGCAGCGTAATCATTCGGGGGCGATCAATGCCGGGGCGGTGATGGGCTTACTGCTCGCTGCCCGGGTCCATGGCGGCGAAGACGATCCAGAAGGCGATGGCAAAGACCAGGACGCAGGCCGGGTACATCACCAGGCCGGAATAGAGTCCGCCCTCGAGATCGCTCCCCAGATTCGACTGGTTGATGGCGTAGTAGGTCCCGATGGCGGCCCCCAGCCCCAGGATACCCGCCACCAGATAGCGCAAGCTTCTCATCCGCTCCTCCCCTCACCCGGGAGAATCGCCATGCATGACCAGATGATACGGCCGATCGCAGCAGGGCGACAAGCGGAGCCCGTCAATATCGCTCCACCCGATACCCCGCAGCCTTCAGCTGCGCCGGCACGCTGTCCGGGCCGATCAGGTGCCCGCAGCCGACCGCGATGAAGGCGGTGCCGGAGCCTTGCAGCATGCTCTCGATGGTCTTTACCCAGGCCTTGTTGCGCTTGACGATCATGATCTCATAGTAGCCCGGCGCATCCGTGCGAACATCGTCGAAGCCGACCTTCTGCAAAGCTTTCACATCGCCGGCCTGCCAGGCAGCCATCATTGCATCGACCTGCTTGTTGCCCTTGTCGAGGTTGTTGATGTCCTGGACCAGCATCTCCGCTGCCGCCTTTTCCGGCAGGCCGGAAATGAAGCCGAGCTGCTCGGTTGCTGTCTCGAAGGTCTTGACCGGCTTGCCGGCCGCCTTCGCCTCGCGCTCGAGCGTGATGTCCACGCCTTGTTCCGGATCGTAGCCCAGGCTCTTCACCTGTGCCTGGGTAAGTGCCATGTCGGCGAACCAAGGTCGCATGTCGGCGAACTTGTCCGCGGGCAGATCGAAGCTCTTGGCGACCGCGATCAGCTTGGCGTAATCAGCGGCCTTCAGCTTCTCGGCCAGCGGATGCTCGTGGTCGAAGCCGAAATTGAGGATGTAGGTCTGGGCGATCGCCGCGTCCTCGCTGATATCGGCTTCCATCCAGTATTCAGCGCTCGCCTTGAGCGCCTCCTCCAGCTTGGGCGTGCGCCAATCCGCGTCGGGTTTCATCACATGGATGGTGCCAAGCAAGTAGATCGTGCTGTCGGGGTCCTTCACCACCCACATGGCCGGATCGGCTTCCGCCGGCAGCGTGGCAAGACCGCTCAGGAACATGACGAGGCCGGCCAGCACCAATGGCTTGCCGACCTTTGCGCTTCTTGCAATCATGGCGCGTATGCCGCTCGTCACTCGAGGCGCAAGGGGGAGATCCATGTCGTTCCGATCTGACAATGCCGCGTTCGAGGCGTGGCTCCGCCGCCGCTGCAAGGTGGTGGAAAAGGACCTGAAGTACAAGCACGAACGGATGAAGGAAAGCGCCTTCGCCTTCTTGCGCGCCACGTTCTTCCGCTGGGCGAAGCGGATCGAGACGGTCTGTCCCGATCTCGCGACGGCGCCCGCTGTGCTCTCGGTCGGCGACGTGCATCTCGAGAACTTCGGCACCTGGCGCGACGCCGAGGGGCGCATCGTCTGGGGCATCAACGACTTCGACGAAGCCGCCGTCATCCCCTACCCATTCGATCTCGTGCGTCTCGTTACGAGCGCCAGGCTGGCGCCGGGATTGACCGTGCCCAGCCGCGTCATCGCCGAGATGGTGCTTGCCGGCTATCGCGACGGGCTCGAAGAGCCTCGACCCACATTGATCGACCAGCACGGGCTCTGGATGGGGGATTACGTCTCTGGCACCAGCGCAGATCGTCGCGCGTTCTGGGACGACATCAAAGCGCTCAATAAAAAGAAAGCAGCAGCCAAGCCGATACCCGGCGCGGTGAAGCAAGGGCTACGCAGGAGCTTGCCCGCGGATGCAGAGGTCCGGTTCTTTGCGCCGCGCAAGCGAGGCGGCGGCAGCCTGGGCAGGCCGCGCTACATCGTCTCTGCGGTCTGGCAGGGCGGCCGCGTGATCCGTGAGGCGAAAGCGCTGGTTCCCTCGGCCTGGAGCTGGGCCAAGAACGAGAAGCGCCCCCAGATCCACTTCCTGGCGCTCTCGACCGGACGCTACCGCTCGCCGGATCCGTTCCTCGCGATCAGGGGCAAGTTTGTCTATCGCCGGATCGCACCCGATGCCCGCAAGGTCGAGCTTGACCGCGAGGCGCAAGCGAAGTTGCCGGAGCGCCTGTTGCGCGCCATGGGATTCGACCTTGGCGCGATACACGCTGCGGCCGGCAAGAAGACCGTCGCCGCCATCCTCGCCGATCTCAAGGCCAGACCCGCCGATTGGCTGAACGAAGCCGCCGGCGCCGCGGCTGCGGACGTCGAGCGGGATTACGCGGAGTGGAAGCGCTGATTCTCACGCGCGGCTCCCCGTCGTCGCATCCACGGTGAGCCGCCTCAGCTCCGGTCTGATCGCCGCCTTCTGCTTGGCGCGGAAGCTCAAGCGGAAGGCGCGCGGCGTCTGCTTGAACTGAGCGCGGAAGGCGCGGCTGAAGACCGCGGGATAGGAGAAGCCGCAGGCGACCGCGACCTCCTTGATGCTGAATTCCTCGTAGAAAAGGATGTTGCGCGCGGCCTGCAGCCGTATGCGCAAGTAAAGCCGCATGGGCGTCTCGCCGAAGCTCCTTCGGCATTCCCGGACCACGGTGCGGCTGGAGACGCCGAGCTTGGCCGCGATCTCATCGAGGTCGAGCGGGAAGTCGAGATTGCTTTCCATCACCGCGACGATGCGGTCGGCCAGCGATTTCTTCGTCCCCGCAGAATCGCCGAGACGCTGCGCGGTCGTCGCGGGGCGCGGCGTATGCACCAGGGCGTTGGCCACCTCGCTCGCCAGCGCCGCGCCGTGGATGCGGCCGATCAAGTCCAGCATCATGTCGAGTGTCGCGATGCCGCCAGCGCAGGCGAGACGCTTGCCGTCGATCAGATAGATCTGGTTCCTCGTCTCGACCTCGGGGAAGCGCTCGTGGAAAGTCGGAGTCGCCTCCCAGTGCAGCACGGTCTCGCGCTCGCCGATGAGGCCCGCCTGCGCGAGGGCGAAGGTGCCCGTATCGACGGCGCCGACGCTGCCGCCGAAGCGCGCCGCCGTGCGGAGCTGGTTCAAGAGCTTCGCCGAGTTGCGTTG
Source organism: Candidatus Cybelea sp. (assembly GCA_035542015.1). GTDB lineage: Bacteria > Pseudomonadota > Alphaproteobacteria > Dongiales > Dongiaceae > Dongia. Next base: position 23,415 of record DATKMF010000213.1, read on the forward strand.
GGTCGGGAGATTGCCTTCGAACAGCAGTGTGAAATCGGCGCGCGGCATGCCGGCGAAATCGCAATCGGCCGCGATCCACATGCCGCTGCTCGCGCGGACCGGCGCGCCGTCCTCGGAAACGATGTGCCAGCGGAAGAGCTCGCGCCCACTGTTCTGGTTGGCGATGCGCAGCGCTTCCGTGGCCAGGATCAGCGCATTCACCGGAAACTCCGGCTGCAGGATGAAATTGAAGGACGGCAGCGCCTCTGCAGATTCCTTCGGCTCGACGTCCACTGTTCTCGTCGCCATGACCGCCTCCCTGCGACCTCCCTTGCTGTCCGCCATCGTCAAGTATTGGTCACTTAAAATCAATATCCGGGTGACGTCGGGGCACAGTATGGCCTCCGTAGAGGCGCGCGCCCCAAAGCAGAAAACAACCGGGCGGCGTCCACGTGACATCGAAGGATCACCGCGGGCCGGACGCGCCGCGGAACCGGCTTGGTTCCGCGCAGGGGTGATTGCACCCTTATGGGATCGTGCGTCCCGGCCGCGGTGGCTGATGCGGCAAAGAGAGGGAGTGCGGAAGATGAAGAGAATGCGGGGACTAATTCTGGGCTTCGGCGTGATCGCGGCCGGCATCGGCTTTGCGGCGAGCGTCGCCTCGGCCGATGACGACGTGCGGCTGCGGCTCAACTGGATGTATTACGGCTCGCATGCCGGCTTCGCCTACGGCAAGGACAAGGGCTATTACAAGGACAACGGGATCAACCTCGACATCCGCTCGGGCAACGGCTCGGGTTCGGCGCACCGTCTGGTGGCGAACGGCGACAGCATGTTCGACTACGGCTCCTGCGCCTCGATGGTGAACCTCGCCGCGCAAGGCGCACCGCTGATCTCGGTCGGCGTGATCGACGCCATGGGCACCGATGCGATCCTGGTGAGGCCCGATGCCGGCATCAAGACCATTCAGGACCTGAAGGGCAAGAAGCTGCTGACCACCGCCAATGCCGGGGTCAACACCTTCTTCCCCCTGGTGCTGAAGAACGCCGGCCTTTCGGAAAGCGACGTCTCGATCACCAACGTGCCGGAGGGGGCGCTCGTCTCCTCCTATCTGCAGGGCGCGGGCGGATCGGTCGGCATCCTTGGCGGCATCGACGACAAGCCGGCCGAGATCGAGGCCAATGGCGGCCAGCCGCCGATCGCGTTCGTATACTCGGACTATGGCGTCAATCAAGTCGGCTATTGCATCGCGACCAGGAAGGACACGATCGAGAAGAATCCCGATCTGGTGAAGCGCTTCGTCGCCGCCACCATGAAGGCCTACAAGGAGACCGAAGCCAACCCGCAGGCGGCGATCGATTCCATGGCGGACATCGTCGGCGGCGACATGGCCGACGACAAGGGCAAGGCCCAGGCCATGGCGGTGCTGAAGGTCACGCTGAGCGTGCTCTATTCCAAGGCCAACAAGGACAAGGTCCTGGGCCTCAACGTCGCCTCCGATTGGGACGACATGCTGAACCTGATGAAGCAGTACAACGGGCTGAAGACGGACCAGCCGGCAAGCGCCTTCTACACCAACGATTTCCTGCCAAAGTAGCCGCTTCTCTGGAACCTGCCCCGGGAGCCCCATCCTCCCGGGGCTTTTTGTTGGTGAAACGCGGCGAAGCGCGCACAATCCATCCATGAGTACCGCCGTCCAGATCAACTCCGTCTCCAAGACCTTCGGCGACGGCGCCGCAGCGGTCCATGCCTTCGGCCCGGCGGATCTCGCCATCGAGGCCGGCGAGTTCGTGTCCTTGCTCGGGCCCTCGGGCTGCGGCAAGTCCACGCTGATGCTGATGATCGCCGGGTTGCTCGCGCCGTCGGAAGGCGAGATCCGCGTCAATGCCGAGAGGGTCACGAAGCCGCGCACCGACATCGGCATCATGTTCCAGGACAACACGCTGGTCCCCTGGCGCCATGTCGAGGGCAATATCGCGTTGCAACTGGAGCTGCGCGGGCTCGATGCGCGCGAATACTACGGCCGGATCGCCGAGCTGCTGAAATCGGTACGGCTGGAAGGCTTCGAACGGCGCATGCCCTACGAGCTCTCCGGCGGAATGCAGCAGCGCGCGGCCTTCTGCCAGGCGCTGGTGCATTCGCCGCAGACCGTGCTGCTCGACGAACCGCTCGGCAAGCTCGACGCCATGACGCGCGAGAGCATCCGCACCGATCTCCAGACGCTCTGGATGCAGCAGCGCCCGACCGTCGTCTTCGTCACCCATTCGATCGAGGAGGCGGTGCAGCTCTCGACCAAGGTCTGCGTGGTGACGCCGCGGCCGGGCCGTATCGACCGGGTGATCGACATCGACCTTCCCTTCCCGCGCGACCTCGAGGTCAAGCGCGGCGCGAAATTCGCCGGCTACGTCGCCGACATCCACGGGATATTCCATGGCTTCGGCATCCTCTAGCGCGACGCCCGGCCGCACCCACGGACCGGCCTGGTTCGACACCCTGGCGCGGTGGGCGGCCAAGTCCTGGATGCTGGTCCTGTTCTTCGTCTGCTTCTTTCTCGCCTGGGAATTCTCGATCGACCTCTTCCACATCCCGCCCTATATCCTCAACAAGCCGAGCGAAATCGTGATGGCGAGCCGGTCGGACTTCCACCGTCTGCTCGCCTATACCGGCATCACCGCCGCGGAGGCGGTGATCGGCTATGTCGTGGCGATCACCGTCGCGGTGCCGCTCGGCCTCGCCATCGCCTTCTCGAGCATCCTGCGACGCACGATCTATCCTTTCTTCGTCAGCCTGGAGATGACGCCGAAGATCGCCTTTGCGCCGATCTTCATCTCCTGGCTCGGCTTCGGCCTGCTGCCCAAGGTGATCATCGTCTTCCTGGTCTGCTTCTTCCCGATTGTGCTGAACGCGATCCTCGCCTTCAGCTCCCTGGGCGATGAATTGGAGCGATTCTGCCGCTCGACCGGCGCCGGCTGGGCGCGGGTGTTCTGGAAGGTTCGGCTGCCGGCGGCGATGCCGCAATGCTTCGTCGGCTTCAAATACGCCGC
>DATKMF010000214.1:0-28026 GCA_035542015.1 Candidatus Cybelea sp.
TCGATGTTCCTGGCGACCAGCCTCTACGGCTATACGACCAAGCGCGATCTCACGAGCATGGGCAGCTTCCTGTTCATGGGGCTGATCGGGCTCCTGATCGCGATGGTGGTCAACATGTTCCTGGCGTCGAGCGCGCTCGGCTTCGCGATCTCCGTGATCGGCGTTCTGCTGTTCACCGGCTTGACCGCCTACGACACGCAGAAGATCAAGGAGATGTATTACGAGGGTGACGGCTATGAGGTCGCCCGCAAGAAGTCGATCCTGGGCGCGCTCTCGCTCTACCTCGACTTCATCAACCTCTTCCTGTTCCTGCTGCAGTTCATGGGCAACCGCCGCTAACCGCAGCAAGGCTTGATCGACAACAGGCCGGGGCCCGCAAGGGCCCCGGTTTCTTTTTTGGCCGCCCTGCCCCAATTGCTCGCGCGGTGAAAATCGCGATACCAATTTCAACATCCAGATTGACAAGCCACGGCCGCCGCAGCGTAAATGCTCCCCAAGCCCGCATGAGAATCCATCAAGCAAGCCGGGCGTAAGAGCATCAGGGCAGGCGCCGCAGCGATGGCCGAGGACGGCATCGACGTCCGGTTCGACCGGGTGAGCAAGCATTTCGGCGAGGTCGCCGCGGTGGACGGCGTCTCGTTCGCGCTGAAGCGCGGCTCGTTCCATTCCTTCCTCGGACCTTCGGGCTGCGGCAAGACCACGAGCCTGCGCCTGATCGCCGGCTTCGAGCAGCCGAGCGCCGGCGACGTCACGATCGCCGGCAAGTCCATGGTCGGCGTCCCCGCCTATCGCCGGCCTGTCAACATGGTGTTCCAGCATTATGCGCTGTTCCCGCACATGGATGTCGCAGGCAATGTCGGCTACGGCCTGCGGCAGCGAAAGCCGCGGCCGGCGCAGAGCGAGGTCGACCGGCGCGTCGCCGAGGCGCTGGAGCTGGTGCGTCTGCCGCAGCTTGCCAAACGCCGCGTCTGGGAGCTTTCCGGCGGCCAGCAACAGCGCGTCGCTCTGGCGCGGGCGCTGATCAACCGCCCGACCGTGCTGCTGCTCGACGAGCCCTTGGCGGCCCTCGACCGCAAGCTTCGGCGCGAGATGCAGATCGAGCTGCAGAACCTGCAGCGCGAGGTCGGCATCACGTTCGTTCTGGTGACCCACGACCAGGAAGAAGCGCTCTCGATGTCCGACACGATCGGCATCATGAAGGACGGCAAGATCGTACAGATGGGGACGCCGGAGGAGCTCTACGACGCGCCGGTCAACCGCTACGTCGCGGATTTCGTCGGCGAATCGAATTTCCTCTCGGGCCAGGTCGCGGTCAGCGACGATGCGGGCGCGGCGATCCGGATTCCGAGCGGCGTCACGCTGCGCGCCAGCTATAGCAGGCTGGGGGCACCGCTGAAGGTCGGCGAACGCGGCGTCGTTGCCGTTCGCCCCGAGGTGATCGGGCTCTATCTTCCCGGCAGCGCGCCCGCCGATCTCGATTGCACCGCCGAGGCGCATATCCTGAACCGCATCTATCTCGGCGATCACAGCGAGTTCTCGGTCCGCGCCGAGGGGATCGGCGACCTGATGGTGCGTCTGCCGAAAGCGGTGGAGACGGCCGGCCTCGAACCCGGCGCCGCGGCCGTCGTCGGCTGGCGCGGACATCAGGCGTTGGCCCTCAGTGAAACCTAGAGACGAGAGCTGACAGGATCCGGCGCGCCGCTGCGACGGTCGGCGCCGCCAGGACAGACGCCGTCGCGACAGAGGAGGCTTCCCATGGATCCGCGTAAAGAATTTCTGCGAGAGCTGCGCCGCTATCAGAAGGGCTCGGTCTCGCGCCGCCACTTCCTCGGCGTGACGGGGCTCGGCACCGCGATGGCGGTGATGGCGCAGGCCGTGCCGGGCTTGCGGCCGCGCCCCGCTTTCGCCGGCGATCTCGGCGACATGGTGGCGCTCACCAGCTGGCCGAACTACCACGACCAGAAGGATCTCGACGCGTTCGGCGACAAGACCGGCGCCAAGGTGCAGCTGACCGTGTTCGGCTCCAACGAAGAGATGTATGCCAAGCTCAAAGCCGGCGGCACCGGCTGGGACGTGTTCGTGCCGACCAACTACACGATCGAGAACTATGTGAAGGACGGGATCATCGATCCCTTGGATCTTTCGCAAATCCCGAACTACGACCCCAGCCAGTACACCGACCAGCGCTTCACCCAGCCCGGCACCATCGACGGCAAGGTCTATGCCGTGCACAAGGATTGGGGCACCACCGGATACTGTGTGAACACCAAGACCGTCACCGAGAAGATGACGAGCTGGAAGGACTTCTGGGACCTCGTGCGCAGCAAGTACAGCGGCAAGGCGACGGTGCACGACTACCAGCTCACCACCATCGGCAACGCGCTGAAGTATTATGGCTACTCGTTCAACTCGAACGACGAGAAGGAGCTGGGCGACGCCGAGAAGCTGCTGTTGGACGCGAAGCCACACCTCTTCGGCATCACCAGCGACTACCAGCCGGCGATGCGCAACGGCGATGCCGTGCTTGCGGTCGCCTGGACCGGCGATGCCAAGCAGCTGCACAAGGACCTGCCGGAGATCATCTACGTGATCGGCAAGGAAGGCGGCGAGATCTGGTCCGACTTCTACGCGATCCCGAAGGAGGCGCCGAACAAGAAGGCGGCCTACGCGCTGATCAACTTCCTGCTGGAGCCGGACATCAACAAGAACGAGGTCCTGTTCCACGGCTATCCGGTCGCCGACAAGCGCGTGCTCGCCTTGCTGCCGCCCGACATGCTGAAGGACGAGATCATGTTCCCGGCGGCGGAAGCGCTGAAGCCGCTGGAGTTCGGCGCCGCGGCCACGCTCACCAACCCCGCACGCGCCGAGATCATGGCGCGCTTCAAGTCGGCGTAAGGCGTGAGGACTCGGTGACACTCGCCCCCACCCCTGCCCTCCCCCGGCCCCGCGGGCGAATGTCCGCATTCGCGGACGGGGGAGGGTGATCGCACCGAGTCAGTTCGACGCATCGTGCGAACTCGCTACAATACCCTCCCCCGATCCGGGGGAGGGTGAGGGTGGGGGTAAGTCTCCGGTGACCATCGAGACAACGAGCCGCAAACGCGCTGGCGGGGCGCCACGCTGGCTGACGCCGCTGCTGATGGCGCCCTCGGCGCTGTGGTTCCTGTTCCTGCTGGTGTTCCCGCTCTGCGTGGTCGTGGTCTATTCGTTCGGCGAGCGGGCGCAGACCGGCGGCTATCAGGCGGCCTTCACCTTCGCCAACTACGAGAACATCCCGGCGCGGCTGACCGCGTTCAAGAACACGCTGATGCTGGCGCCGGCCGGGACCCTGATCTGCCTCTTCGCCGGCTATCCGCTCGCCTACTATCTCGCGGTCAAGGTCAGGCCGAAGAACCGGTTGCTGCTGCTGATCCTGGTGATCGTGCCGTTCTGGACCAGCTTCCTGATCCGCACCTATGCCTGGATGTTCATCCTGGGGAGTCGCGGCCTGCCGTCGCTGCTCGAGTGGTTCGGGATGCCGCATATCCAGATGATCAACACCCAGGCCGCGGTGCTGACCGGCATCGTCTACGGCTATCTGCCGCTGATGGTGTTCCCGATCTATGTCAGCCTCGAGAAGCTCGACAAGCGGCTGCTGGAAGCCTCCGACGATCTCGGCGCGACGCCCTTCGGCACCTTCCGCCAAGTGACGCTGCCCTTGTCGGCGCCGGGCGTCATCACCGGCTGCATGCTGGTCTTCATCCTGCTGATGGGCGAGTACCTCATTCCGCAGATGCTGGGCGGCGGCAAGGTGTTCTTCATCGGCAACGCGCTGGTCGATCTCTTCCTGCAGTCGCTGAACTGGCCCTTCGGATCGGCCTGCGCCATGGGCCTGGTCATCATCATGCTGGTGACGGTGAGCGCCTATCTGAAGGCCACGCGGTCCTCGGGCCAGCGCGACGTATCCTTGATGTAGCACCCCCGTAATGCTGCGCTCCTATTCCACTTTCATCTATCTCTTCCTCTATGCACCCATCGTCCTGATCGTGCTGTTCAGCTTCAACAGCGGCAACAACGCGGCGGGCCTGACCGGATTCTCCGTTGCCTGGTACGGCAAGGCCTTCACCAACCGGCTGATGACCGATGCGCTGCAGAACAGTCTCGTCGTCGCCTCAGTCTCCTCCACGCTGGCGGCGCTGATCGGCACCATGGCGGCACTCTCCTTGCAGAAGGTGAGAGGTCCACTGCGTGTGGTTTTCGACGGCCTCACCTATATTGCGATCATGGTGCCAGGCATCGTGATCGGCATCGCGACGCTGATCGCGATCGAGACCGCGAACGAGGGCATCAGAGAGGTGGGCCAGGTGCTGACCCAGTGGATTTCCCAGTGGCTGGGCCAGTGGCTGACCGTCGACCCGGGGCTGGCCATCAGCCTGCCGATCATTCCGAAAGGCTACGATTCGATCATCGCGGCGCACACACTGTTCTCGATGGCGCTGGTGATCGTGATCGTGCGGGCGCGGATCGCCGGCATGGATCGCAGCCTGATCGAGGCCTCGATGGACCTCTACGCCGATCCCTGGGCGACTTTCCGGCAGATCACCCTGCCCCAACTGGCGCCTGCGATCGTCGCTGGCTTCCTCTTGGGGTTCACCTTCAGCTTCGACGATTACGTGGTCGCGTCCTTCGTCAACGGATCGCGGAACACGCTGCCCATCTATGTCTTCTCCTCGATCCGGCGCGGCGTCACGCCGGAAATCAACGCGATCGGCACTTCGGTCATGCTGTTCTCGCTGAGCATGCTCGTGGTGGCGCAGTTCCTGCTGCGGCGGCAGTCCAAGGGGAAGCCCGCCGCCGCCTGAGCTTCTTTTACTGGAACAGCTGCCAGGCGTTGAGTAGCGTCTTGTAGATGAGGAAGACGATCGCGATCGAGAAGATCCAGCCGAGATCGGTCAGCTTTCAGTCGTCTGGTGCAGAGTCATTGATCCCGATCAGCTTCGTCATCGGCAGGTTGAGGACGCTGAAGGCATAGGCCTGGCCGATGCAGAGATGGACGCAAAGGGCGGCCGGCGGCACCGCCCATGCCCGCATCCCGTGGCGTGAGCTTTCCGGTGTGGAAATGTGGTAGACAAGGAAGAGTCGCGTGATCGGTGTCGGATTCGCCTACGACTTTAGTCTGATAAGCCCTGGCGCCATCCGACATAGGTTCGCTATCCTGACGCCAAGGCGGTCCAAGCGCCGCACGACAAGAGCCGAGTCTGGGAGGAAACGCACAACATGTATACGCTCTATTGGTCGCCGGGTGCCGCTTCGATGGCGCCGCAATGCTGCCTCGAGGAGGCCGGCGTGCCCTACACGCTGAAGCTGGTCGACATGTCGAAAGGCGACCACAAGCGACCCGAATATCTGGCGCTCAATCCCACGGGCAAGATTCCGGCGCTGGCCATCGATGGCAGCTTCGTCATGAGCGAGGCGATGGCCATCTCGATGCTGATCGCCGACCGCCACCCGGCGGCGAAGCTGGCGCCTGGGCCCGATGAGCTGGCGCGCGGGCATTATCTGATGTGGGGCGCGTATCTCACCAACACGCTGCAGGCGACGATGCTGGAATACTACTATCCGGACCGGCACACGTCGGCGCCCGATGGCACCGCCGCCGTCGCCGCCAAGGCGAGCGAGACCATCGCCGGCATCTGGCAGCGGATCGAAGCCCATCTCAGAGGCAATGGCGGACCCTATCTGCTCGGCGAGCGCTTCTCTGCCGCGGATCCCTTCTGCTTCATGCTTTCCACCTGGCAGGAATGCTGCCCGGACACCTATGCGCGCTTCCCCGCGGTGAAGCGACTGGCCGACGCCGTGGCGGCACGGCCGGCGATCGCCCGCGTGGTCGCGGTCAATCAGGCGGCATGAGCACCGGCTCGGCACAAATTCAGCCGAGCGACGTGCTCGACTTCTGGTTCTCCGCGCGGGCACGGGCGCTCTGGTTCGAGAAGAACGCCGAGTTCGACGCAGAGGTCCGGCATCTCTTCGGGAGCGCCGTCGGTCAGGCGCTCTCCGGCGGATTCCAGGACTGGCGCCGCCACCCGGAAGGAACGCTCGCGCTGCTGATCCTGCTCGACCAGATGACGCGCAACGTCTATCGCGGGAGTCCGCTGGCCTTCGCCGGCGACACGCGGGCGCTCGAAGTGGCGGAACGGGCGATCGCGGCCGGCTTCGATCGCGCCTTCCCGTTCCTGGAGCGGCGGTTCTTCTATCTGCCCCATGAGCACTGCGAAAACTCGGCCGTGCAGCAGCGCTGCCTGGAGCTCTTCACGGCGCTGCTCGCCGAGGTGCCGGCCGAGGTTCGCGCCGAGGCCGAAGAGCAGCTCCACTTCGCGAAGCGGCATGCCGAGATCATCGCGCAGTTCGGCCGCTTTCCGCATCGCAACGCGGTGCTCGGCCGGGCATGCACGCCGGACGAGGAAAGCTTCCTGGCGACCTGGGATAACGCCTTCTGAATTCGCGTAAAATCCCGCGAATCCCCACCCTGGCACCGGCTCCGGCCATCGGTTAGAGTGCCGCCGACCTCAAGCTTCGGGACCCCCTTCCATGCGCCGATCTTCGCTCCTCCTCGCCGCTGCGGTAACCCTCGTCGGGCTCGGCAGCTTCACGACGCTCGCACGGGCCGACTACCAGGCGGCCGAGCAGGCGCTGGAGGCCGGCGACTTCGACAAGGCGATCCCGCTGCTGGCCGACGAGGCGAAGCGCGGCAATCCGGTCGCCGCCTATAATCTCGCCCGCATCTACGAGCAGGGATCGGCGGGCGCACCCGATTTCGAGAAGGCTGCCGCCTATTACCGGATCGCCGCCGAGCTCGACCAGGCGCCGCAGTTCGACGGTGCCGCGCTCGGCCCCAATGGCGGCCAGCTGATCCAGGCCGCGCAGATGTATGCGCAATACTCGCTCGGCCGGCTCTACGAGAACGGCAAGGGCGTCCCGCAGGACCTGCCGCAGGCCGCGCAGTGGTATGCGCGGGCGGCCGATCTCGGCCACCCCAGCGCGGCGCTGCGCCTCGGCCGCCTGTTCCGCGACGGCGGGCCGGGGCTGAAGCCCGACGGCAAGCTCGCCGAGCGCTATTTCTCGCAGGCGGGCGACGCCGGCAACGCGAACGCCTTGAACGAGATCGGGATCATGTATCTCAAGGGCATCGCCGTCACGCGCAATGCCAAGACCGCGCATGACTGGTTCGAGAAGGCGGCGGCGCAAGGCAGCGCCACGGCGGAGTACAATCTCGGCCTGCTCTATCAGGCGGGCTATACCGGCAAGCCCGACTACATCCAGGCCGCCGATCACTTCGAGAACGCCGCCAACGCGCTCGACGGTCCGTCGATGATCGCCTTGGGCGATCTCTATGCCCAAGGCAAGGGCGTGCCCGAGGATCATGTGCAGGCGCATATGTGGTACGCGCTGGCGAAGGCCCACGGCGCCGCCGAGGCCGACGGCCGCATGACCCAGCTCGAGTCCAAGATGAACGCGACCGAACTGGCGCAAGCCGACGCCGATGCCAAGAGCTGGCAGCCGCGCAAGAACGGTCTCCCAGCCGCCGTGACCGGCACCGCGACGGCACAGTCGCCGGCAACCGACGCGGGCCAGCCGGCTCCCGCCGAATCCTCAGCGCCGCAGACAGCGCCGGACGCGAGCAGCAATGCTTCGGCCCCGGCCCCCGCACAGCCCGCATCAAGCGATGCCACCGCCTCGGCGACGCCGGCACCAACACCCGCGCCGCCCCCTCAACCCGCACCTGCACCGACCGCCGGCGCCACCAGCAGTGAGCCGCTGCAACTGCAGCCGGTACCCTCGACGGCGCCAGCGCCCAGCGACTCCGCTTCGGCGGCGCCGACCGCCACCCAGCCGCTCCAGTTGCAGTCGGCGCCGGACACCGGACCTGCTACGGCTGGCAGCACCGGCACGGTCAACCCGTCGGTGACCCCACCGCCGCCGGTTCCGGCCTTCTCGACCGACCAATCCGCGCCACAGACCGCAAGCGCCACTCCGGCACCTGCGCCCGCACCGTCCACGACATCGGCTGCCGCATCGAGTCCGGATTCGCCGCAGCTGCAGTCCGCGCTTCCGGCGCCGGCCAGCACGACGGCCGCCGGCCTTTCGATGCCGACGCGGACCCCGAAGGATCCGGCGCTGTTCGATCACTGATTCTCACGCCACGCTCAGGTCGCCGGCGCGATGCTCTCGGGCTGCTTCGGCGCGCCCATGTCGTCGCGTAAGGGAGCGATCTGCTCCATCAACCAGTCGCGGAAGGCCTTGATCTTCGGCCGCTTCAACGCCTCGCGGGCATAGACTACGTAGTAGGCGGTATCGAGCGGCGCCGAAATATCGAACGGCTTCACCAACCGTCCCGCGCGCAGGTCGTCGCCGGCCAGCATGGTGTTGCCGAGCGCGATGCCGAGTCCATCGACCGCCGCCTGGATCAGCAGGTTGGAATAGTTGAAGCTGAACCCGCCCTTCAATTCGAGGCCGGTGACGCCGGCATGCTCCAGCCATTGGTGCCAGAAGTCGAACTTCGGTGCCTCCCAGGTGCTGTCCGAGAGCAGGTTGAAATGGGCAAGGTCGCGCGGCTCCTTCAGCGGCGGATCGCCGTTCAGGAGCAGCGGGCTGCAGATCGGGAAGAGATCGTCTTGCAGGAGGAGCTCGGTCTCGACCCCGGGCCAGCGCCCCCTTCCGTAGCGGATGGCGATGTCGATCCCGCCCTGCCCGACCTGCTCCAGCCGTTCGGTGGCCGAGATCCGGATCTCGATCTCGGGGTGCTTGGTGCGGAAATCGAACAGGCGCGGCACCAGCCATTTGGAGGCCAGCGACGGCAGCACGCTGACCGTCAGCGGTCCCCCGCGATTGAGCTGTCGCAGGTCCTGCGCGGCATCGGCCAGCTGCTGGAAGGCGCTCCTGACCGGGGGCAGGAACTGGCGCCCGGCCTCGGTCAGGCGAAGCGCCCGACCGGTGCGGTCGAACAATGGCTGCCCGACCCATTCCTCCAGCGCCTTGATCTGGTGGCTGATGGCACTGTGGGTGACGTTCAGCTCCTCCGCGGCCCTGGAGAAGCTCAAATGGCGGGCCGCACTCTCGAAGTAGCGGACCGCCTTCAGGGGTGGGAACGCGGCCATCTCTAACCCCCCGGATTCGCGTGATTTGTTCTGTTAGGCAGCCTAACAGAACAAGTTAGAAACGATCATTTGCTGCGGTGAAAACTCAAGCACAGATTAGTGCTCAAGAGCAACGGTCACACCGACCGTCGCCAGCAGATGTGAGGGAAATATGGCACAGACGATAGGCAATCTGGGTCGCGGCGCGGGCCTTCGCCAGAGCCGGAGCTCCTATATCGCCGAGGGCCTGGTCAGCGCGTTCAACACGGTGCAGAACTGGATCGAGCGCAGCCGCACCCGCGGCCATCTCTACCAGATGCCGGAATACATGCTCCGCGACATCGGCGTCAGCCGCGTCGAGGTCGAGCGGGAGTGGGAGAAGCCGTTCTGGAAGGCGTGACGACGATGTGCTTGGGTTGGCGAACGAAGCCTCGCCGTCGCGTGGATGCCAAAGCGTGACCGGCGGCGAGGAGACCGCCAACCGACAACAGCGCCGTCGCGGGGGAACATGAAGGATCATTTCGAGCGCCTGGCGCGCTACAACCGCTGGGCCAACCAGCAGATGTACGGCGTCGTATCGAAGCTCAGCGCCGAGGACTTCCTCGCCCCGCGCAGCGGGTTCTTCCCTTCGATCGCCAAGACGCTCAACCACCTGGTCGTGACCGACCGGATCTGGCTCGGGCGCCTGATCGGCGATCCGAGCACGCATCAAAGGCTGGACGAGATGCCCTATCAGCGGTTCGACGATCTCGCCGCAGCCCGTGAAGTCGAGGACCGGCGCATCGTCGATTTCGTCGCCGCGCTGACGCCGGCCCGGATCGAGGCGACGTTCCACTACAAGAACATGGCGGGCCAACCGCAGGCCTGGCCGATGGCAGCGGTGCTCACCCATATCTTCAACCACCAAGCCCATCATCGCGGCCAGGCGCATGCGATGCTGGCATCGACGCCGGTTCCGCCGCCGCCGATGGATCTGGTCTATTTCTATACGGTCGATAAGGCGCAGTAGCGCGACGGCTCAGGCCGCGCCCGCATTGGCATGCCGGCCGCGGCGGTAGACCCAGACATTGGCCGGCGGAATGTTCTGCAGCACGCGGGCCTCGACCTTGCCGCTGACGCCGAGCCGGCTCCGATTGAGCGGCGAGAAGAGGCCATAGGTGAACTGGATCATCGGCGCGCCCGGCTCCAGCACCGCGAAGCATTGGGCACCGATGCGATATCCGACGGATTTCTTCATGGCGAGGATCGGCAGGCTGGAGACGATCGCCTTCACCGGCCCGATGCCCGCGCGCTTCATGAGCTGCTGCAGATGCATCGCGTCACCCAGCAGCACGCGGACACCGGGATAGCGCTCCTCGAGATGGCGATGCAGGGTCGGGTCGCGCTCGACGACGACCAGCCGGTCCTGGGGCACGCCCGCCGCCAGGATGGCCCGGGTCACCGGTCCGGTGCCGCCGCCGAGCTCGACCACATAGCCCTCGCCTTCGAGCGGCACATGCCGCGCCATGGCGGTGGCAAGCTCGGGGCTGCTGACGGCAATGGCGCCGATCTTCGATGGATTCTTCAGCCAGAGTTTGAAGAGCAGGCGCTGGTCGGAAAACATGGCCATCCATATCGCGTGGGATTGGCCGGAAGTCTAGCCGGGCGGTGTTACGTGGTCAGCACGATCTTGCCGGTCGATTTGCGCGCCAGGAGCAGATCGAAGGCCTCGGCAAAGCCCGCGAGATCGAAGCGGTGGGAGATGTGCGGCTGCAGCAGTCCCGCGGCATAGAATCGCGCGAGATCGTCGAAGCCCTGGGCGACCAGCTCGGGGCGGTGCCGGCGATAGGAGCCCCAATAGAAGCCCTGCGCGTCGATATTCTTCACCAGCAGGATGTTGGCCGGGATCTTCTGGATCTCGCCCGCGGCAAAGCCGACGATCAGCATCCGCGCGCCCCAGGCGACGCAGCGCAGCGAGGTCTCGAAGATCTCGCCGCCGACCGGATCGTAGACCACGTCGACGCCTTCGCGGCCCAATTCGGCGGCGATCGCCTTCACCCGGTCGCGCAGGTTCTCGCTGCGATAGTCGATGGTCCAGTCGGCGCCATGGGCCTTGGCGATGGCGCATTTCTCCGCACCGCCCGCGGTCGCCATGACGCGCGCGCCCAGCGCTTTGCCGATCTCGACGGCGGTCAGCCCGACGCCGCCCGCGGCGCCATGGACCAGCAACAGCTCGCCTTCCTGCAACCGCGCCTTCCAGGCGAGGGCACCGTGGGAGGTGCCATAGGCGATGACAAAACCGCCGGCGGTGACGGGGTCCATACCGGAAGGGATCGGCACCGCATCGGCCGCGCGTACCATCGCCTGCTCGGCGAAAGCGCCGTGCTCGACTGCGGCCATGATGCGGTCGCCGGGCTTGACGTGAGTCACGCCGGGGCCGATCTCAAGGATGGTGCCGGCGAGCTCCAAGCCGGGCACGAAGGGCAGTGGCGGCTTGGTCTGGTACTGGCCGGAGATCATCAAGGTGTCGGCGAAGTTGATCCCGGCCGCCGCGACCCTGACTTTGATCTCGCCGGGCGCTGGCGCGGGAAGATCGGGCACCTCCACCAGCTTGAGATCGCCCGGCTTGCCGAGCGCCTGGCATTGCAGCGCGCGCATCCCGTGCCTCCGCTAGAAACGCGCTTCGCTACCCGGCGCGATGCGACCGGTGACCGTGCCCGCCCAGTTGCGGATCTCGGGCTCGAACACGCTGCCGAGCTGTGGCGCCACGGAATCATCGACCACGCCGATACGCCGCAACACCGCGCCCATGGCGACTTCGGCCGCGCGACCCGCGCCATCGCTGGCTTTAAGGCAGATGCCGAGCCCTTGCTCGGGCAGCGCACCCATCTGCACGCCTTCCGCACCGCCCTTGACCGCGACCTTGCCGCTCGCGGCCTCCATCACCTTGGTGCAGAAGCGGCCGGTGCCCGCGACGTACCACGGCTCGCGCGTCATCGCTCTCAAGATGCGATGGCATGCCGCGGCGCGCGCCTCGGGGAGATGATGCGGGTCGGCCATCTGCGCCATGGCGAACGCATGGTTGGCGATCGGGAAGGCGATGGTCGGGATGCCGCAACCGTCGATGCCGCGCGGGACACCGGTGAGCTCCGTGCCCGACATCTGCTCGAGGATGCCGAGCAACCGTTGCTGCACCGGATGCTCGTATTGGATATAGCCCTTGGTCGGGAAGCCGAGATGGCGCGCCGCGGTCAAGAACCCGCTGTGCTTGCCCGAGCAGTTGTTGTGGGCGCGCGTCGGCATCGCACCGGCGGCATACATCTCGCGCAACGCCGCCTCGGTGCCCGGCGCCTGCGGTCCGCATTCGAGATCGTCGATGGTGAGGCCGACACCGCCCAGCCAGGACTTCACCGCATCCACATGGCCCGGCTCACCGCTATGCGAGGCGGAAGCGAGCGCGATCTCGCGATCGGTGAGGTTGTAACGATCGGCGGCACCCGATTCGACCAGCAGAAGCGCCAGCAGCGGCTTGATCGCTGAGCGGCCGTAGATCGGCGCGTTGTAATCGCCGAAGGCGAGCACCACGCCGCCATGGGCATCGACCACCGCGCCATGCACGCGATGCCGGCTCTCGATCAGGTTGCCCCGCCAGACGTCGATCTCGATGGGACTGCCGTCTTCGGGTATCGGAATTTCGGGAGACATTTTCGGATTTGATCCGCGCTGCCAGTCGTTTCCGCACCTTGCCCGCCGCTGTGCCGCAGCGCAAGGACCGGGCATCACCAGACGGTCACAAGTCTGTAGCAAGCGACCGATATAGTCCCGCGTGCTTCCCGCAAACGGGGACCTCAGACAATAGGGAGAACTTCCATGAGTCGCTCGCGGACTTTGGCATTGGCTTGCTGCATTGCAGCGCTGCTCGGTGCCGCCCCGGCCTTCGCCGAGGACGTGGTGACGATCTACAGCGCCGACGGGCTGCATGACGGCACGCCGAACTGGTATCAGACCGAGTTCGATGCCTTCACCAAGGCGACGGGGATCAAGGTCCAGTATATCGAGGGCGGTTCCGGCGGCGTGATGGAGCGGGTCGCCAAGGAGAAATCCAACCCGCAGGCCGACGTGCTGGTGACCCTGCCGCCCTTCATCATGAAGGCGGCGGCGGACGGGCTGCTGCAGGCCTCGACTCCGGACGGCGCTGACCATATCCCGGCGGGTTCGAAGGATCCCAACGGCATGTACTACGCGCTGGTCAACAACTACATGAACTTCATCTACAACGCCTCGACGCTCGGTGACGCGCCGAAGACCTTCGCCGATCTGCTGGATCCGAAGTTCAAGGGCAAGATCCAGTATTCGACGCCGGGCCAGGCCGGTGACGGCACCGCGGTGATGGTGCAGGTCAACCACGCCTTCGGCGGCAAGGACGCGGGCTTCGACTTCATGAAGAAGCTCCAGGCCAACAATGTCGGCCCCTCCTCCTCGACCGGCAAGTTGACGGCGCTGGTCAACAAGGGTGAACTGCTGGTGGCCAACGGCGACCTGCAGATGAACCTCGCCCAGATGCAGCAGAACCCGAACATCAAGGTGTTCTTCCCGGCCGGTCCGGACGGCACCCGCTCGACCTTCGCGCTGCCCTACTACATCGGCCTGGTGGCCGGTGCGCCGCATGCCGATGCCGGAAAGAAGCTGATCGCCTTCCTGCTGAGCCAGGAGGCCCAGGCGCAGGTGAGCGCCGTCGCGCAAGGCATGCCGGTGCGCGATGACGTGCAGCCGAATGACGACAACTTCAAGAACATGAAGGCCATGCTGGATGGCGTCACGATCTGGAATCCGGACTGGGCCCAGGTGCTGAACGATCTCCAGGCCGATGTCGCCCGCTGGCATGAGGCGACCGGCAGCTGATGGCCGTCGAAGCCACCACTCTCACCGGGGCGGACGCCGAGACCACGGCGGCGGCCGCTCCGGCTGTGGGGGCGGCGAGCGGCATCGATTTCGAGGGCGTCAGCGTCGCCTACAAGGGCACTGTCGTCCTCTCCGATCTCACCCTCGCGATCAATCCGGGCGAGATCGTCGCCGTCATCGGCCCCTCGGGTTCCGGCAAGACCACGGCCCTGCGCGCGGTCGCCGGCTTCGTGCGGCCGAGCGCCGGCCGGGTGAAGATCGGCGGCCGGGACATCACCGATCTGCCGCCCTATGCCCGGGACATCGGCATGGTGGTGCAGAACTACGCGCTCTTCCCCCACATGCGGGTCGACGAGAACGTCGCCTTCGGCCTGCGCGCTCGTCGCACCGCCGATGCGCTGGTCAAGGAGCGGGTCGCCGAATGCCTGCGCATGGTGGGCATGCAGAGCTACACCAAGCGCTACCCGCGCGAGCTCTCCGGCGGCCAGCAACAGCGCGTGGCGATCGCGCGCGCCCTGGCCATCCATCCGCGGGTGCTGCTGTTGGACGAGCCGCTTTCGGCGCTCGACGCCCAGATCCGGCGCAACATGCTGGACGAGCTGGCGCGCCTGCATCGCGCGCTGCCGCATCTGACCGTGCTCTATGTGACTCACGACCAGACCGAAGCGCTGACCTTGGCCGACCGGATCGCCATCATGCGCGACGGCAAGCTGGTCTCCTACGGGCCGTCGCAAGCGCTCTATCGCCGGCCGCCGAACCGTTTCACCGCGGAGTTCCTCGGCCGCGCCAATCTGCTGACCGTCACCGTCGAGGGCCGCGCCCTCGGCTCTTATGCCCGGGCGCGCTATGGCGAGACCGAATTGCTGGTGCAGGAACATCCCAGCCTGGGCGCCGGCAGCAAGTGCCTGCTCTGCATCCGCCCGCATGAGGTGCTGCTCTCGCCGCCGCAGGGGCCCTGCAACACGCTTCGCGGCATCGTGCAATCGACCGTCTGGCAGGGCGACCAGCATCACATCGCGCTCGACGCCGCCGGCACCACGCTGCGCCTCATCTCCGCACCGATGCACGAGCCGCCGAGAGCCGGGACCGTGCTCGACGTGCATTTCCACGCCAGCCACGGCGTGCTCATCCCGCATGACGAAGCATAGCGATGCCGCCCGCGACTTCTTACTCGACCGTCACCCCCGGGCTTGACCCGGGGGTCTGCGCGCTCTCGATCCGGGTCAGGAAATCCGGGAGATGCCCGGGTCGAGACCGGGCATGACGGCGGAGGCGGTTGCCACGCGCCGCGCGCCTGCGAGCACTGGCGCGGCGCTTTGGCCCCTGCCGCCGCTGTTGATCCTCGCCGGCGTGTTCTTCTATCCGCTGAGCCTGATCCTGCATCAGGCGCTGCACGGCGATTTCGGGCCGACCACGTTCCACTATTTCAGCGTCGTGTTCGGCACGGCGATGTTCGCCAACGCGCTCGCGCACACGATCGAGATCGCGGCGGCGGCCAGCGCCGGCTGCATCGTCCTGGGCTTCGTCGTCGCGCTCATTCTCTCCTTCGTGCCGTTCCCGGGCTCGAAGCTGCTTGCCCGCATGATCGACACGGTGATCGCACTGCCGACCTTCCTGGTGGCTCTCGCCTTCACCTTCATCTACGGCTCGGCCGGCGTCATCAACATGTCCTTCATCCACCTCTTCGGCTTCCAGAACGGGCCGATCGACTTCCTCTATTCGCCCTGGGGCGTCATCCTGGCCGAGATCACGGTCTACACGCCCTTCGTGATGCGGCCGCTGCTCGCCGCCTTCTCGTTGATCGACATCGCCCAGATCGAGGTCGCGAGCAGCCTCGGGGCCCGGCCCTGGCGCATCATCCGGCAGATCATCTTTCCAGCCGCACTCCCGGCGCTGCTCGCGGGCGGCAGCCTCTGCCTGCTGCTGACAGTGAACGAGTTCGGCATCGTGCTCTTCATCGGCGCCAAGGGCGTCATCACCTTGCCGCTGATGGTCTATGACAAGGCTATCCAGGAGTTCGACTACACGACCGGCTGCGCCATCGCCGTCGTCAACATCGTGCTCTCGCTGGCGCTCTACACGCTCTACCGCTTCGTGCTGGCGCATTTCGGAGGCCGCCGTGCTGGTGTGGTCTAAGAGCGGCAAGGCGGCGGCCTGGACGCTGCTGGCGCTGCTGGTGGGCGGGGTCTACGGCCTGCCGATCGGCATGATCGCGCTGGCCTCGATCGCCGGGCAGTGGAACGGCGCCTTGCCGAGCCATCTGACGCTGGCCAACTACAGTGTCGCCTTGACCGGCGATCCCGGCGCGCAGCTCCGGGTGAGCGTCATCACCGGCCTGGTCGCCAGCAGCGTCGCGCTGACCCTAGGCGCCTGGGCGGCGCTCGCATTGCGCAATCTGCCGACGCTGCCGAAACGCGCGCTCGACCTGCTGTTCTTCATCCCGAGCGCCGTGCCCTCGGTCTCGGTCGGCCTTGGCCTGCTGGTCGCCTTCAGCCAGCCGCCGATGCTCTTGAACGGCACCACGTTGATCGTGATGCTGGCGCATTTCATCCTGATCTCGGCCTTCACCTACGGCAACGTCTCGGCCGGTCTGTCGCGCATCGCGCCGGAATACGAGCAGATGGCGGCGAGCCTCGGTGCCAGGCCGGCCTATCGGCTCTGGCATGTGCTGCTGCCGCTGATGCGGCCCTATCTGCTGGCGGCCTTCAGCCTCAGCTTCGCGCTCTCCATGGGCGAGCTCGGCGCGACGGTGATGGTCTATCCGCCGGGCTGGGTCACCTTGCCGGTCGGCATTTTCGCACTCACCGACCGCGGCGACGTCTTCGAAGGCGCCGCGCTCACCATGATCCTCACCGCGGCGACGCTGGCGGTGCTGATCGGCCTCTCCCTGGTGCCGAACAAGGCGGCGACGCGTTAGCTCTCTATGTCGGCATCCCCGGGCTTGACCCGGGGATCTTCCGCCAAGTGGCTTCTTTCAAGGAAACCGCGAGGTGCCCCGGTCAAGCCCGGGCATGACGATCACGGTTGGTTCAAGCCGACACCGTCGACTTCTTCATCCTCTGTCGTGCCGTCTCGAGGTTCGGCAGCAGCACGGTCAAGAGACCGATCGCGGGCAGGAAGGCGCAGAGGCTGTAGACGTATTCGATGCTGGTCTTGTCGGCGATGTCGCCGAGCACGGCGGCACCCACGCCGCCCATCCCGAAGGCAAGCCCGAAGAACAGGCCGGCGATCATGCCGACGCGGCCCGGCACCAGCTCCTGGGCATAGACCAGGATCGCGGAGAAGGCCGAGGAGAGGATGAGGCCGATCGCCACGGTCAGCACCACCGTCCAGAAAAGATCGACATGCGGCAGCAGCAGGGTGAAGGGCAGCGGGCCCAGGATCGAGAACCAGATCACGCGCTTCCGCCCGATGCGGTCGCCGATCGGCCCGCCGGCGAGCGTGCCCGCGGCGAACGCGCCCAGATAGACGAAGAGCAGGATCTGCGAGGTCTGCACCGACACGTGGAACCGGTCGATCAGGTAGAAGGTGTAATAGCTGGTGAGGCTCTGGGTGTAGAAGAACTTGGAGAAGATCAGCGCGAGCAGCACCAGCAGCGCCACCGTCACCTGGCGCTTGGCGAGCTGCGGTGGCACGTAGTCGGCCTTCGCCTTCTTGGCACGCATGCGCCGATGGGTCTGGTACCAGTTGGCGACGCCGAAAAGCACCGTCATCGCCAGCAATGCCGCCAGAGAGAACCAGGCGACGCTGACCTGCCCATGGGGCAGCACGATGAAGGCGGCCATCAGCGGCCCGATCGCCGAGCCGACATTGCCGCCGACCTGGAACACCGATTGCGCGAGCCCATGGCGTCCGCCCGAGGCCAGCCGCGCCACGCGCGAGGACTCGGGATGGAAGACCGAGGAGCCCATGCCGACCATGCCTGCCGCCAGCAGCAGAACCGGATAGCTCGAGGCGAAGCCGAGCAGCACGAGGCCGACCAAGGTGCAGCCCATGCCGAGCGGCAGCGCATAGGGCTGCGGCCTCCTGTCGGTGACGAAACCCACCACCGGCTGCAGCAGCGAGGCGGTGATCTGGAAAGTCAGGGTGATGAGACCGACCTGCACAAACGAAAGCGCGTATTGCTGCTTCAGGATCGGATAGATCGAGGGCAGCAGCGATTGCTGCATGTCGTTCAGCATGTGGCTGAAGCTGACGCCCAGCAACACCAGGAGAGCGGTCTTCTCCGCATCGCTCCGATCGGCGGTTGCGGCCATGTTGGTCAAAGGGATTCTCCGGGACTTCGGTTATGCGGCGCAGACATCGAGCTGCATGTTTGCTGCCGCACCCATGTCACACAACCGCAAGGACTGGTGATCTGGTCTGCACCAAGCGGGAGGCTCGCCTAAGGCGTCGTCGGTGAAGAATACGTCCCCATCGCCATCGACCTGGGCGAGAGTTCGGCAGGGCCGAAACCGAGGGGGAAGGCCTGGCGCAGCCAGCGGCCCTCGCGCGGCGTCACCCGCCAGAGCCGCTCGGCCCCGTCGATCGCGTCGACCTCCGGCCCGTCCCACACCACCTCGGCGTCGCCGGTCACCTGCAGCAGATCGCCTGTCGCGAAGTCGGGGATCAGCATCCCGGCCCGCGGGAAGGCAAGGAGGTTGCCGATGGTCTGGAAGAAGCCATTGCCGCGGAAATCCGGCACCACGATGCGTCCCTCGGCGTCGATCCCCAGGAAACCCGGCTGGCCGCCGCGATGCGACACATCGATCGTGAATGGGTCGCCCCCGTCGCGCGGCGCCGCGCTGGCGACGAACATCGTGTCGGCACCGCGGATCAGCGCCGCTGCCTCCCCGGTGAGCCCGTCGAAGCGCTCCATCCTGCTCGCCCGCGGCCCGAACGACGTGTAGTCGCGGCGCTGGATGTATTGCGGGCAGTTGCCGAAGCTCTCCGTCACATGCAGGGCGAAACCCGCCTCGTCGCGGGCGACGACCTTGCCATTGACGCGGTTGCGGCGCCGGGTCGGCAGCTCGATGCCCAGGATGCCCAAGGGGGCACCGACAACGAGCGCTTCTCCCAACGGGTCGCCGGGCACCGGATTTGCCTCGACCTCCAGCCGCCGTGGATGCGGACTGGAGACGAAGCCGGGCAGACCGGCCAGGATCGAGGCCCGGGGGCGCCGCTCCGCATCGAGTGAGCCGACGACGATGAAGGGCTGCTGCGCGAAGAAGGCGCGGTGCTGGTCCGGCATGAAGTGGCGGATCACGCGGGGGCCGATGGCGGCCATGTGCTCAGCCGTCCCCGCCCTGTCCTGCGCCATCCGCTCCCCGGCATGCCAGGGGGAGAGCAGCGGAAGGGTCTCGCTCAGGTCGCTCATGGCTTTGCCTCCGTCCTTGTCGAGGAGGATGTAGTGTTTCTAGGTAAGGCATAAATGGATTATTGTGACGCTTAGAATTTCGATCTGGAGCATAATCGTGGATCGACTGGAGAGCTTGGAGCTGTTCGTAGCCGCGGCGGAGGCGGGGAGCTTCGTCAAGGCCGCGCGGAAGCTGAACCGCGCCCCAGCGGCGGTGACCCGGGCGGTCGCCGGCCTGGAGGCGCGGATGGGGGTCCGGCTGTTCAATCGCACGACCCGGTCCGTGGCCCTGACCGATGCCGGCCGGCGCACCCTCGACCAGGCGCGGCGGGCGCTCGGCGAGTTCGCCGAGCTGGAGCTCTCGGCCCAGGGTGAGCGGGCGGAGCCGCGCGGGCTCCTCACCATCACCGCGCCGGAGATGTTCGGTCGGCTCCACATCCTGCCGCTGGTACAGGACTTCATGGGCGAATACCCGAAGGTCGAGGTCTCGCTCCTGCTCCTGAACCGCATCGTCTCGCTGACCGATGAGGGCATCGATCTGGCGCTCCGGATCGCGCATCTGCCGGATTCCAGCCTGCAGGCGATCCTGGTCGGTCATGTGCACCAGGTCTGCTGCGCCAGCCCGGCCTATCTCGCCGCGCATGGCAGGCCCCGCGATCCTCGCGACCTCGCCGGCCATGCCATCATCGCGACGACCGGCACGCGCCCAGTGATCGATCGCTGGAGCTTCGAGCAGCGCGGCCAAACCGTGACGGTACAGGTTGAGCCGAGGCTGCTCGTGAACTCGGTCCAGGCGGCGCTGGATGCGGTGGCGGCTGGCGGCGGGATCGTTCGGCTGCTCTCCTACCAGTCGGCGCAGCAGGAGGCCGAGGGCCGGCTGGTGCAGCTGTTCGAGGACCGGCCGCAGCCGCCGATCCCGATCCATATCGTGCATCCGGCCGGGCGGTACCTCGCCCCCAAAGTGCGCCTTTTCATCGATCGGGCCGTTGCTACCCTGCGGGAAAAGTTTCTCCGCCCCCTTGACGTTAGTGACAACTGACATAATTTGTCACTTCTCACTCAAATGGAGGAAAGCCGATGGATAAGCGCCCTCTCGGTAAGAACGGACCGCTGGTCTCGGAGGTCGGGCTCGGCTGCATGGGCATGTCGGACTTCTACGGTCCGGCCGACGAGAAGGAGAGCGTCGCCACCATCCATGCGGCGCTCGAGGCCGGGGTCACCCTGCTCGACACCGGCGACTTCTACGGCATGGGCCACAACGAGCTGATCCTCCGCGAGGCTCTCAAGGGCGGCAAGCGCGACCAGGCCTTCATCCAGGTGAAGTTCGGCGCCCAGCGCAGCCCTGATGGCAGCTTCGTCGGCTTCGACACCCGGCCGGCGGCGGTGAAGACGGCACTCGCCTATACCCTGAAGCGACTCAACACCGACTACATCGACCTCTATATGCCGGCCCGGCTCGACCCCGCGGTACCGATCGAGGACACGGTCGGCGCCATCGCCGAGATGGTGAAGGCCGGCTATGTGCGCCATATCGGCCTTTCCGAGATGGGTGCCTCGACCATCCGCCGCGCCCACAAGGTGCATCCGATCGCGGCGCTGCAGATCGAATATGCGATCGTGACCCGCGGGATCGAGGCGGAGATTCTCCCCACCCTGCGCGAGCTCGGCATCGCGGTCACCGCCTATGGCGTGCTCTCGCGCGGTCTCCTCGGCGGCTTGAAGGCGAGCGACATCGGCCCGAAGGATTTCCGCGGCCGCACCCCGCGCTTCCAGGGCGAGAATCTCGAGAAGAACCAGGCGCTGGTGGCCAAGCTCGCGGCGATCGCCAAGGAGAAGAACGCGACTGCCGCGCAGCTTGCCATCTCCTGGGTGGCGGCGCGGGGCAAGGACATCTTCCCGCTGATCGGCACCAAGAGCCGCAAGCGGCTCGCCGAATCCCTGGCGGCGCTCGATCTCAGGCTCTCGGCCGAAGACCTCGCGCGCATCGAGGCGGCGGTACCCGCCGATGCCATCGCCGGCACGCGCTACGACGCGCATCAGATGGCGATGCTGGACAGCGAGCGCAAATCCGCCTGATAAGGAGGGCATGAGCAGCCGCGATCACGCACAACCGAGAACCCTCGCGCAGAAGAGCGCGGAGAAGGCAGCACGCGCCGCGGCGCGTGCTGCGCCGCCTCCGGTCGAGGCCACGGCCGACGAGCGCAAGTCCGCCGATACGCGCGAGCGCATCCTGCTCGCCGCCGAGGAGCTGCTGCGCAAGCACGGCATCGGCAAGATGACGGTGGTGGACGTGGCGCGTGCGCTGGAGATGAGCCACGCCAACGTCTATCGCCATTTCGCCAGCAAGACCGAGCTGCAGGATGCGGTGGCGCATCGCTGGCTCGACAAGATCATGCAACCGCTGCGGTTGATCGTCGCCGAGCGCGGCAGCGCGGCGGAACGGCTGGAGCGCTGGGTGTTCACGCTGGCCGCGGCGAAGCGCGCGAAGGTGCTGGACGATCCGGAGCTGTTCGCCGCCTATCATGCGGTCGCCGAGGCGGTGCGCGAGGTCGCCGAGGAGCACGTGGCCGAGCTCCGACGCCAGGTGGCCGCCATCATCCGCGACGGCGCTGCGGCAGGCGAGTTCTCCGTGCAGGATTTCGACCGCGCCGCGCGCGCGGTGCTCCACGCCACTCTGCATTTCCACCATCCTTATCACGTGAAGGAATCCGGCGGCCGCGACAACACCGCCGAGATCCGCGCCGTCCTGCAACTGGTGCTGGCGGGGCTTCGGTCGGGTAGTCTATAAGGACATCCACTTTCCGGTTGAGGCGCGGGGGCGCCTGAATGTGGTTCCTGTTCGGCTTCGTGACGCTGGCGGCGGCATCGATCTCGTCGCTGATCTGGCGTCTCACCGTCTCCTGGCACGGCACCGCCGGCCAGGCTGATGGCGTCGCCTACGAATACTCGATCTCGACCGCCAAGCATGGTCGGGTGACCGGCGCGAAGGTCGGCGTCCGCTGCAGCGATGGCTTCTCCTTCCAGCTGAAGCCTGAAGGCACGTTCGACCGCTGGTCGAAGAGCATCGGTCTCACCAAGGAATGCCAGACCGGAGACGTCGCCTTCGACCAGGCGGTCTATGTCGTCTCGGACGATCCGGCGGTGGAACGGATGCTGCAGACCGATACGACCCTGCGTGACGCGATCATGCGGCTCATGAGCGACTGCGCCGCGTGCCTCGGCACGCTGAAGCGCATCAATGTCCATGCCGGGCGACTCTGGATCGTGGTCAGCCCGAGATCATCCGACAAGGGTTCCGTCACCGAGGCCTGCAAGCGCGTGGTGCCGGCCCTCAGTGAAACGGCAGGCCGGATCGAGCGCGACGGTGGATCCGTGAAGGATGACCGCGATCCCTTCCCCAAACGCGCCGCCGTCATTCTCTCGATCAGCACCGGGCTGGCGCTCAATGCGGCCTGGCAGGTCCTGTCCATGTTCCCGGACTATCCCTTCCTGCGCGATTCCGGAGAACCCATTGTCCCGGCACTGCTGATCGGTGCGGGCGTGGTCGTGCTACTCGCGGCACTCACGCTCCTGGTGCTCGGGCATTCGGCTCGCACGCACATGGTGCTGCTGGAGCTCGTTCTGGTCGGCAGCATCGGTGCCACGATCAGCGCCTATGCGGAGCTGCGCGACTATGACTTCGACTTCGATCCGGCACCATCGCGGGTGGTCCAGGCCGAGGTGACCGACCGCTGGATCACCCATGGCCGCAAGGGGAGCGTCCATTGCCATATCCGCGTCTCCGGGTGGCCGGGCGATGGTTGGACCTCGGAGATCCCCACCAGCTGCGACTTCTACAATCTGACCGAGGTCGGCGCCGACGTCGCGATCGAGGAACATGCCGGGGCGCTCGGCTGGCCCTGGGTCAAGGACGTTACCGTGCCGCGATAGATCCGCCTCACCACCCCGGCACTCGGCTGTGACGCCGGAACACATACTCCGGTCTCCAACAACTTTTGTTTGACGAAGCGCGCCGGCCGCGCGAGTGTGGCGCCGGGAGAGGCGGCTGGCGCGAATCGGGCTAACCGGGCGCGCGCGACAATTTGGGGACAGGGTGCGGTCCGCAGTCAACTTGATGGTCTTCGCCGTCATTCTGTCGGGCGTCGGGCCGGTGCTGGTGCGCGACAGCCCGGTCGATCCCGCGGCGACCGCCTTCTGGCGGCTGTTCGTCGGTCTTCCGGTGGCGCTCTATTTGATCCGGCGCTCGATCCTCTTGCCACGACGCGCCATGTTCGGCGTTGCGGTCGCGGGGGCCTTGCTGTCGAGCGACCTGATGCTTTGGAACACCGCGCTGATCAAGACCACCATCCTGGAGGCCACCATCCTGGTGATGGTCTATCCGGTGATCGCGGCGGTTGCGAGCTACCTCATCTTCAAGGAGCGCATCACCCGGCGGCTGGCCGCCGGCGGCGGCATCGCCTTCCTCGGGCTGCTGCTGATGGTGGCGCATAACGGCGGCTCGGGCACGTCCAGCCTCGAAGGCGACCTGCTCGCGATCGGCGCCGCCTTCTGCTACGCGGGCTCGCTGCTGATCTCGGCCCGGCTCTGCCGCGCCTATGACACGATGATCGTCTCCTTCTGGCTGATGTTCTTCGCCTCCCTGACCGCTTTGCCCTTCGGCCTCATCGAGGGCCGGAGCGTTCCGCAGACGCCGGAAGGCTGGGGCTACATCCTCTTCTATGCAGCGATCACCTTGACCGGCTACATCCTCTTCAACCGCGGCCTGAAGACGGTGCCGACCGGGCTCGCCTCCCTGATGGGCTATGCCCAGCCGGTGGTGGCGACCATCCTCGGCGTCCTCGTCTTGAAGGAGGTGCCGAGCTGGAACGGCATTCTCGGCGGCATCATCATCATCCTCGGCCTCGTGCTGGCGACCCGAGAGGCGGATCGGGGCGAGGCGACCAAGCCGGCGCAGTAGCGGCGCCGGTGCCGGGACGCTATGGTCGGCGGCATCATGTCGGACAGTCGAGAGAGAGCCAGCACCGCGCCGGCGACCAAGCCAACCACCGGGGGACCGCGCGGCTATTTCGGGATCGGCGTCGAAGGCATCTCGAAGCCGATGAATCTCGGCGCCGTACTCCGGACCGCCCATGCCTTCAACGCCAGCTTCGCTTTCGCCATCAAGGCGGAGTTCGATGTCGGTGCGGTGCTGGCGAGCGACACCTCGTCGGCGATGAGCAGCCTGCCGGTGCAGCTCTATGACGGCGTCGCCGATTTCACCCTGCCCCTCGGCTGCCGCCTGATCGGCATCGAGATCACCGAGGACGCGATCGAACTGCCGAGCTTCACCCATCCTCTCGCCGCCGCCTATGTGCTCGGGGCCGAGCAGGATTCGCTTTCGCCGGAGCTCCAGGCGCGCTGCGACTTCATCGTCAAGATCCCGACCAAGTTCTGCGTCAATCTGGCGGTCGCCGGCGCGATCGTGATGTATGACCGGATGATCAGCCTCGGCCGCTTCGCCGAACGGCCGGTGCGGGTGGGCGGCCCCCATCAGGCGCGCCGGGCGCATCGTCACGGCCTCCCGATCTGGAAGCGGAACCGGTTGAAAGGATTGGGCAAACCCGAGTGAGCGCGGGGCAGCCATGAGGCCTTTGCCGGTGGATTTTCGCCGAGCCAACTGATACATCCCGGCACCATGACTGGAACCAGAACACCGACGCTTCTCGCTTTCGCCGGGGCGGCACTCGTCTGGAGCGCCGCCATGGCGCTGGCGCAATCCGCCGACCCGGCGGCACCGGCCGATCCCGCGGCGCCGCCCGTCCCCTCCGCGCCGGCAGCCGCGCAACCGGCGACGCCGCAGAACGCGGCGCCGCCCAGCGCAACACCTTCCGTGCCGATGTCGGTCGGCCATTTCAAGTCCTGGTCGGCCTTCACCTTCGAGGATAAGGGCCGGCTGATGTGCTACACCCAATCCTCGCCCAGCGGCACGATCGGCAAGGCGCTGAACCGCGGCGAGGTGGCGCTGATGGTGATCCAGGCGCCCGACGCCGCCGCCAAGGACCAGGTGAGCGTGGTGCTGGGCTTCCCGCCGCAGGACGGCAAGATCGTGGCGGTGAAGATCGGCCGACGGCGCACCTGGAAGACCTTCACCCTGAAGAAGTTCGCGGTCGGCCGCGCCTGGGCCGACACCGATACGCAGGACCAGCAGATGGTCGCCGCCATGAAGCGCGCCGACTGGTTCGTCGCCAACATCGTCTCGGCCAAGGGCGAGAAGGTGCAGGACACCTACAACTTGAGCGGCTTCTCCGACGCCTACGACGCGGCGGTGAAGGCTTGCCAGTGAGGGCGCCACGATGAGCACCCAGCTGCATGCTGCCTTGTTCGAGGCGCCCTCTCCCGAGACCGATGCGAAGCGGACTTTGGTCGGACTCGCGCGCGATGAGCTGACGGCACTGATGGCGGAGATCGGCGAGCCGGCCTTTCGTGCGCGCCAGCTCTGGCACTGGATCTATCACCGCGGCGAGACCGATTTCGCCAAGATGACGACTCTCTCGAAGCCGTTCCGCGCCGCCTTGGCCGAGCGGTTCGAGGTGGGGCGGCCGGGGGTCAGCGTCGATCGCCAGTCGATCGACGGCACGCGCAAATGGCTGCTGAAGTTCAGCGACGGCCAGGAAGCGGAATCGGTGCATATCCCGGAGGAGGACCGGGGGACGTTGTGTGTCTCCTCCCAGGTCGGCTGTACGCTCACATGCAAGTTCTGCCACACCGGCACCCAGCGGCTGGTGCGCAATCTCTCCGCCGGCGAGATCGTCGGCCAGGTGATGAACGCCCGCGACGCGCTCGGCGAATGGCCGAGCCCGCAGGACGGGCGCCTCCTGTCCAACATCGTGATGATGGGGATGGGCGAGCCGCTCTACAACTACGACAATGTGGCGAAGGCGCTGAAGATCGTGATGGACCACGAGGGCATCTCGATCTCCAAGCGCAAGATCACGCTCTCGACCGCCGGCGTGGTGCCGATGATCTCACGCGCCGGCGCCGAGCTCGGCGTCAACCTCGCGATCTCGCTGCATGCGGTGAACGACGAGCTGCGCGACCGGATCGTGCCGATCAACAAGAAGTATCCGATCGCCGAGCTGATCCAGGCCTGCCGCGACTACCCGACGCTCAACAACGCGCGGCGCATCACCTTCGAATACGTGATGCTGAAGGGCGTCAACGACAGCCCGGCCGAGGCCCGCGCCCTTGTGAAGCTGATCGAGGGCATCCCGGCGAAGGTCAACCTCATCCCCTTCAACCCATGGCCCGGCGCGCCCTTCGAGCGCTCGACCAACGAAGCGATCGCCAAGTTCGCCGAGATCGTCTTCAACGCCGGCTATGCCAGCCCGGTCCGGACGCCGCGCGGCGAAGACATCATGGCGGCGTGCGGGCAGCTGAAGAGCGAGAGCGTGCGGCAAAGGAAGAGCGCGCGCGAGGCGAAGAGCTCCGCCGCCATTCCCTGAGCGATACCTTTACGCCCTCCCCCTGTTTTCAGCGCTGCCCAACCGGCCTAACCCTTTGACGACGAACGTCGCGTTGCCATTCCGAGGGGCGGAATCGATTCTGCGTTCTGTATAAGCCCGGTATAAGTGGTCGCCGTATTCATGCGCTCACGATGTCAAACAGCAGATCCGATTATACTCTAAATCCGAGCCGCTTCCTAAGAATTCGGGGAGTCGAGAAACGGCACGTCGAAGACATCACAGCAGTGCGTGCGAGTAGCTGGAGAGCCGCAAGATCGCGACGCGATCATGCCATTTTAAGAAGATATGGTACGGCTCTCTGGGCCAACTCCTTCGCCCTTGTGCTCGGATTTGACACGGCGAAAAACAAACTGAAGAGCGAACTATTCTTCTGAGTCCTCAGTCGGAGCGGGGACGCCACAAAGGGAAACAACACACCTAATCTCTCTTTCACATAAGCTTCGATCTGATCCACTGATGCCTCGCGAAGAGATGCCGATGGCGTTTCCTCGAACAGAGGCATGTCTCGAGACGGCGCATATAGTCGATCGTACCATTCGTTTGTGCCAAGGACGCGTGTCACCGCAGCCCGTTTGCTTGAATCAAGCCTTCCCGAGCGGACGGGCAGATTTCGTACCAGGCCCGCAAGAGCGAATAGGTACCAAACGTCCAATGCGCGCGTATCTGCGATGCGCTTCAAAGTCTCCCATTCGACGTTCATTCCAAAAGGGTCTAGAAAGATCACGCCTCTCGTGGCTTTCCAGTCTCGAGCACCACATATCGTCCGCAAGACGACATTCGCATCACCCTTCTCCAACCTGACGTTGGGGTGTTTTGACTTCTTCGCCAAATCCTGCAGAGCAGCAACGTTGTCCTTGTTGTGCTCGATAAAGATCAGCTCATCAAATGGCGGAGCGACGTTCAGAGCGCGCTGCGCAGACCCGCTGTGGATTTCACTTTGCGGGGGACCGAATAGATCATCGGTAGACGCTGGCTTAGCATTCTCGAACGCGCCCGATCCCGCGAAGGCATCAATGTAAAGCCTTTTGAACTGCTGATTCTTTAGCGCGGTATTGAAGAACTTAAGGTACTGCTCGACAACGTCCGTTTTGATCAGCGACCATGGGCCGCCGAATGCCTGTGACAGCTGACCTTTCTTCCTTGCTCGTACGACCTTCCTGCTCATTCAGCCGCAATCGAATTCACAGACCGACCA
>DATKMF010000215.1:0-2645 GCA_035542015.1 Candidatus Cybelea sp.
TGGTACGACGTCGGCTTCCGGCCGGAGATGCCGCACATCGTGTTCTCGGTCTCGAAGTCGATGTCGGCGATCCTCGCCGGCATCGTCATCGGCGACGGCCGGCTCGATCCCGACGCCCCGGTCACCAAATACATTCCGGAGGTCGAGGGATCGGCCTATGGCGACTGCTCGGTGCGCCATGTGCTCGACATGACCGTCAGCGTCAACTTCATCGAGGACTACCTCGACGCCAATGGCGACTTCGCGCGCTACCGGGTGGCGACCGGCTGGAACGTGGTGCCGGAGGGCGGGAAGCCCGAGGACCTCCGCCGGTTCCTGACCACCATGCGGCGTGGTCCGGGGCCGCACGGAAATATCTTCCACTATGTCTCGCCGAACTCCGATCTGCTCGGCTGGATCCTGGAGCGCGCGACCGGCCGGTCGTTCGCCGACCTCTTCTCCGACGTGATCTGGCGCCGCCTCGGCACCGAGTTCGACGCCTACGTCACGGTCGATCGCATGGGTGCGCCAAGGACGGCCGGCGGCATCTGCACCAGCCTGCGCGACCTCGCGCGGTTCGGCGAGATGGTGAAGAACCGCGGTCGCGCCCATGGCGCCGAGCTGGTGCCGGCCTGGTGGATCGACGACATCCGCACCAAGGGCGACCCGGCCGCCTGGGCGGCTGGCGACATGGCGAAGCTCATCCCCGGCGGCCGCTATCGCGGCAAGTGGTATAGCATCGGCAACGAGCGCGGCGCCTTCTGCGCGATCGGCATCCACGGCCAGTGGATCTATATCGATCCGGCGTCGGAGGTGGTGATCGTCAAGCTGTCGTCACAGCCGCTGCCGCTGGACGACGCGGTCGATCACCTGCTGCTGCGGGCGTTCGGCGCCATCGCCGCCAGCCTCGGCTGAGCGGACCGTCGCCGGCTAGGCCGCGTCGGCCTTGCTCACGCGCGGGAAGGCGATGCCCGCGGCATCGAACAGGTGCAGGTGATCGACACCGGTCGAGATCGAGATCTTCGTGCCGATCCTGGCCTGGCTGTCGCCGGGCGAACGCGCGGTCAGCAGCGTGCCGTCGTCCCGCCGCACATGGATGTAGCTGGCCTCGCCCAGCAGCTCCACCGCCTCGACCGTCCCGGAAAGCACCATGCCGAGGCGGGTGCCTTCATCCATGCGTTCCGGCCGGATGCCGAGGGTCACGGTGTCGCCCGGGTTCGCCGCGCCGGCGCCGACCGGCACCACGATCGGCTGCGTCTCGCCATAGTCGATCGTGCTGCCGCGGGCATCGACCGAGACGACCTTGCCGGCGACGAAGTTCATCTTCGGCGAGCCGATGAAGCCCGCGACGAACTGGTTCTGCGGGTGGTGATAGAGCTCCAGCGGCGGCCCGACCTGCTCGACCCGGCCCTGGTTGATCACCACGATCTTGGACGCCAGCGTCATCGCCTCGACCTGGTCGTGGGTCACGTAGATCGTGGTCGCCTTGAGCGAACGGTGCAGCTTCGCGATCTCGATCCGGGTGTTGATGCGAAGCGCGGCGTCGAGATTCGAGAGCGGCTCGTCGAACAGGAACACCGAGGGCTCGCGCACGATGGCGCGGCCGATCGCGACGCGCTGGCGCTGGCCGCCGGAAAGGTCGCGCGGCTTCCGCTCGAGATAGGGCGTGAGCTTCAGGATCTCCGCCGCCTGGCGCACCCGCTTGTCGGCCTCCTCCTTGTCGGTCTTCGCGAATTTGAGGCCGAAGGCCATGTTCTTGTAGACCGTCATGTGCGGATAGAGCGCGTAGGACTGGAACACCATGGCGATGCCGCGATCCGCCGGCGGCACCTCGTTCATCAGCTTCCCGCCGATATAGAGCTCGCCCTTGGTGATCTCCTCGAGGCCGGCGATGATGCGGAGCGCGGTGCTCTTGCCGCAACCCGAAGGGCCGACGAAGACGACGAACTCGCCGTCCTTCACCTCGAGGTTGATGTCGTGCAGCACCTCGACCTTGCCGAAGGACTTGGAGACGCCGCGCAGCGAGACGTCAGCCATGGCGGACACCTGTGAGGATGATCATTTGACTGCTCCCATGGTCAGGCCGCGGACCAGATGCCGCGAGAAGGCGATATAGAGCACCAGGATTGGGGCGATCGCCAGGCTTAAGGCGGCCAGCACCGCGTTCCAGTTGGTCACGTACTGCCCAATGAACTGCTGGGCGCCGAGGGTGATGGTCTGCTTGCCGTCGCCTGAAGCAAGAATGAGCGGGAACCAGAGATCGTTCCAGATCGGCACCATGGTGAAGACCGCCACCGTCGCCACCGCCGGCCGGATCAGCGGCAGGATCACGGCGGTGAAGATCCGGTACTCGCTGACCCCATCGCAACGCGCCGCCTCCCGAAGGTCCCGCGGGATCTGGGCCATGAATTCCCCGAGAATGAGGATCGCCAGCGGCAGGCCCATGGCGGTGTAGACCAGGATGAGCGCCGTCAGCGTGTTCACCAGGTTGAGGCCGACCATCATCTTCAGGATCGAGACCGTGCCGAGGCGGATCGGCACCATGATGCCGACCGCCATATAGAGCGCGACGATCGTGTTGCCCTTGAAGCGGTATTCGCCCAAAGCCCAGGCCGCCATGGCGCCCGTCAGCAGCACCAGCAGCAGCGAGATGCAAGTGACGATCA